>NZ_CP015249.1:952846-1270462 GCF_001632775.1 Dokdonella koreensis DS-123
CCGCACGGCGAATGGGAGTCCTCGTTCCGCATTTCCGAGCGCATCAGCGTGACCACCTCGCGCGACATCCTCGCGGCGATCGCCGAGGGCAACGGTCCGCGCCAGTCGCTGGTGACGCTGGGCTATTCGGGCTGGAGCGCCGGTCAGATCGAGCAGGAGCTGCGCGAGAACGCCTGGCTGACCGCGCCGGCCAGCGAGCAGATCCTGTTCGAGACGCCGTTGGACCGGCGCTGGCAGGCCGCCGCCGCGATTCTCGGCGTCAGCGACCTGGTGCAACTGGCCGGCTATGTCGGCAACGCCTGAATCCTTCCTCACCGTGCTCGGCTTCGACTACGGCAGCCGCCTGATCGGCGTGGCGGTCGGCAACCGGCTGGCCGCCAGCGCGCGTGCGCTGGCGACGATCGGCAACGGCAGCGGCGGCCCGGACTGGGCGCCGCTGGACGCCCTGGTGCGCGACTGGACCCCGGACGCCTTCGTGGTCGGCCTGCCGCTGACGCTCGACGGCGGCGAGCAGGCGGCCACGCGCGGCGCCCGCGCCTTCGCCGCGGCATTGCAGCGCCGCTACGGCCGGCCGGTCTTCACCGCCGACGAACGCTATACCTCGCGCGAAGCGAGCCGCCGGTTCGCCGACCAGCGCGCGCGCGGCACCGCGCGCCGCAAGGACGCCAAGGCGCTCGATGCGCTGGCCGCGCAGATCATCCTGGAGGCCTGGATGGCCGCCCCCGACATTCCGGACCTTCCGAGCGCCCCATGACCCGATCCACCGCTACCGCCGGCGACCTGCCGCACCTGATCACGCTGCGCGATCTGGCACCGGCGCAGATCCTCGGCCTGCTCGACCGTGCCGCCGACCTGCGGCAGCGCTTCGCCGCCGGCCCCGCGCCGACGGCGCTGCTCGACGGCCGCACGGTGGTCAACCTGTTCTTCGAGCCGTCCACCCGCACGCGCACCAGCTTCGAGCTGGCGGCGCGGCGCCTGGGCGCCACCGTGGTCAACTTCGACATCGCCAGCTCGTCCACCAGCAAGGGGGAAACGCTGGAGGACACGCTGGCGACGCTCGAGGCGATGGGCTGCGATGCGTTCGTCGTCCGCCACAAGGAGAACGGTACGCCGGCGCGCCTGGCGCGTCACGCGCGCCGCGCCGCAATCCTCAATGCGGGCGACGGCAACCATGCGCACCCGACACAGGGCCTGCTGGACGCGCTGACGATCCGTGACGCCAAGCCGCGGGTCGGGGACCTGCGCGTGGTGATCTGCGGCGACGTGCGCCACTCGCGCGTGGCGCGTTCCGACGCCGAGGTGCTCGCCGCGCTCGGCGTGCGCCAGATCCGGCTGTGCGGTCCGGCACCGCTGCTGCCGGATCCGGCCGACTTTCCCGGCTGCGCGCTCCACGACGATTTCGACGAGGCGATCGCCGGTGTCGACGTCGTCATCATGCTGCGGCTGCAGAAGGAGCGCATGGCCTCGGCGATGATCGCCGACGAGCGCGACTACTACGCCCGCTACGGGCTGGACCCGGCGCGCCTGGCGCGCGCGGCGGCCGGCGCGATCGTGCTGCATCCGGGGCCGATGAATCGCGGCATCGAGATCGCCGACGAGGTCGCCGACGGGGCGCAATCGCGAATTCTGGACCAGGTCGCCAACGGCGTGTTCGTACGCATGGCGGCCCTGGCCACGCTGCTGGACCGCTGACACTTTTTTCATCCGATCAGGGAGAACTTCATGGGCATCCTTAGCAAACGCCTCGCGCTGGCCTGTGCGCTGGTCGCGCTCGCCGCCTGCGGCAAGAAGACCGATCCGGCCGATCCGCTCGGCTACGTGCCGGCCGATACGCCTTATGTCGCGGCCAACGTCGAGGTCCTGCCCGACGCCACGGTCGAGGTGTTCGCGACGCAGATGAAGGCGTTCTGGCCGCTGATGTTCGAGCAGGTCCGCCCGATCGTGGGCGAGCTGGAGAAGGATCCCAAGCACGCCGACGCCGCGCGCGTGGTACGCGCGCTGTTCGACGAGATCGCGCCGCGCGACACGCCGGAGAAATGGGCCGAGATCGGCTTCGGCACGAAGGTCCGCTCGGCGATCTACGGCGTCGGCCTGGTGCCGGTGCTGCGCCTGGAGCTGGCCGATGCCGAGGCGTTCCGCGCGACCGTGGCCCGGGTCGAGGCCAAGGCCGGCACCACGCTGGGTACCGGCCGCATCGGTGACCAGGACCTGTGGATCGTCGACGGCGGCAAGGTGCAGGGCCTGATGGCGATCCAGGGCACGCACCTGGTGCTGACGGTGGCGCCGGCCGAAGCCGACGAGGCGCTCAAGCGGCGCCTGCTGGGCCTGGACCGGCCCGAGCAGTCGCTGGCGGCGTCCGGCGCCCTGACCGCGCTGAACCAGGCCGAAGGCTACCTGCCGTACGGCAGCGGCTACGTCGACCTGCGCCGCATCGTCGCGCTGATCGACCGCGATCCGGGCTACCAGGCCTTTGCGCGCCTGGCCGAGGAAGCACCGCCGGCACTCGACGAGACCTGCCGCGGCGAGCTCGACGCGATCGTCGCCAAGGCGCCGCGCGCGAGCTTCGGCTATACCGTGCTCGACGCCGGCCACATGACGATGCACAGCCTGCTCGAACTCGATCCGGCGCTCGTGCAGGGCCTGCAGGGGCTGGCGGTGTCGCCGCCCGGGTCCGCGGCGACCGGCGATGCGCTGCTCGACCTCAGCTTCTCGCTGCCGGTGCTCAAGGCCAAGGCCTTCGTCGAGAAGCAGGTCGATGCGATCGTGGCCGCACCGTATCGCTGCGAAGCGCTCGCCTTCGTCAACGAAGGCGCGCAGGACCTCCAGCAGAAGCTCGACCAGACCGTGCCGCCGCCGCTCAGCGACCTGACCGGCCTGCGCCTGAGCCTGGACCGCTTCACGTGGAAAGGCCAGGACAAGCCCGACTTCGCCGGCAAGCTGCTGATCGCCAGCGACGATCCGGCCACCCTGGTCAGCATGGCCCAACTGGCCGTGCCGACGCTGCGCGACGTGCAGCTGACCGCCGGCGGCGCGCCGGTCGACCTGCCGCTGCCGCCGGAAGCGGCCGGTTTCGTCGATTTCGCGCAGGCGGCGCTGGCACCCAAGGCGCTGGCCCTGGCGTTCGGCACCGGCGCGGCGGCGACCGACCTCGGCACCTGGCTGGCCGAACCGGCCGCCACCGATGCGCAGCTGCTCGGCTTCCGCTACAGCGGCCGGCTCTACGGCGTGATCGGCGACGCCACGCGGCGCTTCGCCGACGCGATGCCGGAGGAGCAGCGCGACGCGATCGACAGCCAGCTGCGCCTGTATGCGCTCTACGAGCAGTGGTTCAAGCGCTTCGACCAGCGCGTCCGGGTGACGCCGAAGGGCCTGCTGATCACCCAGGACGTCGAGTTGGCCAAGCCGTAGGCCGCAGCGGATAGGGTACGACCGCGGCCGCCGTCCGTCAGGGCGGCGGCCGTTCGCCGGCCGTTCGCGCCGGCGTCGCGACGAACACGTCCACGCGCAGGCCGACCGGCAGCGGCGGCTGGCCGTCCAGTGTGATCAGCGCTTCGAGGATCTTCGCGTCCTGCTTCTCCGCCGGATCGCCCGAGGTCTGGTTGCGCGGTCCCATGCGCCGGCTGACATGGGCCACCCGGCCGGCGAAGCGCTGCCCGGGAAATGCATCGCTGCTGACGTAGGCGTCCTGGCCCACCCGGATGCGGGCGATGTCCAGTTCGTCGACATCGGCGCGCACCTGCAGCCGGCGCAGGTCGCCGATGCGCGCCAGCGGGATCGGCGCCAGCGCCACCACGGTCTCGCCCTCGCGCTGGTCGCGCTTGAGCACGGTGCCGTCGATCGGCGAGCGGATCAGGCTCTTCTCGAGCAGCGCCGCGGCGCGGTCGCGGTCGGCAACGGCCGCCGCCAGCGCTGCTTCGGCCGCAGCCAGGTCCTCGCGGCGCGCACCGGCCTTCAGCAGCGCCAGGGCCGCCGCGGCACGCTCGCGCTCGGCGCGTGTCGCGGCTGCCTGGGCGTCGGCCTGCTCGCGCTGCTCGATGCTGATCAGGCCGCGCTCGGCGATGGACCGGCGCCGCGTCGCTTCGGCCGCGGCCAGCCGCTCCTGTGCCGCCGCCGCCGCGAGCACGGCCGCGGCCTGGTCGATCTCCTCGGTCCGTGCGCCGTTGCGCAGGCGCTCGTGCTCTGCGCTGCGCAGCGCGACCTGCGCTTCGGCCGCGGCCACGGCGGCGCGGTACTCGCTGTTCTCGATCTCGGCCAGCAACTGGCCGGCGACGACACTGTCGCCCTCGTCGATCAGCACGCGTGCCAGCCGCCCCGACAGCTGCGGAATGATGACGCGCTCCTCGCTCGCCGGCTCGACCAGGCCGCCGGCGGCGACGCGTGTGCCGGCGTCCGCGGTGGCCGGCGCGGGCGCCGGGGCCCCGCCACAGCCGGCGAGCGCGAGCAGGAAGACGATGAGGGTCGGGCGCATGGGACGACGAGGTTCGTTCAAGGCGGGGAAAGCGGAGGGTCGGGCGGCCGGGGCGGACGGCGGTCGTCCTTCAGGTGGCCGTCCTCCAGGTGCAGGATACGATCGCCGAACCGCTCCATGCGCGGATCGTGGCTGACGACGACCACCGCGCAGCCGTCCTGGTGTGCCAGGGCGTGCAGCACGCCGGCCACCTCCTGGCCGGTGCGCCCATCCAGCGCCGCCGTCGGCTCGTCGGCCAGCAGCAGTTCCGGCCGGCCGGCCAGGGCGCGGGCGATCGCCACGCGCTGCTTCTGCCCGCCGGACAGTTCCGCCGGAAAATGGGCCTGCCGATCGCCCAGCCCGAGGCGTTCGAGCAGGTCGCCCGCCACCGCGCGCTGGCGCGCCCGCGGCACCTGCTTGAGGTCGAGCGCGATCGCCACGTTTTCCCAGGCCCGCAGCGTCGGGAACAGGTTGTAGTGCTGGAAGACGAAGCCGACGTGGCGCAGCCGCAGCTGGGCCAGGGCCTCCGGCCCGCGGCCGGCGAGCGCCTGCCCGAACAGCTCGACCTCGCCGCCGGTGGGGCGCAGCAGGCAGCCCATGACCTGCAGCAGCGTCGTCTTGCCCGAGCCGCTCGGGCCGAGCAGCAGCGTCAGCTCGCCGGCACGGATCGTCAGGTCGATGCCGCGCAGCGCCTCGAACGCGGTCGCGCCGTGGCCGTAGACGACCCGGGCACCGGCCAGGCGCACGACGTGGCCGCCGCTCACTGGAACACCGTCGTCGGATCGATGCGGATCAGCCGCCGTACCGACACCACCGCGCCGAGCGCGCACATCAGGATCGTCAGGATCGCCAGCAGCAGCGCCAGCCACGGCGGCATCGCCACGGCGACGTTGGTCCGCGAGGACAGCGCGACGACCGCGAGCACGGCCGCCATGCCGCCGGTGTAGCCGAACACGGCGCTGATCGCCGCCTGCTTGAGGATGACGCGGTTGAGGTAGGCGTTCGGTGCGCCGATCGCGCGCAAGGTGGCGTACTCGGGCAGCCGGTCCATCGTCGTCGCGTACAGCGTCTGGCCGACGATGACGATGCCGACGATCAAGCCCAGCGAGGCCGCCAGCAGCAGTGCCGATCCGGCGCCGGTCGTGATCATCCAGTACGTCTGCGCCTGCCGCGCCAGGTCGCGCGCGTGCCAGACGTCGACCGCGCCGAGCCGCTGCTTGAGTGCGCGGCGCACCGCCTCGGCATCGGCACCGGCGGTCGTGCGGACGAGCAGGTAGGTGGTCTGCGTGTCCGGAAAGCCGGCCAGCCGCAGGGCATTGCGGTGATGCGTGAACACGTAAGGGCTCTGCGTGAAGGTGCGGATGCCCTGGGTGAAGCCGACCACGCGCGCGCGCCGGCGGTTGATCTCGACGGTATCGCCGATCGCGCGCACGCCGAGCTTGCCGGCGTAGAGGCGGTCGATCACGACCGCGTCGTCCTGCTGCAGGTCGGCGATCGCGCCCTCGGCGAGGTTCCACGGCGCGCCCTGGCCCGTGGCCGGGTCGAAGCCGACGATGCCGACGCTCTCGCTGCCGCCGTCCGGGCGTGTCCAGAAGCCGAACTGCATCATCAGCGGATCGACGCGCGCCACGCCCGGCACGCCCAGGGCCTCGTGCCGCCGCCGCAGCTCCAGGCGGCCGGCGATGTCGAGGTTGGTGGTGCCGGCCGGGGTGATCCAGAGGTCCGCGTCGGTATGGTCGACCAGGCCGGAGGTCGTGCGCGTGAACCCGACCAGCAGGCCCAGCTGCACGCCCATCAGCATCACCGCGAAGACCACGCCGATGATCGTCGCGGCAAACCGTGCGCGGTCGTGCGCCAGGTTGCGCCAGGCCAGCAGCGAGGTGCCGGCGATGCCGGATCGGCGCATCAGGGACGGCTCCGTCCGGCGCGACGACGGTACTTCGCGGGGTCGGGCGTCGAGCTGCCTTTCGGGCCCGGTATGAAGTGTCGAATCATTCCCGCCAAAGGAGCATCGGCGTCCGCCAGGGGGAACGATTGTTCCAGAAGCGGGGCGTTCGTGCTGTCGGTCCGCCCCATCGCCCCCCGGACCGCGCGCCCCGCCGTCGCCGGCGGGGCGCGCATCGCCTGGGATCAGGGGGCGTCGAAACCGTCGTCGAACAGCGCGTCGTTGGGCGGCCGGACGACGGTGAAGGTCACCATCGCCGGCGTCGTCGCCTGGCCGTCGCCGGCGGCATAGGTGAAGCCGTCCGTGCCGAGGAAGCCCGGATCGGGCCGGTAGACGAAGCCGCCGGCGGCATCGAGCCAGAGCGTGCCATGGTTCGGGCCGGCCACCAGCGCCGCCGTCAGCAGGTCGGCGTTCGGGTCGGTATCGTTGGCGAGCACGCCCGGCGCGGCGACCTTGAGCACGCTGTCGAGAACGACCGTGTAGGCATCGTCTGCGGCGACCGGCGGCAGGTTCGGCGCGGTGACGGTCAGTGTCGCACTGGCGGGATCGGTGGTGGCACCGACGGTCGTCTGCAGGGCGCCGGCGTTGAGCGTCTGCGTGAATACGCCACTGGCGTTGACGGTGACCGCGATACTGACCGTGCAGAAACCCTCGGCCGGAACTGTCGCGCCCGCGGCGAGCGCGAAGTTGCCGGCGCCGGGTGTGGCCGTCAGGCTGCCGCCGGTGCACGAGGTGGTGGCCTCGGCCGGCTCGGCGATGACGACCGGCGCGGGCAGCGCTCCCACGAGGTCGGTGGTGAGTCGGGCGGCGACGTCGTTGGCATTGGTCAGCGTGATCGTCAGCGTGGACGTTTCGCCGCCGAGGATCGCGTCGGGCGCGAACGCGAGGCCGAGCGTCGGGGCGAGGAAGAGGCGGTACTCGAAGGCGCCGATGTCGGCGGCGGGGCCGGTCACGCGCGAGAAGCCTGGTCCACGCTGGTCGGTCGCCAGGTTCTGGCCGTTGTTGCCGGCGTCGATGGCCGGGCTGCCGGGCAGCAGCGCCCGCGTCCGCGAGAGGCCGCCGTTGTCCTGCAGCGGGCCGAGCAGCGGATCGGCACTGAGCGTGCCGGCAGGCAGTGTCGTGCCGGCCGCGTTGACGATGAGGTTGTTGGCGCCGGTGATCTCGCCGCGGAAGGCGATCAGGTCGGCACGCACCGGGTTGGCGTTGGGCGCCTGGTTGCCCGCGATCAGCGTGCTCTGGAACTGGCTGGCCCCCACTGCCTGTGTATCGACGATGCCACCGCCGACGCCGCCGGTCGCCGTTGCGGCGGTGGCGACATTGGCCGTGATCGTGCTGTTGCTCACGCGCAGCGGCATCGTCTGCATGTAGTAACCGGAGCGGTTGCCCTGGAATAGCGCGCCGGCGTTGCCGGCTGTGTTGTCGGAAATCGTGCTGTTGGTGATCGTCAGTGCGTTGTAGTCGGCGAACACGCCACCGCCGATGTCGGCGGCGTTGCCGCTGACGGACGAAGCACTCAGCGTCCACAATCCGCCGAAGTTGTGGATGCCGCCGCCGGCGGCCTGCCCGGCCTCGCTGAAGGCCGTGTTGCCGTCGATCTGGGAGTGGCTGACGGTGCGGTTCGAACCGTTGGCGGCGACGTAGATGCCGCCGCCGAGCGCCTGCCCGGAGGCCTGGATCGTGTTGTGGGCGATCGTGCAGCCGGTCAGCGTCATCTGCGCGCCGTAGGTGCTGACGCTTACGCCACCGCCCGCAGCGGCGATGCAGGCCGTCGATGCGGTGTCGCAGCCGGCGAAGTTGTTCGTGATGATGCTGTTGGTCGCCGTCAGGTTGCGCGTGACTACACCGCCGCCACTGACTTGCGTGAGTGCCGTGGCGCCGCCGGTCTCGGCGCGGTTGCCGCTGATGATGCTGTCGGTCAGCGTGATCGTGCCGCTCAGGCCGGTGGCGAGGCCGCCGCCGGCGACGTTGACGGCAGCGCCGCCGGGCACGACGCCGGTGGCGACATTGTTCGAGATCGTGCTGCGCAGCGCGGTGATGCCGTTGCGGGCGTAGAGGCCGCCCCCGGCCACACCGCCGGAGCCGGCCTTGCTGGAGGCGATGCAGGCGGTAACGGTCGAGTCGGTCAGCGCGAGCGCGCCGCCGGCCGAAGCGGCGCAACCGCCTGCGGCGATGTCCACGGCCGCGTCGGCGCGGCCGTTGGTGAGCGTGAGGCCGGTCAGGGCCAGCGTACCGTTACCGCTGTGGAAGAAGATCCGGCCGAGTGCGTTGCCGTCGATGGCGAGTGCATCGCGGCCCGGGCCGATGATCGTCAGCGCGTTGCGCGCTACCGCGATCTGGCCGCCGGTCAGCGTGATCGATGGGCAGGCCAGCCCGGTGAGATCCACCGTGTCGCCCTCGCTGGCCGCCGCCACGACGTTGCGCAGCGTGCCGCTGCCGCCGTCGTCGGCGCAGCTGGTGACCGGGAGCGTCGCCGCGAGCACCGCAGGCGTCGCGAGGGCCAGCAGCACGGCGGCGGCCAGCGGCTGGATGTGGGCTCGAATGCGCGGCGAGGGCGTTGCGGCTGCACGGGCCGGCGCGGAGTGGGACGGACGGGGCGATATGGGCATGGTGGATTCCGAAAAGAGGGCCTGATGGGTATGCCTCGGCAACCGGCGGCGACGCCGCTAGCGGTAGGGCCACAGGGCATGGATCGGAGCGGGGTGCCGGCCGGATGGATCGGCCGCCGCACCCCGCGGGATGCGGCGGAGGCGGATTCAGTTCATCGCTTGCGGCCAACGATCAGGTTGTCGAGCTTCGCCCACGCCGAGTTGCTGTTGGGCGAATCGACAATCAGGCTGGTGATCGGCACGCGGCTGGTGAAGCCGCGGAACGAAAGCGCCTGGTTGGTGTTGCCGAGCGCCACGAAACTGCCGTCGCTCAAGCTCAGCCAGATCGGTCCGCCGGAACCGTCGCCGTAGCCGTTGCTCTCCCAGAAATAGCCCCCGACCGCCGTCACCGGCGTCGTGAACGTGATGACGATCTGATCGGCGCTGTTGTTGTGCGAGATCACGCCGGGAAAGTTGTAGAGGCCGGCGTGAGCGCCGCTCTGTGTGTAGATGCTGTAGGAAAAGCCGGCGCCGGAAAACGTCAGCGGCGCGAAGATCTCCTGGTTGGCCGGCACACCGGTGAAGCCTTCTTCGTAGTATCCGGTCTGGACGTGCGGCAGGAACGCCTCGCGCGAGGTGTAGATGCCGGGCGGGTGGTGTTCGATGTCGAAACCGTCGCCGAACAGCGCGTCGACCACGCGGATCGACAGCGCGATCGGCACGGTGATTCGGGGCTGGTCGGGATCGCTGGTCGCGATACACAGCGATGCGGCGTGGTCGCCGAGCGCAAGACCGGCGGTGTCGACGTCGAGCGTGAGGGCCGCCGATGCGCCAGCGGCGATCTGGCCCTGCAGTGGTGCGGCGCGCAGCCAGGCCACATCGCCCGGCGCGTCGCAGCTGCCTGCCGTCTCGGTAAGGCGGTAGTGCAGCAGGCTGCCGGGTTGACCGGCATTGGCCAGCGTCAGCGTGCGGCTGCCGGAGGTGCCGATCTCGAGCGTAAGGTCGACCGGCGCGGTGTCCAGCGCCGCGGCCGGTACGAAGTTCCCGACTGCCAGCGCCACCGGAACCGCCACGCTCTCGTAGCCGCTGGCGATGCACAGGTTCGCCGTGTGCACGCCTTCGGCGAGGCCGGTCGGGTCCAGCGTGAGGTCGATCGTGGTTGGAGAGGCACCGGCGGCGATGCTGCCGGACGTGGCCGCCAACGACAGCCACGGGACGTCGGCCAGATTCGTGCAGCCCGGTGCGGTCTGCTCGGCGCGAACCAGCAGCGAGCGGATCGGCCCGGAGTTGGTGACGAGCGGGAAGAAGCTGCCGTCGGCGACCCGGTAGTAGCTCGCTTCGGGCTCGTTGCGCGACAAGGCATCGCTGGCGCTTCGGTCCAGGGACGCATAGCCGCCGGCCGGCAGGCGTACGCCGATGTAGACGCTGCCGCTGTCGAGCGTGATGCCGAGCGAGCTCAGGTCTGCGCGGTTGAATGCATAGTTGGGATAGGTCGGGGTGGAGGCGGTGGCGGCTACCGTGCCGAGCAGGTCGCCCGGGCCGCCGTCGGGCCCGTTGTCGTCGAAGACAGCCACCTCGTAGGCGAATTGCGCGGTAGGGCTGCCGTCGCGCGTCAGGGCGGTGCACACGGTCGTGAACGTAGCCGGATAGAACGTCGGCGTGAACTTGTCGAGCAGCGTGGTCGACGTCGAATTGCTGCCAAATGCGTCTTCGGCCGAATCGTCGTCGTGGATGATCAGGCCCGGCACTTCCGGACCGCAGCCGGCGGCGCCGGTGACGGCCGTGGGCGGCACGGCTACCGGTGGCCGGGCGGCGGCTTCGGCCGCCAGCGTGTCGTGCTGGCGCCGGTACTCGGCCAACCGCTCGGCGATGGGCCGCGCTGCCGGCGCGGCGATCGGCGGTGGCCGGTAGCCGGTTGCCGAGTCGCCCTCGACCAGCGACCAGTCCAGTGTGCGGTCGCCGGCATTGCCGATCGTCAGCGTGGCCGTCACCGGTGCGCCGCTCCCGAGCGGAGCGGTAGCGGCGACCGTGACGGGCGAAGCAGCGATGACCGGCCCACCGACGTCGAGCGTCACCGTGGCGCTGGCCGCCAGCACCGTCGCTGCGCCGCCTCGGGTCCAGCGGATCGAGGAGGGCGCCGGGCGCGGCATCGGCGTGTTGTAGGAATACGGCGATGCGGCCGCGCCGAATCGCCGGTCGGCGGTCAGGCCGATCGTCGCCGAGCCGCCGTTGTCCCAGCCTTCCGGGTCGTAGTTGCCGAGCAATTCATGACCGAAGATCGTGTTCTGGTACTGGAATGCGATGGAGCCGTCCTCGCCGAGCACAGCCTGGGCGCTCAGCCGCCCCGGCGTCTCGCCGGTCGATGTCCAGTTGACCCCCCAGAAGACGTGCCCGCGATCCCACTGCACGACGAGCCGGCGGTCCGGTGCCTGGCCGCGCACCTGCCACCAGACGCCGCCCTGGATGTTGTTGAGCAGGTCCCAGAACGGCGTGATGAAGCCGTTGGCGTCGAATGGCGCGCGCCCGGTCTGCAGCGGGCTGTTGTCATCGATGAACAGGATCTGCCCGTCGCAGCGTGAGCCGAGCGCCTTGATGAAGCCGCCGTTGGAGACGCACAGGCGGTCACTCGCGACTCCGTAGAACGGAAACGCGAACGGCAGCACGATCTCGCGCTCACCGCCCCAGGCGTTCATGTCGAATGCGGTGCCGGTGCTGCGGACGTCGACGAAGTCGAGCGGTTGGGTGTCGTCGTAAGCGTAGCGGATGAGGTCGTCCTGGGCGGTCCAGGTGACGGTATGGGTGGCGCTGGTGCGCGCGACGATCCGATGGTGGTGGACCTGACTGGCGCCGGGAGCCAGCGCCAGTGCGGCGTGGTCGAGCAGGCGGCCGCTGGCGCTGTCCTCGAGGGTCGAGTAGGCCAGCGGTGTCGGGGAGGTATTGGTGACGGTGTAGCAGAAGTCGACGACGTCGCCGACATTGACCTGGGCATGGCTGGCGCTGCCGCAGGTCGAGCTGTCGCCATGCGGGGTCAGGCCCACCGTCAGGGTGAGGCCGGTGCCGGCCGGCGCGGCCGGCACCGCGCCCGGCAGCGCGATCAGGAGCGCCAGGACCGGCAGGGACGACGGGCCACTGGCGGCGCGTCGGGAGGGCGTGCGAAGAGTCACGGAAGATCCTCGTGGGTTCGATGGTCGCCTGCGGGACGGGCCGTAGGACGGGTATCGAACCTAGGAGCCGACACGCTCGGCCTGCAAGCGGCGGACATGATCGGTCCGTCGACAGGCCGTGGTTGGCGTTTACAACGCATTGTTTCCAGGAGGTTTCGAAGCGTGCCGGATGCGGTCGGGCGGGACCGATGAGCAAACCGTCAGGTGAGCTTTCCGGGCCATTGGACCGTTAGGCCCGTTGCTTGCGCACCGCCGCCGCCGTCAGGGTTGCTGGACCAGGCCGCTCCCGGCGACCGGCGGCACCTGCACGGCCAGTGGAATCGGTCGCTCGCCGGCCAGGGCGCGGGCGGTCCCGAGCGCGGTTCGCCAGGCCTCCGGCTGGCCGAGCGCGTGGTAGAGCCGTACCTGCATCAGGGCGACGTCGAAATCCTCCGCCCCCCACCGCCCCAGCCGCGCCGTGACGAGGCTGGCGCGGGCCGGATCGCCGGCGTCGAGCAGGGCGCCGGCATAGGACTCGGCCACCATGCGGATGTGGTAGGGCGTGCCTTCGCGTTCGGCCGTGGCCGTGGCCGTGTCGTAGATCGCAATCGCGCGCTCGTGCTGGCCGTCGGCCCAGCACTGCTCGGCTTCGGCCAGGTGCACGCGCAAGACCGTTTCATGCACGGTCTGGGCGCCGAGCCGCCGCGTCAGGTCGGCCGTCTCGGCCTCCGCCTCGGCACGACGGCCGGCTCCGCGCAGCGCACGCAGGCGCGTCAATGCCAGATCGACCCGGGTCGTGGAAAAGCCGCGCACGCCCGCCAGCGCGTCCAGGGCGCGGGCGGACTGCTCAGCCGCGACATCGAAGCGGCCTTGGACCAACGCGAGCTGGGCGAGCTGCCCCTCGATCATCGCGCGCAGACCTGCTTCCTCGACTGGATCGGCCGCAGATGCGACTGCTGCCAGCAGCGTGCGCGCCTCGGTCAGGCGGCCGTTCGCGATCAGGCCGAGGGCACCCGTGAAGTCGAGGTAGTTGAGCGACTCCTTGCTCGTGGCGCCGGCCAGCTTCGGCCGCATGCGTTCATACAGGGCCAGCGCCGGCGCGGCCTGCAAGAGTTGCAGGTGGACCTGAATCTGGTTGATGACGGGTGTGATCAGCCGTTCGGTCGCACCGAAACGCTCCACCGTACGGATCGATCGCTCCAGCAGCGGGAGTGCTTCGGCGGCGCGATGGCTGGCAGCGTCGAGGCCCGCCTCGGCGTTGTCGACCCGGGCCAACTGGAGGGAATCATTGGCCATGGTGAACAACACCCGCGCGCGCTCGTAGTCCGCGCGCGCGAGCGCGCTGCGATCGGCGATCGCGTAGGTGATCGCCCGCCCGAGATGTGCGGAGCCCAGGTAGACCGGGTTGTCGAGCGGGTCCAGCAGGTCGATCGCCTCGTCGTAGCTGCGGACCGAGGCCTCGACGTCGACGGTGTCGAGAAAGCCCATCAGGTTCAGTGCGCGGGCACGCAGGACCGGATCGTCCTCGGCTGAAACGGTGGTCAGCAGCTTGGTCAGCCGTTCGCGCGTGGCTGCGTCGCGGTCGTTCGCATTGTCGATCCGCGCCAACTGCAATTGAATCTCGGGAAGCTCGCGAACGGCGGCGGGAGCGCCTTCGATCAATGTTTGCGCTCCGGCGAAGTCATCGGCCAGCAGTGCCGCCTCGATGCGTTGCAGCAACTGAGCCGTGGAGGGTGGTGGGGCGTCGCCGACGGAAAGCGGCGGGTTCTTCCCGAAGTAAGCGATCAACTGATCGGCCGCCGCCTGGGCCGCGAGCAGAGCGTCGGGCGAGTAAGCCCGGGCGACACGTTCGCTGCCTTGCGCATCGTGCAGCACCAGCCGGACCATCCAGCCGTTCGATTGCCGCATCGCCGAGGTGGCGACGATTGCCGTCGCGCCCGTGGCACCGCGCACGCGGGCGGCCAGCTCGCCGGCATCGCCACCGTCGCGGCTCAGCGCCACGATGTCGGAGCTCGGTATCACCGGCACGGCGGCTTGACGCAGCCGGCCGACCACGAAATCCATGAGGCCCAGGCGCATCCAGGTCGAGTCGGCGCTGTCACCGGGACTGGTCACTTCGGTCGGCAGCACACCGGTCGCGCCGGCAGCCCGGGCGAACGCCGGCCCCTGCGCTGACTGATCGCGATCGCGGTGCCACAGTACGCTGCCGAGCGTCACCGTGCCGGCCGCCAAGGCCAGCGCGGCCCGGACCAACCAGCGCCGTACGCGCGCGGTGTTGCGCGGCGGCGGAGAGAGGGCGGCCGCGAGCGGCTCGCTTTCACGGGCCGCCTGCGCGGCATCCTCTTCGATCGTCGGCGCGACCCAGTGGAAGCCGAAGTGCGCGATCGTCCGGATCACCGCCTGCTGCTCGCCGTCGTCGTCGAGGATGCGCCGCACCTTGCGCATCAGCTGGCGGATCTGTGTATCGGTGACGTCGGCCCGGCTCCAGACCGTGGCACCGAGTTCACCGTGCCCAACCGCGCGGTCGCGGTTGGCGATCAGGTGGACGATGCAGTCGAAGACCTTCGGCGAGACCGTCAGCACCGTACCGTCGCGGCGCATCTCGCGCGTGGCCGGATCGACCGCGAACGCGCCGAACCGGTAGCGGGGCCGATAGCGGGGACGTTCGCGTGGACTCACGAGGGGGCTCTGCGGTAGCTCAGGTCACAAGGCATCGGGGCGGCACCAACGAGGCGCCACCCATGGCTCAGAAGTCATTGCGAAGCAATATAGCGTGCGGCGGCCGAGTCGGCCACGGCGGGCGCGACGGCGGCCCGTCCGCGACGCCGCGGGCCGGTTCACCGGCGCGCCTGCGCGGCGGCGTCGAGAAAGGCCTGCATCAGCGGGTCGGCCGGCAGCAGGTCCGCATTGCGGCCGTCGTGGAATTCCGGGTGCCATTGGACGCCGACGACGAAGGCCGGGCCGTCCACACGGATCGCTTCGACCACGCCGTCGTCGGACCAGGCGCCGGCGACCACGCCGCGGCCGAGCGCCTTGACGCCCTGGTGGTGGATCGAGTTGACGCGGCCTTCGTGCAGGTCGCCGTAGATGCGGCCGGCCCAGGTTCCCGGATCGAGCCGCAGCGCGTGGACGTGCTCGTCGTAGAGATCGGCATGCACGTGGTTGGCGCGCGTTGCGCCGTCGGCGCGCAGGTCCTGGTACAGCGTGCCGCCGAAGGCGACGTTGATCAGCTGCATGCCGCGGCAGATGCCGAACACCGGCTTGCCGGCAGCGGCGAACCCGCGCAGCAGTTCCAGCTCGAAGCGGTCGCGCAGCATGTCGATCGCGCCCACGGTATGGGTCGGCGCCTCGCCGTAGGCGGCCGGATCGATGTCGGCGCCTCCCTGCAGGATCAGGCCGTCCAGCGCGGCGACGATGTCGGGGATGTCGATGTGCGCGCGCCGGATCAGGCTGTCGCGCTCGACCGTCGGCACCATCACCACCATGGCGCCGAGCGCCATGACCCATTGCGCGACCGACTGCTCCAGGTACTGCAGCGTCTTGCCGCGGAAGCCCAGTTCCTGCGGCACCTGGCGCAGGATGCGCGGGGAAACGCCGATGATCAGCTTGCGGGGAGTCTCGGATCCGGTCATGGACAGGTGGATGGCGCGGCGGCGGCGCGGGCGGCCCGGCCGGTATCGTCGTCCAAGCCCTCGCGCGGTGGCAAGCCGGCGGCCGGTGTCGTCGCCTCGATCAGCCAGTCCACGACGCCGCGCAGGGCCGCGACCCGCCCGGCACCGGCGTCGCGCGCCGCTCGATAGAGCGCCAGCTGGCGGTCGGCACTGGTGCCCCCGGCGAGGATGCGGCGGATCGGCGCGAGGACGTCGCCGGCGCCGAGCGCGTGCGCGGACCGTTCGATGTCCGGGCTGGCCCGGTCGATCCAGGCGCCGACGCCGTGCCGTTCCCCGGAGGCGTCCAGGAAGTCGGCGGCGACGCCGTGGCGCTTGGCACGCCAGCGGTTCTCGTCGACCAGCCGCCGCAGCGTGGCGCCCTGGCGCGTGTCGGGGTCCGGTCCGTGCAGGTGCGCATGCACGACGCAGCGGAACAGCGCGGCCAGCGCCAGGCTGTCCTCGAGCCGGGTGCAGCTGTCGGCGATGCGAAGCTCCAGCGTCGGGAAGCGGTGCGAGGGGCGGATCGCCCACCAGATCGACTGCCGGCCGTCGATGGCGCCGCCGCGTTCGAGCAGGTCGGCGAAGGCGTCGTAGCCGGCCTGGTCCTCGAACAGGTCCGGGATGCCGGTACGCGGCCATTCGTCGTAGGCGGCCTGCCGGTAGCTTTGCAGGCCGGTCGGTTGGCGGCTCCAGAACGGCGAGGAGGCCGACAGCGCCAGGAACACCGGCAGCCACGGCAGCAGGCGGTTCATCAGGCGCACCCGGTCGATACCGTCGGGAACGCCGACGTGGACGTGCAGGCCGCAGACCAGGTTGCGCAGGCCGAGGATCTGGTAGTCGTCGAGCAGGCGTTCGTAGCGCTGCTTCGCACTGACGACCTGACTGCGCCAGGCGGTCAACGGCTGGGTGCCGGCGGCGAGCACGCGCAGGCCGTGCCGCTGCGCGGTCTGCGCCAGCTCGCACCGCAACCGCGTCATCGTCGCCGCCGCCGTGGTGGCATCGGAAAACACCGGCGAGACGATCTCGATCTGCGACTGCAACAATTCGCGACCGATGTGCTGGCCGAGCGCACGCCGGCAGTCGGACAGGAATCGCTTGGGCATGCGCGAGACCGCGCAGCGGCTGTCCGGGTCGACGAGGAAGAGTTCTTCCTCCAGACCGAAGGTGAATGCGGTGTCGGTGCGCAGGGGCATGGCGCATCCTGGCCGAGCCTGCGCAAACACCGGCTAAACGCGTCGTGCCGGTTCGACCGATCTTCGTGATCGTGTCGACGAATCGGCCACCACGCCGGCAGCGGGCCGGTGTTCCGCCGCGAGGTGATGTCCGCCGCACCGGTACGAGGACCCGCCTCGTACCGGTGCCTGCGATCAGGGCCTGGCTTCGAAGTCGTCGGCGAACAGGCGGTCGGTGACGTCGGTCCGGCAGGTCACCACGACGTCGGTGACATCGGTGGTGCCGATGGTGCCGCTGCCGCTGGCGACCGTGCAGGCCTGTTCGGGATCGACCGGCTGGGTGGCGATGGTCACCGCATAGGCGCCGCCGGTGCTGATCCGCTCCGAGAATACGAAGCTGCCGTTGCCTTCGATTCGCAGTGCGGTGCCGCCGTTGAGTTGCAGGGCCAGGCCGGTGCCAGTCAGGCCGCCGACCATGCCACCGACCGTATAGTCCGGAATGAAGGCTGGGCTGATGCACCAATGTGTGAGCACGCCCGTGTCGCCGCTGGCGTTGTCGGCAACGGTCAGCGTCCAGGTGCCGCCGATGCTTTGACCGCCGAAGGCCAGGTCCAATGACTGGTTAGGGCGAAGGACGCCCGCGATTGCCGGAGGCGTGGCGTTGCACATGTTTTCGGCCGGCTCCGTCGACAGATCGTCGAGGATCGCGTCGATGTCCTGTCCATCGCAACCCCAGGTCGATGCCGGCACGCCTGGGCGATGGATCACGACGACGTCGTGGCCGCCGTGGCTGAGCGTGTAGGTGAGGTCGCCGACGTACGAATGAGTCGTCTTGATGTGCAGATTGAGGCGCTGGAGCAATCGCGTACCGGAGATCGTCATGTCGTCGCTCACCTGGCCCTCGTCCGGAATCGGCAGGCTGAGATCGCGGCAGACCAGACTGGTGGTGGTGAAGCGCGACGCGCTCGACAGGGCGTCGGTCCCGCAGGCATTGGTGGCACGCACGCGCCAGTAGTAGGTGGTGCCGCCACTGAGCGCCGATGTCGTCCAGGTCGTCGCGACCAGTCCGCTGGCATTGGCGACCGAGGTATCGAAGCTGGGGTCGGTGGCGACCTCGATTGCATAGGATGTTGCGCCGGGTACCGCTGACCAGGTGAAGGCGACTGGCGTGGCGACCCCGTTGGCGCCGTCGGCCGGCGTCTGCAGGACGGGCGGCGCCGACAGCGGCGCCGAGACCGTCAGCGCGACCGCCACATTGTGGCCGGGACTGCCGGCGGCGGTGCCGTTGACCGTGATCGCGTGGCTGCCGGGCGGCGTCGCGGTGCCGGTGGCGATCGTCAGGGTCGAGGTTGTGCCCGGCGAGACCGGGTTCGGTGCGAAGCTCGCGCTGGCAGCGGCCGGCAGCCCGGTGGCCGCCAGCGTCACCGGCTGGTTGAAGCCACCCTCGGCGATCACCTCGACTGGATAGGTGGCCGGTGTGCCGGCGCACACCGCCTGTGCGGCGGCCGGTACCGCCAGTGCGAAATCGGCGGCGCTGGCCGAGCAGGCCGGGCGGGTGCCGCAGGCGATGCCGTGTGCATTGAACGCGTCCCAGATCCGGCAGGCATTGGGCGTGCCGTTGGCGAGATTGCCGTCGTCGTCGTCGGCCGCGACGAACACCGTGTACCAGTTGGTGGCCCCGCAGCCGTTGACCGTCGCGGCGGTGTTGCACTGGCCGCCGCTTTCCACCCGGTAGGCGCTCTTGGACGGCGTCAGGCTGGCGTACCAGATCTGGTCCATCTGCCGCCAGCCCTTCTCCTCGCCGTGGGCGTCGATCAGCATGTGGGCCAGGTCCCAGTTGGCGCTGGAGGCGATGTAGCTCTCGCAGTGCCCCTCGTAGCCCATCGGTCCGCGGTACGGCGCGCCGTTGGACGCGACGTACGGGCAGGCGACGCCGGTCAGGCCGACATAGGCGCCGCAGTTGATGCCTGACGAGGCGGTGACGTTGGCGGGCGTGGCCAGCGTGCGCGAGCCGAGCAGGCTGAAATCGTTGACGTCGCGCACGCCGGTGCACGTGGTGCAGCCTAAGCAGACCCGGCCGGGCCGGAAGTTCGGCCCAATGCAGCTGTCGCGGGTTTCCAGGAACGCGAACGTGTCGCCGACCGCTTCGCCGCTGCCGTACTCGTTGGCGGCGCCGCCGGTGTTGCTGTCCAGGCCGTGTCCCCATTCGTGCAGGAACACCGCGGCGATCTCGCCGGTGTTGGAACAGCCGCCGCCGGACTTGAAGAAGTTCAGCGAGCTGCCGTTCCAGGACGCGTTGCAGGTCTGGCTGATGTTCATGTTGGCGGTGACCGTGGTCCGCAGCCAGCTGTTGTCGGGCAGGATCGAGCGCGCCTTCTCGTTGATCCGCGTCAGGTGGTAGAAGCCGCTGCGCGAGGCATGCGTATTGCCGGCGCCGCCGGAACCGGGCGTGGTGCAGTCGGTGCCGAAGCCGCTGCCGAAGTCGAGGTTACCGGTGCTGGTGTTGCTGAGCGAGATCGATCCGCAGGCATCGCTCATGCGGAAGTAGCGGCCGTTGAGCGTCGAGGTGGCCGTACCGCCGGTGTAGTCGTAGACGCCTTCGCTGTCGGTGACCTTGGCGCCGTTGTTGGTGACGGCGGTGAACGGGAACGGGACGACGATCTCCGGATCGGTGTTGGTGTTCGGGTAGATGCCACCGGTGACCGTCGCGTCGGCATACACGGTCAGGTCGCGCGCCTCGACGACGTGGCCGTCATGGGCGTCGACCAGCACCTGCCAGGTCGCCCCGTCGCCTTCGAGGCGGAAGACGTAGCGCCACGCCAGCAGGTGGGCGTAGCCGCTGCCCCGTGCGCCGGAGAACGCCATGCCCGGCTGCTCGCCGGCCGGCAGGCGCGGATGGATCGCCAGCGTGCCGGCCTCGACCGTCTCGGCCAGCCGCGTATCGGCGGGAAAGCCCAGCTCGCGCCAGGCCGCCGCGAAGGCGGCGTCGCGGGTCAGCGTCGGCGTCGCGTCGAGGGCGACTTCGCCGATCCGCTCGGCACCGAACTGCACGATGTTGCCGTGCGCGATGCGCAGGTAGACGAAGGCCCCTTCGACGCGGACGCCGTCGTGATACTGCGCGTACTCGAGGAACCAGCGCGGGCTGCCGTCGCCGAACGCGCTGCTGCGCGCCTCGTCCAGGCGCAGGTCCAGGCCGCGCGCGCCGAGCAGTTCGGCGGTCTCGTCGATGAAGCGGCGCCCCTCGCGCGCGACCTGTTCGCGGTCCGGCACCGCGTCCGGCGCGAGGCCGAACGCGGCCGGCGACAGCGTGTTGCCGCGCCCCGGGATCAGCGGCACGCCGCTGCCCTGGACCACGTTCGGCCGGTCGCCGCGCGTATCCCAGCGCAATTCCCACGCCGTGCCGTGCCGCTGCGTGAAACCGGCCAGGCGTGCTTGCAGCACGGCGTCGCGAACGGCATCGAGCCCGAGCGACGGCGTCACGTCGAGGGCGTCGTCGTGGAAGCTGCGGGCCGGCATCCGGCGCGTGGCCTCGGTGGCCGGGTCGGGCTGGTAGGGCTGGATCGCGGGCGCGGGCAGCGCGGCAAGCAGCAGCGACGCGACGAGCGCGGCCTTCGGTATGCGGAGCATGGAGATCCCCTGACGATGGACGGCCTGCCACCGGGCGCCCCACGCAGGCCGGCCGTACCGCCTGCAGCCGCCCCGGACGGTGGCTTGTGCACCGATTATGACGCAGCGGCCGACCGGCTGCCGCGGCCGCCGCCGGCAGCCGGCATCCCGGGCGGCCGCGGTGGCCGGTCGCGGTCAGGGCGTCGCGGCGGTGCGGTCGAGCAGGGCGACGGCCTCGGGAATGCCGCGCGCGTCGGTCACCTGGACCACGCGCGCATCCTCGGCGGAAAACGCCGTGTCCATCTCCAGCGACCAGGTGGAGTGGTAGGGCATGTAGATGCCCCAGCCGCCGAGCTGGACGACCGGCGCGATGTCCGAGCGCAGCGAGTTGCCGACCATCGCGAACGCGCCGGGCGGGACCTCGCACTCGCGCAGCACGCGCGCATAGGCGTGCGGGTCCTTCTCGGTCACGATCTCGATCCGGTGGAACAGGTCGGCCAGGTGCGAGCGCACCACCTTGGCCTGCTGGTGGATCAGGTCGCCCTTGGTGATGAGCACGACGCGGTACGTGGTGGCGACGGCCTCCACCGCTTCGCGGATGCCCGGCAGCAGCTCGACCGGATGCGCCAGCACCTCCTTGCCGAGGCCGACCAGCCGGTGCAGGTCGGCGGCGCTGATGCGGCCGCAGGTGACGTCATAGGCCGCCTCGATCATCGACAGCGTCATGCCCTTAGCGCCATAGCCGAACAGGCCGATGTTGCCGGTCTCGATCGCCAGCAGGCGCTCGTGCACGCGCGCGTCGGCCAGGTCGATGTAGGCGCCGACGATGCGCTCGAACTCGGCCTGGGCCGCGTCGTAGTAGTCCTGGCTGTGCCAGAGCGTGTCGTCGCCGTCGAAACCAATCAGTTGCAGCATCGGAACCTGAAGCCGTCATGCCGTGCAGGCGGAAGCCGATTCTACGCGCCTTCGGCCGCCGTCTCCTGGCCGGTCGCGCCGGCGGCCGGCTGCACGCGGTTGCGGCCGCGGGCCTTGGCGGCGTAGAGCGCGAGATCGACCGCGCGATAGAACGCATCGCCGTCGGCGTGCCGCACCGGATCGTAGAGGCCGGCGCCGATGCTGACCGTGACCGGCAGCGAGCGGCCGTCGCAGATCAGCGGATCGCCCGCCAGCGCGTGACGGATCCGCTCGGCCTGGGACAGCGCGCCGGCCGCCACGGCGCCCTTGAGCACGACGCCGAATTCCTCGCCGCCGATCCGGGCCAGTACCGCGTCGTGGTCGCCGAACGCGATGCGCAGCCGCTCGGCGACCGCCTTGAGCGCGGCGTCGCCGGCGACATGGCCGTGGGCATCGTTGATCGCCTTGAAGTGGTCGATGTCCAGCAGCAGCAGCGCGACATCGGTGCCCGGCTGCGCGATCGCCGCGTCCAGTTTCGCGGCGAAGTGGCGGCGGTTGGCCAGGCCGGTCAGCGCGTCGGTGCGGCTGAGCCGCGCGTAGCGGTCGCGCTGTTCGCGCAGTGCCTCGTGCAGGTCCAGCTGCTTGAGGTAGTCGCGGCGCGACCGCAGCATCGCGAAGACCAGGTAGCCGCCGTAGAGCCCGAATGCGGCCGCCAGCATGTGCAGGCCGGGCATCGTCCACAGCACGATCAGCGGCGGCAGGAAGATCGCGGCGATGCCGGCGACCGCGATGCGCAGGATCGTCGTGTACAGGTGGGCGAAGACCGTCGCATAGGCGATCGTGCCGAACAGCGACAGCGTCCGGACCGGCGCCGGGAAATAGTCGTCCAGCAGGATCCAGACCTGCATGCCGCCCCACAGCAGCGCGCTCAGCGCCATCACGCCGGTGTAGCGCCGGACCCAGGCGCCGCCGTCGCCGTCCGCTGCCGGCGGCCGCATCGACTGGCGGACCAGGGCCAGCAGCAGGAAGCTCGCCAGCAGGGCGCCGGCGGCGACCGGATAGGCGGCGTGCATGTCCGAGGCCAGGATCGCCGCGACCGCCCCGATCAGGTACAGGTAGCCGCTCGTCGCCGAGCGCGAGAACGTATCGGCGATCGCCAGCTGATTGCGATAGCCGGCGCGTTCGGCGCCGGCCGTCGATGTCGGGAAATCCTCGGAATCCACGCCCGGCCGTCCTGGTGGGATCGGCCGATCCGGGCCGAGCCTCGTGCGCGCACCCTCCGACAGCCGGCCGGGCCTGTCAAGCCGGAGCCCGGCGGTTTCGCGCGGAGCGGGCGTGCGCGAGGCAGCCGCCGACGTGCGGTGGACGCGCCTGGTCGCGCGTACATCGCCGCTGCAACCGGGGGGCGCCGCACCTGCGCTTGGGCGGCGTGGTGTTCGGTATCCGCATTGACGAAGGGCGCATCGGCGCCCGCGGCATTCATCCCTGGCCGGCGCCGATGCTGCGGCTGCTCGTTGCTTCGGCGTGGCAGCGCCGGTCGCACCTAGGCGATGCCGAGGCCTTCGATCGAGCCGATCGTGTCCGGGTCGAAGCCGGCCAGCGCCGCGAAGGCGCGTCCGCGCTCGGCATAGTCGCGGAACTGGTCGAAGCTGGGCGCGCCGGGCGATAGCAGCACGGTGCCGCCGGCCGGCGTTTCCTCGCGCGCGGCAGCCACCGCCTCGGCCAGCGTCGTGACGATCCGCAGGCGGTAGCCGCCGCCGGTCTCGCGCAGCAGTGCGCCCACGCGTGCCGCGCTGGCGCCGTTGACGACGATCGCCTGCGGCGGCTGCCGGTGCATCGCCGCGGCGAACGGCTGCCAGTCCAGGCCGCGGTCGTGGCCGCCGACGATCACCGTCGCGCGGCCGGGATCGGCCAGGCTGTGCAGGGCTTCGAGCGTGGCCTGCGGCGTGGTCGCGATGCTGTCGTCGACGAAGTGCAGGCCGGCGCGCTCGCCCAGCGGCTGCAGGCGATGCGGCAACGGACGGAAGCTGCCCAGGTGGGCCGCGGCGGCGACGGCGTCCTCGCCGGCGGCCTCGATCGTGGCGAGGGCGGCGCAGGCATTGAGCGCATTGTGGCGTCCCGGCAGCGCCAGCACGCCGGAGGCGGCCAGTGTCCGCGAGCCGCAGGCGATGCCGCCGGCCGCGACATGCCAGCCTTCGGGCGTACCGAAGCAGCGGACCGCAGGGTGGGCCGCGGTCAGCCGCTGCAGTTCCGGCTGCAGGCCGTTGACCACCAGCACGCGCGCGGCATCGGCGAGGCGCAGCTTGTCGGCGACGTAGCGCGCGCGATCGCCGTGCCAGTCCAGGTGTTCCTCGTACAGGTTGGTCACCAGGCCGACCGCGACCTCGCCGGCCTCGCCGGTCTGGAAGCTCGACAGCTCGATCACCCACCAGTCGGGTGGCTCGGCGGGGTCGAGCAGGTCCAGCAGCGGCAGCCCGATGTTGCCGGCCAGCGCGACGCGACGGCCGCTGCGACGCAGGAGATGCGCGATCAGCGCGGTGGTGGTGCTCTTGCCCTTGGTGCCGGTCACCGCGACCACGCGCGCCTCGGGATGCTCGGCGAACCACAGCGCCGTGCCGGACGTGAAGCGCGTGCCGTTGCGGCGGGCGTCGAGCAGGTCCGGCAGCCAGGCGCTGATGCCGGGCGACTTGATGACGACGTCGAAGGCCGACAGCGTGGCGGCATCCGGCGCCGCGGTGAGGATCCGCGTCGGCTCGGCCTGCGGCTGCGCGGGTGCCGCCGCCAGGTCGGCCCGGACCTGCGCCGCTTCGTCGGCCCGGCACAGCACGGTCAGCGGCAGCGCCGGCAGGCGCCGGCGCAGGGCGGCGATCGCGGCCCGGCCTTCGCGGCCGTAGCCCCAGATCGCCACGCGCAGGCCGGCGAGGTCGGCGATGCGCATCGTCAGCCGCACTCGGCCAGGGCGGTCAGGGCGGCCGGGATGCGGTGCTCGCCGGACGGCACCAGCAGCGGTTCGAGTGCGAGCTCGCCGGCGGCCAGCTGCGGCCGGATCTCGGTGGTGAAGCGCTCGACCAGGGCGTCCTCGCGCCACTCCGCGCGGCGTGCGAGAAACGCCAGCGCGGCGCGCGACTCGCGGCCCTCGCCGACGCATTCGAACGGCTTGTGGTCGCGATACTCCAGCAGCGCGTCGAAACCCGGGGCCAGCTCCGGCTGGTCCAGCAGGTTGCCGCCGAAGATCCCCAGCAGGCGCGGCTTGGGCATGAACGGCGCCAGCGCCAGGAACACGAAATGGCACTTGGGGCACTGGCCGCACCAGCGGTCGGCCGGCTTCGGGCCCAGGAGGCGGAAATTGCGGTTGCAACTGGAGAACACCGCGTCGTAGCGGCTCTCGCGCGCGAAGCGCTCGGCCACGGCCAGCTCGGACAGCGGACGCAGCAGGGAGTAGTAGTGCAGGTCGGCGGCGATCCGCTGCGCGACCTCCTCGCCGAACCCGCGCTCGAAGTCCCAGCTCTTGCTCCACTGGTGGTTGACGGCCTGGCCCTCGTACTCGAGCGTCGCGCTCGACGCCGAGCGTTCGTTCGAGAACGCGATCGCGTCGTAGCCGTAGAGGATCGCCGCGACGACCAGGATCGCCGAGTTGATCGCGGTCACCGGGACGTGGCCGTTCCAGGCGCCGGCGCGGTTGTATTCGAACAGCAGCGGCGAGACCTGGCGGGTGATGTTGAGCGTCGGCAGGCCGGTGCGCGCGGCGCAGGCCTCGATCAGCGGGGACGTGCCGATCCATGCCGCGGTGGCCGGCTCGCCGGCCCGCTTGAGCAGTTCCACGCTGACCAGTGAATCCTTGCCGCCGCCGATCGGTACCAGGGTACGGCGCGGCAGGTGCAGGGCCGGTGCCGCGGCGCCGTCGCCGGCGACGGCCGGGAAGGCGATCCGGTCGCGCAGGTCCAGGCGGTTGTGCCAGGCGAACTCGCCCAGGCCGTGCCGGTAGAGGTCCTCCAGCAGGGCTGCGGTCGGTGTCGCCGGCAGCGTCCCCTCGATCGCGAGCTGCCGCGGTATGCCGGCCTTGTAGTAGCTGACACCGGCGACCAGGAGCAGCAGGTCCAGCGCGCGCTCGAACGCCGCGCGCCGGTCCGGTGCCGGTTGCGGCGCGCCGGGGAAGCCGATGCGCTCGACCAGGTCCGGGCCGTCGTCGAACGCATAGGTCAGGCGCACCTCGCCGTCGACGTAGTCGCGGCCGACGAAGCGGAACGCACGCGCCGCGCGCGGGTCAGGCAGGGTCACGGGCAAGCTCCTTGCGTCGCCGCGCGGCGGTGTCCTGCGCGAGCCACGCGGCCAACAGAAACGAGGGAATGCCGACCGCGCCGAGCGAGGCCAGCGAGAAGAACAGCGCCTGCAGCGGCAGGTTCCAGCCGCCGCCGTGGATCCAGTAGGCCGGTCCCGTCGCCAGCATCAGGGCCAGCGCCAGCAGCAGGCCGAACAGCGCATGGCTCAGCGCCGCCATGCCGATGCCGGTCTGCCAGCCGCCGCTGCCGCTGCGGGCGCGCCGCTCCAGGGCCGACCAGCGCAGCCAGGCCGCCAGCCCGGTGGCGGCCACCGCCGGCACCGCGACCAGGGCGACGCGGCGGAGGGCCGCGCCGAGCGGGCCCCCGGCCAGCAGCAGCACCCACAGGGCCGCGATGCCGGCCGGGATCGCGGCGGCGACCAGGTGCAGCCGGGCGCGCGCGCCGATCAGACGACCACCTCGGCCGCCGGCTCGCGCAGGTTGTAGCGCGAGCCCATCGCGGCGCCGTAGGCGCCCGCTTCGGCGATCAGGATCACGTCGCCTTCGCGGCAGGGCGGCAGCCGGCGGTTGTGGCCCAGCACGTCGCCGGTCTCGCAGATCGGGCCGACCACCTGGACCAGGTCGGTCGGCGGCTCGTCCAGGCGCGAGAGGTTGACGATCGCGTGCCAGGCCTCGTACAGCGCCGGCCGGATCAGCGAGTTCATGCCGGTGTCGATGCCGACGTAGTGCACCTCGCCCTTGCGCTTGACCTGGGTCACGCGGGCCAGCAGCACGCCGGCTTCGGCGACCAGGTAGCGTCCCGGCTCCATCCACAGCCGGAACTGCGGATAGGCGCGCTGCACCTCGGCCAGCGCGGCGCCGAGCTCGGCCAGGTCCAGCGGCACGTCCTCCGGCCGCGAAGGCACGCCGAGGCCGCCGCCGAGGTCGAGGATCTCGATGCGGTTGAAGCGCTCGGCCAGGCTCGCCATCTGCGCGCAGACGCCACGCCAGTGGCCGGCGTCCAGGATGCCCGAGCCCAGGTGCGCGTGCAGGCCGACGATCCGCGCCCCGTGCCGGCGCGCGTGCTCGCGGAAGGTCTCGATCTCGTCCAGCGCGACGCCGAACTTGGACTGGGCGCCCCCGGTCTTGACCTTGTCGTGGTGGCCGCGGCCGCTGCCGAGGTCCACGCGCAGCAGGATGTCGTGGCCGGCGAAATCTGCACCCCATTCGGTGATCGGGTGCAGCGCGTCCAGCGTGACGCGCACGCCGGCGGCCAGTCCGGCGCGGTACTCCTCGCGCGGCGCGAAGTTCGGCGTGAACAGGATCCGCTCGGGTGCGAGATCCGGCAGCGTGCGGCGGACGTGCTCCACCTCGGCGAAGGAGACGCATTCGAACGCGAAGCCTTCGGCGTGCAGCGTGCGCAGGATGTCGGCCTGCGGATTGGCCTTGAGCGCATAGTGCCAGCGGTCGACCGCGCCGAGCGCGGTCAGGCCGCGCGCCTGGGTGCGGACCTGGTCCAGGTCGTAGGCGTAGCGCGGGGTACCGGCTGCGGCCAGCTCCAGCAGCGCCGTACGGCGGCGGCGCCACCAGGCGGCCGGCGCGGCGGTGGCCGCGCCTTCGGCCAGCTCGCGCCAGCTCGGGCCGAACACGGCGCCGTCGTCCACGCGCATCGCCTCGGCGCGGATCAGCAGTGCGTGCAGGCGCGGGATCAGCGTGTCGGCCAGGCCTTCCTCGACGACGAAGGTCAGGTTGAGGTTGTTTGACGACTGCGAGATCAGATGCACGTCGAGCGCACCGAACTCGGCGAGCACGGCCGAGAGCTTGTGCAGCATCGCGCGCATGCCGCGCCCGACCATCGTGATCGCGGCGCAGGGCGCGATCACCTTGACCCGGCAGAACTGTTCCAGGTCCGCGCACAGCCGCGCCAGCACGTCGGAATTGAGCAGGTTGTCGGACGGGTCGAGCGAGACGGTGACATTGGTCTCCGCCGAGCCGATCAGGTCCACCGACAGGCCGTGCGCCTTGAAGGCGGCGAACACGTCGGACAGGAAGCCGACCTGCTGCCACATGCTGATCGACTCCATCGAGACCAGGGTGATGCCCTTGCGCGAGCTGATCGCCTTGACGCTCGGCGCCGTCTGCACCGTGCTCCAGCCGATCGCGGTGCCGGGCAGGTCGGGCCGGTTGGTGTCCTTGATCCGCAGCGGCACGCGCGTTTCGCGCAGCGGGTGGATGCAGCGCGGGTGCAGCACCTTGGCGCCGGTGGTCGCGATCTCCTGCGCTTCGGCGTAGTCGAGCCGGGACAGCAGCCGCGCATCGGGCACCTGGCGCGGATTGGCGCTGAACATGCCGGGCACGTCGGTCCAGATCTCGACCGCCTCGGCCGAGAGCAGGGCGCCGTAGTAGGCGGCCGAGGTATCCGAGCCGCCACGGCCGAGGACCGTGGTCATCCCTTCGGCATTGCGCGCGATGAAGCCCTGCGCGATGAAGACATCGCCGCGCGCGGCCAGCGCAGCGGCGGCGGCCGGGTCCGGCCGGGCCTCGACCGAGGCCGACAGCCAGCGGCCCCATTCGCTCTGGTTCGGCAGCGCCTCGCAGCGGAAGTGGTCGCGCGAATCGATCCAGTGCGTGGCCAGGTCGGTGGCATTGAGGTACAGCGCGCCCAGCGTGCTCGACAGCAGCTCGCCGTGCGCGAGTAGTTCGGCCTGCCAGGACAGCACGCCGGCCGGTCGCCGCGGATCGCCGAGCAGCTGGTCCAGGCGCGCCAGCCAGCCGTCCAGGGCGTTGCGCGAGCGCAGCTCCAGGTCGTCGAACAGCGCGTGATGGCGCTCGACGATGCCGACGTAGAACGCGCGGCAGCGCGCGGCGTCGGCGCAGGCCTCGCCGATCGCCTTGAGCTGGTCGGTGATGCCCGACAACGCCGAAACCACGATCAGCACCCGTTTTCCCTGTTTTCGGTGGGTCCCTGCAATGCGCGCGATGGTGTCCCAGCGCGGCCGCGTCGAGACGCTGGTGCCGCCGAACTTGATCACGATCCACGGCGCGTCGGCCGGGAGCAGGGCAGGGGTGCTGTTCACGTGTTCGTCGAATCCTCGGGGGGCTGGCGTGAGAGGGGCGCGCGACCGCGGCCGTACGCGCCGTGCCGCATCGAGGCGGCCGGCGCGCCGGTGCGCGTCCGGCGGCCGCATTCTTTCGTGCGGCGCAGCAGAACGCAACGGCGAAACGGGCGCCGTGCTGTCCGCCGGCGGGCGGCCCCGGGGCGATTTCCTACGGCCCGCGGCGAAAAGGCGGCGCTCTGTGCCCGGCCGCTTTCGCGGTACTATCCTGCGCCTCGTCCAGCGCGCACTGCGCGCCGCATTCCCGGAGGTTTCTGTTCATGGCACGTGGTATCAACAAGGTCATTCTCGTCGGCAACCTCGGCGCCGATCCGGAGACCCGCTACACCGCCAGCGGTGCGGCGATCACCAACATCCGCCTGGCCACCTCCGAATCCTGGCGCGACAAGCAGACCGGCGAGAACCAGGAGCGGACCGAATGGCACCGCGTGGTGCTGTTCGGCAAGCTCGGCGAGATCGCCGGCGAGTACCTCAAGAAGGGACGGCAGGTCTACATCGAGGGTTCGCTGCGGACCAACAAGTACACCGACAAGGACGGCGTCGAGCGCTACACCACCGACATCGTGGCCAACGAGATGCAGATGCTCGGCGGCGGTGGTGCCGGCGGCGGTGGCGGTGAAGGCGGCTACGGTGGCGGCGGAAGCGGGGGTGGTGGCGGTGGCGGCTACGGCCGCGAGCGCGGCCCGGCCCGTGGTGCCGCGCCGGCGCGCTCGGCACCGCCGGCCTCCTCGAACCAGCCGCCCGACACCTTCGAGGACGACGACATCCCGTTCTGATCCCGGCCGGCATCCGGCGCTGCGGCCTCGCCGCCGCGCTCAGCCGTCGAAGCCGTTGCCGAACAGGGTTTCCGGCGGGCCGTCGGGGTGGAACACCACCACCTGGTAGGACAGGCTGGCCGGGATGCCGTTGCCGCTGGCGCCGTTGATCGTCACGCGGTAGACCGTATCCCGCGCCGGCTGGCCGTAGTTCATGCCCTGCGGCAGCCAGACCAGGGTGTTGTCGGCATAGCCGATGTCGTTGGCCAGCGGCTCGTAGCCCACGCTGCCGAGCGCCTGGCCGTCGCGTGTCATCGTGACGGTCGCCTGGGCGAAGTTCGCGCCCGGCCACGAGAACGACCAGCGGTTGGAGAGGCCGGGCAGCAGCTGCCACGGCACGTAGCCGGCCGGCGGCCAGGCCACGCCGCCGGGCGTGGCGGGACGGTTGCCGAAACCGCCGATGACGCGCAGCGCATTGGAGGGCCAGCTGGCGCTGCCGTCGATGCTGCCGGACGCCATCTGCGCCTGCGGTGGGTAGAGGATCCAGCGGCGGTGGCCGACCATGCCGTTGCCGCTGCCGTAGTCGTCCATGTACGCGACCATCGCGTCGGGGCCGGCCAGCCCCAGCGCGATGTTGGAGGCCCCGGCAGCGCCGGCGCCGGCCGCCGTATGGCACAGCCAGCCGTCCGGCGGGCTGTGGCTGATCTGGCCGTTGGCCGCGAACATCAGGGCCGCCTCCTGCGCGCCCTGTACCGCCGTGGCGTCCATCAACGCCACGGTGCCGGGCAGCCCTGCCAGGGCACGGTAGAAATTCACGCGCTCGATCGTCGCCGCCAGGTAGGCCGCCGTCGTGGTGCCGGCGGCGCAGGGCGTGATCGTGCCGGTCCAGCCGATGGCTGCCAGCGACTGCGGCAGGAACACGCCGAAATAGGCATTGCTGACCGAGGTCCGGCTGGCCGGATCGATGGTCACGGTGCATGCCGCGCTGCCGGCATTCGGCGATGTCGAAGCGGCGGCGGTCGTCGTGGCCGCTTCGGCGGAATCCATACGTGGTGGCGGAGCGAGTCCGCCGTCGGGCGGGACCTGGGCGCCGGCCAGCGGTGCGGCGGCCAGCACGGCGGCCAAAGCGGCCGGTCGCCAGGTCCGCAGGGGCGGTGCCGGGCGGACGGCGCGGCCGCCGCCGGTTGTGGAGCGGGTCATCGGTTGCGGGTTCTCACGGCACGAAGGGCGCGGCAGTCTGCCCGCGGCGATGTCAAGCAATCGCTGCCAAAGCCTCAATATCGTGTTCGACCGGCCTCCTGTGGGATCATGCCGGCCTGTCTGGCCGCGTGCGGTGCGCCGGCCGCTCCACCCGAAATCTCTTGCCGATGGCTTCCGCTACGTCCGATCGCCTGCTGCTGCGCTTGAGTCCCGACGGGCAGGTGTCCTGGCTCGGCAGGTCCGGCGCGGGCGTGGCCGGCGATCCGCCACCGGCGATCGTCGCGCAGGCGCGCCAGATCGTCGTGCTGGTGCCTTCCGAAGACGTGCTGCTGGCCGGCGTGACGCTGTCGGCGCGCAGTCGCGCCCAGCTCCTGCGGGCGCTGCCGTTCGCGGTGGAGGACCTGCTGCTGGCGCCGGTCGAGGAGCAGCAGTTCGTGCCGGTGCCGCTGGCGGGGCCGGAAGCCGACCGGCTCGGTGTGCTGGTGGTCGCGCGGGCGCGCCTGCGCGACTGGCTCGACCAGCTCGCCGCGCGCGGCATCAAACCCGATGTGCTGTTGCCGGAGACGCTGGCACTGGCGCCCGCCACCGCGCTGGTCGAGCCGGGCCGCGCCGTGCTGCGCGTGGCGCCGGACGCGGGCATGGCCTGCCCTGCCGACGGCCTGGCCGACTGGCTCGGCCAGGCCGGGGTTCCGGCGTCCGAGCTGCAGGTGTACGACTTCCGCAGCGCCGGCGCGCCGGTACTGGCGGGCGCCGGCCGCTACCACGAGCGCCAGCGCGACGTGCTGGCGTTCCTCGCCGCAGGGCTGGCGCGGATACCGGCGAACCTGCTGGAGGGCGACTTCGCGCCGGCGCACCGCGGTGCGGCCGGCGGGCGCCGCTGGCGGCTCGCGGCGGCGCTGGCCGCGGTAGTGCTGCTGCTGGGCCTGGCCGAGCGCGGCCTGGGCGTGATGCGCCTGCAACGCGAGTCCGACCAATTGCAGGCGGCGATGCGCGAGAGCGTCCGGCAGGCGCTGCCCGAACTGGACGGCGATGCCCTGGCCGGCGTCCAGCCGGACCAGTTGCTGCAGTTGCGGCTGCAGGGCCTGCGCGGCGGTAGCGGCGATGGACTGCTCGGCCTGCTGGCGAAGATCGCGCCGGTGCTGGCCAGTGGCACGCGCGTGCAGACGCGCGGCCTCGAGTACCGCAACGGCGCCCTGGAACTGGGCCTGCGCGCACCGGACGTGCAGACGCTGGATCTGTTGCGCGAGCGCCTGGCGGCGCTGCCGGGGTTGCGCGCCGAGATCACCGGCACCAGCCAGACCGGGCAGGATCCCGCGGGCGGCCAGGCCGGCGTCGACGCGCGCATCCGCATCAGCGGAGGTGGCGCATGATCGCTGCCTGGTGGCGTGCCCGCGCATCGCGGGAGCGGCAGGTGCTGGCGGTCGGCGGTCTCGTCGCGGTGATCGCACTGGTATGGGCGCTGGTTTGGCATCCGCTGGGCCGGCAGCATGCCGAGCTGGCGCTGGCGGTCGAGGCCGGGCGGGCGCAGCTGGTGCAGGTGCGTGGCGCGGCGGCGGAGCTGGGCAGCCTGCGCGCCGCCGGCACCCGGACCCGGGCCGATCGCGAGGGCAAGTCGCTGCTCGCGCTGGCGGACGCCACCGCGCGCAGCGACGGCCTCGAGAGCGCCCTGCGCCGGGTCGAGCCGGTCGCCAGCGGCAGCGTGCGCGTCAGCTTCGAGTACGCCGCCTTCGACGACGTCGTCGCCTGGCTGGAGCGGCTGGCGCGCGACTACGGGATCCAGGCGAGCGATTTCTCGGCCGACCGCGTCGAGGGCGTCGGTCTCGTGAACGCGCGGGTAACATTGCAGGACGCCCCCTGAGGTAAGGTCACCGGATCGCTGCGGCGGGATCTCCGGCCCGCGGTCTTCTTCGTCCATCGTTCGTCTTGCCCGATTCCCATGCGCATCTTCAAAGTCCTGATCCTCCTGGTGGTTCTGCTGTGCGTCGTCGCCGGCGTGTTCGTCTGGACGATGCCGGCGGAGCTGGCCTGGCGCTGGGGCGGGCACCGGTTCGCACCGGTGGTGCTGAGCGGTGTGCGCGGGAGCGTCTGGGACGGGCACGCCGACGGCGTCAGCGTCTTCGGCCGCGACCTCGGCGAGCTGTCCTGGACGATCGCCAAGGGGCCGCTGCTGCGGGGCCGCGTGGCGGCCGACATCCGCATCAAGGGCGCCGACGTCGAGGCCGCCGGCCTGGTGACCCGCCTGCCGGATCGCAGCATCGACCTGCGCGACGTGCGCTTCCGCTTCGCCGCGCAACTGGCCGCGCCCGCGCTGGACATCCCGGCGTTGAACCTGCTGGGCACCTTCAACGGCGTCCTCAACCAGGCGCGGATCGCCGAGGGCCGGCTGCAAGGTGCCAACGGCGCCGGGCGCTGGAGCGATGCGGGCGTCTCGGGCCATGCCGAGGCCCGGTTCTCCGACATCCTGGTGGACTTCTCGTCCAAGCCCGACGGCGGCATCGGCGGTGTCGTCCGCGACGATGGGCAGGGAAACCTCGCGGTCGAGGGCATGTTCGACGTCGGCAGCGACCGCTTCGGTGCCGAGGCGCGCCTGGCGGCACGCAACGACGACGTCCGTGTCCAGGAGGCGCTGCGCTACGTGGGCCAGGCGCAGCCGGACGGGTCCTCGCACCTGGTCGTGCAGGGCCGCCTGTTCCCGCTGCTGTAGCGCCCCGTCGCCGATGCCGGCCGATTCCTTCCTGCAACAGGCCTTGTCCGCGGCCCTCGAAGCCGCCGACGCGGCCGCGGCCGTGATCGGGCCGCGCTATCGCCGGCGCGACTTCGCGGTCGTCACGAAAGAAGATCTCACGCCGGTCACCGAGGCCGACCGCGAGGCGGAGGCGGCGATCAAGCGGGTGCTGCGCGCGCGCTTCCCGGACCACGCGTTCTACGGCGAGGAAGAGGGGCGCGAAGGCGAGGGCGACTGGCTCTGGCTGATCGATCCGATCGACGGCACCAAGGCCTTCGTGCGTGGCTATCCGTTCTTCTCGACGCAGATCGCGCTGATGCATCGCGGCGAGCTGGTGCTCGGCGTTTCCGACGCCGGCGAGTACGGCGAGCGCGCCTGGGCGCTGCGCGGCGGCGGCGCCTTCCTGGCCGACACGCGGCTGGCCGCGTCGGCACCGCAGCCGCTGCGTGTCGGCGACGCCGACGCGTTCGGGCCGCAGACGGCTGTTTCGACCGGCAACCTCAAGTCGCTGGCCGCCGACGCGCGCTGGAACGTCCTGGCGGACCTGGTCCGCCGCAGCGGCCGCATCCGCGGCTACGGCGACTTCCTGCACTACCACCTGCTCGCCCGCGGCGCGATCGACCTGGTGATCGAGTCCGACCTCAACATCCTCGACATCGCCGCCCTGGTCGTGATCGTGCGCGAGGCCGGCGGCGTCTTCACCGCGCTCGACGGCGCCCCGGTCGGCCTGGACACGCGCAGCGCGCTCGCCGGCCCGCCGGCCCTGCACCGGCAGGCCCTGGCGGCCTTCGCCGCCGCCGGCTGATCGCCCCGCCGGCCCGGCCGGCACCCCGCTCCCACCCGCGGTTTCCTGTGTCCCGGCGGCGACGGCCGTGGCGCCGCCGTGGCCGCTCGCCCCGGGTTTTGTTGACTTGGGCCGCCGCGGGTGCTTGAATGCGCGCCTCGTTTTGGACGTATAGACGTCTAAACGTCCTTATTCGAACGATGCGAGGCTCCCGGATGGTCGGCAAGGTGGTCAAATTCGGAGGGACCTCGCTCGGCGACGCGTCCCGCATTGCGCGGGCGGCCGACGCGGTGGTCGTGGCCCGTTCGGAAGGCCCGGTGGCGGTGGTGGTGTCGGCCATGGCCGGCGTCACCAACCGCCTGGCCGGGATCGCCGAGCTGGCCGTCCAGGACGCCGCGGCCGCCGCCGCTGCCGCGCGCGCGCTGGTCGCCAGCCACGCGGACATCGCCGCCGAGCTCGGCGCGGCCCCGGACGGCGACCTGCCGTGGACGCCGGCACGCATCGGCCGGCAGCTCGACGAAAGCCTGCCCGCGCTCGCCGCCGGCGACGCCGCGGCGCGCGACATCCTGCTGGCCAGCGGCGAGAAGCTGGCGGCCTGGCTGCTGCTGGGCGTCGTGCAGGCGCGCGGCGTCGCCGCGGCGATCGTGCCGGCGGAAGTGCTGGTGCGGACCAGCGGCCGCCACGGCAACGCCGAGGTCGACCGGACGGCGACGTCGGCGGCGATCGCGGCGCGCGGCGCCGGCTTCTGGCAGGGCCTGCTGCGCATCGTGCCCGGTTTCACCGGCGCGTCGCCGGACGGCCGGACCACGACGCTCGGCCGCAACGCGTCGGACTACAGCGCCGCATTGCTCGCCGCCGCCCTCGGCTGGCCGCTGGAGATCTGGACCGACGTGGCCGGCTGCTACAGCGCCGACCCGCGCCTGGTGGCCGGCGCCCGGCTGCTGCGGCACCTGTCGCTGGCCGATGCCAACCGCTTCGCCCATGCCGGCGCCAGCGTCATCCATGCCCGCACCCTCGAACCGCTGTTGGAACGGCCGGTGCCGTTGACGATCGTCAACAGCTTCGCGAGCGATGCGCAGAGCACGCGGATCGGTGGTGAGGTCAGCGAGCCGCTGCGCGGGCTGGCGCTGCGCCACGATCTGTCGCTGGCGCGCGGCGCGCGCGCGCTGACCGCCGCCGCGGCGTTCGACCAGGGCGACGACGTCTACGCCGACGCGCCTGCCGCGGTGGTCGCCGTGTCCGAAGATGGCGCCGAGACCGCGGTGCCGGTGGCGCTGCTCAGCGTGTTCGACGATACGGCCGGCGCGTCGCTGCCGCACCGCTGTCGCGAGGCCCTGGCGGCCAGCGACCTGGTACCGCTGGCGTTGTGGTGGTCGCGCCGCGAGCGCTGCGTGCGCATCGCGTTGGCGGCCGCGGACGGCCAGCCGGCATTGCGTGCATTGCACCGGCTGTTGATCGCGGGTGATGCGCCGGTACCGATCCATCTCGCGGTGATCGGTGCCAGCGGGCGGGTCGGCCGCCGGCTGCTGGAGCTGGTCGCCGAGCAGCGCCCGTCGCTGCGCGCGCGGGGCTTCGACCTGCGCGTGGTCGCCGCCGTCAATTCGCGCAAGGCGGTGGTCGATGCGGCCGGTATCGAGCCGGCCGCGGTCGGCGCGCGCCTGGCCGCCGCGAACGAGGCCACGCTGGCCCAGTGGTCGCACGACCTGCTGGCGCGCCCGGAGCGTCCGCTGGTGCTGGTCGATTGCACCGCCAGTGCGGACGTGGCCGCGCGCTATCCGGACTGGCTCGCCGCCGGCATCGACATCGTCACGCCGAACAAGCACGGCCCGTCCGCGGCGGCGCCGCTGGCCGGGGCGATCGCCGAGGCGCAGCGCCAATCCGGTGCGCGCCTGCTGCACGAGACGACGGTCGGCGCGCAGCTGCCGCTGCTGCGGACACTACGCGAACTGACCTCGGCCGGGGACCGGGTGGAGACGCTGGAGGCGGTGCTTTCGGGCACGCTCTCCTACGTGCTCGGCCGCCTGCAGCAGGACGTGCCGTTCTCGGCGGCGGTGCGCGAGGCGGTGGCACTCGGCTACGCCGAACCGCATCCGGGGGCCGATCTTTCCGGCGCCGATGCGGCGCGCAAGCTGGTGATCCTGCTGCGCGCGCTGGGCGTCGCGATCGATCTCGATGAGATCCACCTGCAGCCGCTGGTCGACGCCGAGCGGCTGCGCGAGCCCGATGCCGGCCGCCTGCTCGATACGCTGGAAGACCAGGACGCGCCCTGGCAGCGGGCCGCCGAGGCTGCGCGTGCGGCCGGCGAGTGCTGGATCTACCGCGCCAGCTGGCAGGGCGGCATCGCCCAGCTGCGCGCCGAGCGCGTGCCGCTCAGCCATCCGCTGGCGCGGCTGCTGCCGTGCGAGAACGCGCTGCGCCTGTCGAGCAGCTATTACCGCGCGGCGCCGCTCACGGTGGCCGGGCCCGGTGCCGGTATCGACCTGACGGCGGCCGGCGTGTTCGCCGACCTGCTCGAGGTGATCGCACGCCACCAGCCGGTCGAGCCGCTGCGGCAGATGCCGGCGGGCGCGCCCTTGCGCGCGGTCGCCTGACGCGTCGCTGGCGCGCGGGACCGGCCGGACCGGCTTCGCGTGCGACGGCGCCCTTGGGCTAAAGTCATCGCCTGCATCGACGCCGTCGCCGAGCGGGCATGACCATACGTACCGCCTATCGATTCGGGGACTTCCTGCTGTGCCCCGCCACGCGCGAGCTTCACCAGGGCGGCATGCCGCTGACGGTGGCGGCGCGCGTGTTCGATTGCCTGGCCTATCTGGTCGAGCATCGCGCGCGCGCGGTCGGACGTGACGAGCTGGGCGCGGCGGTGTGGGGGCGGGCGGACGTTTCCGAAGCGCAGCTGACCCAGACCATCCTGCGCGCGCGCCGCCTGCTCGGCGAAGGCAGCGGCGCGCCGAGTTGCATCCGCACGATCCCGAAGTTCGGCTATCACTGGGCCTGCGAGGTCGTGGCCGACCCGGTGGAGGCGGCCGCGGCCGGTGCTCCGCCGGTGCCGCCGGCCGTGGGGCCGGTCGCCGGCGAGCCGCCCGTCGTCGATCGCCGGCCGCCGGCGCGCCCGTCGGCACTGCGCCGCCATTGGCTGCTGCCGGCCGCACTGGCGGTCCTGGTCGTTGCCGCCTGGTTGGTGATGCGGCCGTCGCCGTGGCCGCAGCCGGCGGCTTCGCCGGCCGCGGCCACGGCCGGCATCCTGGTGCTGCCGGTCGAGGTCGGCAGCGGCGGCGACCACGCCTGGGTCCGGCTCGGGGCGATGGACGTCGTCGCCGAGCGCCTGCGCGCGGCCGGCCTGGTGGTGGCGCCGAGCGAGACCACGCTGGCCCTGCTCGGCGCGGCTGCGTCCGGTGCGGACGCGGGCAGCCTGTCGCGCCAGGCCGGCGCCCGCTGGGTCGTCGCCAGTCGTGCCGATCGCAGCGCGCGCGGCTGGCGCGTCAGCCTGAAGGCGGTCGACGCCGCCGGCACCGAGCACACCGCCACCAGCGAGGCCGACGAAGTGCTGGCGGCGTTCCGCGCGAGCGCCGACGGCCTGCTCTCGCGGCTGGGCCTGGCCGCACCGGCGGCGCCGCCGCGCGACCCGGCGGTGGAGGAGACGATCCAGCGCGCGCAGGCGGCGATGCTCGAGAACGACCTCGCGACCGCACAGCGGATCCTGACCGGCGCGCCGGCCCTGGCCGCGGCGCAGCCGGAGCTGCGCTACCAGCTCGCGATGCTGGCGTTCCGCGCCGGCCGGCTGGACGAGGCCGGGCGCGAGCTGCGTGGCCTGCTCGCCGACGAGTCGGCCGCGACCACGCCGTTGCTGCGCGCACGCCTGCACTACGGCCTGGGGGCGATCGCGATGATGCGCGATCGGGCCGCCGAGGCCGAGGCCGAGTTCGATGCCGCGCTGCAATCGCTGGATCGCCGCCAGCACCTGCTCGAATACGGCAAGGCATTGGGCGGCCGCGGCGGCGCCCGCCTCACGCTCGGCCGGGTCCAGCAGGGGCTGGACGACTTCGGCGCGGCGCGTGTGCTGCTGGAACAGTCCGGCGACCGCCTGGCCCTGGCGCGGATGAACCTGACCTACGGCACCGCGCAGCTGTTGCGCGACCGTCCGGGGACGGCGGTGTCCCTGCTCGCCGAAGCGATCACGCAGCTCGAACCGTTCGGCGCGGTCAACGAGCGCGCGCACGGCTATTCGGCCCTGGTCAATGCCGCGCTGGCACTGCTCGACTACGACCGCGCGGCGCAGGCCAGCACGGCCGCCTGGGCCTTGCTGCCGCGCATCGGCGATCCGCTCAACCGGGCCGAGACGGTGATCGATCGCGTATCCCTGCTGCTCGCCCAGGGGCGCCATGCGGACGTGGCGCCGGTGCTCGCCGAACTCGACACGCTCGACCTGGCCGCCCATGCCCGGCTGGACGGCCGCCGCGACAGCGTGCGCGCACAGGTCGCCTGGGCCCGGGGCGACGCAAGCGCCGTGCTGGCGCCGGCCGCCGCTGCGATCGGCAAGCTGGCGGCGCTCGAGCCCGACAGTGCCGCCGAGACGGTCCTGCTGCGCCAGCGGGCCCTGCTCGCGCTGGAGCGCCGAAGCGAGGCCGTGGCGGCCCTCGGTGCGGTTCCGCCGGAGCTGGCGGCCACGCTGGACGGCCGTATGCCGCTCGGCCTGCGCCTGGCGCGCGCCGAACTGGTGGCGAGCGCCGGCGAGGCGGCGGCCGAGCGGGAATTCGCGGCGGCCCTGGCCGACGCCGAAGCGCGCGAGGTGCCGGCGCAGATGCTGCAGGTGGCCGTGTCGATGGTCCCGTACCTGGTGGCGCAGGGCCGTCCCGAGGCCGCCAGCGCCGTGGTCGGCCGCCTGCCGACGGCGGCCGGGCAGAGTTTCGACGGCGTCCTGCTCCAGGTCCGGTTGCACCAGGCGCTCGGGCGCGGCCAGGCCTGGGCCGAGGCATTGCAGCGCGCGCGTGCGCTGGCCGGCGGGCGGACGATTCCGCCCGATCTGCAGTCGGCGCCGCTGGCCGCCCATCTCCCCGGCGGCGGGTGAATCGTTCCGCCAACCATGGGGTTGGCGTCGTGTTGGCGTCCGGTTAGGAGACCGAAACCGCGCTGCAACCGTGCGCGAGGGACAGGGCCGCCCGTCTCGGGACAATGGAACCGGCCGCGGATGCGTCGCGTCCGATCGGCGCGCCGGCGTTCGCGGCGACTCATCCGGTTCTCCATCAGCACGGGGCAGACATCGTGGAAATCATGGCAACAACAGTGAATCGACGGGCGATCGTTTCAGGGCGGGCGACGCCCGCGCGGGCAGGGGCCGCCGCCGTATCGGGCAGGCCCGTCGCGCGCACCCGGCCCGCGCAGGCGCTCGCGCTCCTGCTGCTGGCCCTCGCCGGCTGGCTGTCGGTCGGGACACCGGTGCGGGCCGGCGAGCCGGCGGCACCGGCGATCGTCCTGGACGTCAGCGAGATCGTCGAATACTGGTACTGGGCCGGCGGCGTCGAGGTATCCGGCAGCGGTTTCGCGGCGGCTGCGGCCGTCGACCTGGTCGCCACCGATCCGGAAGGGGGCATCCGGCGTTTCGCAGCGACGACCGATGCCGGTGGTGCGTTCTCCTTCCGCATCAACGCGCTGAGGCTCCGTTCCGTGCTGGGCGAGCACGTCGTCTCGGCCACCGACGGCGAAGGCAACGTCGCCACGGCGCCGCTGGCGGTGATCCGCGACCCGAACGAAGTGGTGGTGGTGAAGACCGAACCCGTGCAACTGCCGATCGCGCAGTTCGCGGCGTCCGGTGTCGAGGTCCGCATCCAGGACCTGGCGCCCGGCGGGCGGGTGAGGATCAACCTCGGCGATCCGGCCGAGAATACCGGTGAGTTGATGAACGACCGGCAGTTGTTCGCCGACGCGGACGGCGTGTTCGAGTTCGTCCTCGACCCGGACACGCAGATATCCGGCGCCGGCGTCGGCGCCGTGGTGCCGACCGAAGGCCTCTGGTCGCTGAGCGTCAGCGACTTCTCGGGCAACGATCACCGCGGCTCGGCCGAGTTCCGGATGCTGCCGGACAATCCCAGCACCGAGCACTACTGCGCGGTGAGCATGAATGCGGCCGAGCCCATCACGCGGGTCGGCTTCGCCGGCATCGACAATCCCTCCGCGGCCGACGCGGCGGACGGCTACGAGGACTTCACCGGTCTCACCGGCCAGGTGACCATCGGCCAGACCCATACGATCCGCCTGCAGGGCCGCGCGCGCTGGTCGTTCAACGCCAATACGTACACGGTGTTCATCGACTGGAACCGCAACGGCATCCTCGACGAGGCGCAGGAGATCTACTGGGTCGGCGCGCTGGTCGGCTCGACCGGACAGGACGGCATGGAAGTGGTCTACGACATCACCGTGCCGGAGGACGCCGTGCCCGGCCCGACGCGGATGCGCGTGCTGAAGGTGTATTCGCCGTCCACGTTCGCGATGTTCTGGCCCGACGGCGCCTGCGGCCGCTACCGCAGCGGCCAGGTGGAGGACTACACGCTGCTCGTCGGACGCAGCGAGGCGATCTTCGCGGACGACTTCGAGGCGGCTTCGACCGTCGTTGCTCCCACGGTCGCCAAGGCCTTCTCGCCTTCGACCGTCGCCACGAGCACGCCGACGGCGCTGACGATCACGCTGACGAACGCCACTGCGGCGGCGGCCACGCTGACGGCCGACCTGGTCGATGCGTTCCCGGACGGCCTGGTGTCGGCGGCCAATGCGTCGACGACCTGCACCGGCGGCCCGGGCCTGGCACAGACCGGCACGTCGGTGACCCTGCGCGCGGGAGCCGTGATACCGGCCGCGGGGTCGTGCGCGATCAGTGTCCAGGTCGCCGCCCTGGCCGTGGGGGATCTCACGAACACGATCCCCGCGGGCGGCCTCGTGACCGACGCCGGCAGCCATGCGGAGGCCGCGACCGCGACGCTGACCGTCGTCGCTCCATGAGCGGGCGGAGACGGCGTTGATCGCGACGTCCGCGCGAGGGCCGGTCGCCGGCTGACCGGCCCGGCGGAACCTGCGGCCGGTGCCGCTGCGGCACCGGCCCGGGACTGCGCTTCGTGCGTGTCGAACAGGCCGCCGCCGTCCTTGCGGACCGCCTCGGGCGGTCGCGCCGGGCCGGCGGCGGTGCTTTCCTAGCGGTCGAGCGCCAGCGCGCGCGCGCGCCGTTCGATCAGTGCCGGCACGCCCTGGTCGGTGAGGCGCAGGTCGCGCAGTTCGTACGGCGCCCGCAGGCCGCCGGCGGACGGCGGGAACGCCAGGTCCAGCCGCCGGGCGCCGGGCTCCATCCAGGCAGCCGACTGCGCCAGCGCCGCCGGCACCAGGCGGCCGCCGGCATCGGTGCCGTAGAGGATGCCGCGCACCTCGTAGCGGCCGGCGCTGGCGACGTCGAGATCGATGGCCACCGTCGTGGCGCTGCGTCCGGCCTTCGTGTCACGCGCCGGCGCGGCGCCGGCGATGCGCGCGGTCGGCACCGTCACGGCCAGCGCCGTGCGCGCATCGCGCTGGAAGGCGCGCGTCCCGTCGCTCGCGGCGAGCGTGGTGCGGACCTCCCACAGGCCGGGCTGCGCGCCGGCCGTCGACGGGACCGACACCCGGCCCTGGACACCGTTTCCGGCGTGCGAGACGGCGAGGTCCCAGCTGCGGCCATCGGGCGCGACGAGCAGGCCGGCGGCCTGGACGACCTGCGCGCCGCCGAGCAAGGCGAGGTCGACGATGAGCTCGTCGCCGGCATGCACGGTATCGCGCGCCGCCGCCAGGGTCAGCCGGTGGGGACTGCGTGGCTCGGTGACGTGCAGCAGGTAGTCGCCTTGCGCACCGTCGACCTGCAGCCGGGCATCGGCCTCGTAGCCGGGCCGCAGGCGGAAGCCGATGCTGCCGGCGGCGACCGCCATGCCGGCTTCGCGCAACGCCGCAGCGTCGACCAGTGCTTCACCGGCACGGTCGAGGCTGGTCCGTTCGGCGCCGCGCACGATCCGCATTCGGGCCGTGGCCAGCGGGGCGGCGGAGGCGGCCGGACTCAGCAGGACCAGCGCCCCCGGCGCAGTCAGTGCCAGCGCATAGCCCTGGCCAAGCTGCACGCCGTCGACGCGCTGCCAGTACTCGCGGCTTTCGGCGACGTGGATCGCCGGCACGCCGGCGAGGGCGTCGCCGGCTGCGAGCGGCTGGGCGTACGTCAGCGGCGCACGCTCGAGCGTCGCCGGCACGCTGCGCTCGACGGCGACGGCGCGACCGGCGACGAGATCGCCGGCCGCGGCCGGCAGCAGGGTGGCGGCCGGTTGGGCCTGGGCGGCCACGGCGAGGAGGAGCGCCGGCCATGCAAAGCGGGTCGTCTTCATCATGGCGGTCCTCACAGGTCGTTGCGCAGGATCGTGTCCAGGCCGAAGCAGGCGCGCCGGCTCTGGTTGTGGTTGAGCACGTAGCCGCTTGCGGTGGACTGGTAGTCGTAGAACCACAGACGGCCGGCGGCGTTCTGGCTGGTGCAATTGAGGAACCCGTCCGAGCAGCCCGCCAGCCAGTTCTGCGTGAATTCCAGTCCCACGCTCTGCGCGTAGCCGCCGCAGTAGGCATTGCCGCTGAAGACGCCGGAGCCGACGTCGGTGCCGACCACGTTCCAGAAGCCTTTCGGCAGCGCCGGCCGGCCGCCGGTGCCGAACAGGTTGTTCTGGTTGTAGTAGGCCATCCAGCTCACCTGCTGCATGCGCACGCCGTCGTTCTGGTAGCCGAGCAGCCAGCCCAATGCGTTCTCGAACACGTTGCCGGCGATCACCGCGTCGGCCAGCGGCGTGCCGGCACTGGACGGTGCCAGCGCGTTGACCCAGCGGATGCGCTGGATGATCGCCGGATAGCGGCTGTCGTAGGTCGGATTCGACAGGATCCAGCGCATCACGTTGCCGCCATTGGAATGGGTGATGACGACCAGGTCCGTGATGCCGCGGCTGGTGATGAAGCCGTGCAGCTGGCCCGCCAGGCAACCGGCGGCCCGGCTGTCCCACATGTACTGCTCGAAGTCGCAGTTGACGACCAGGGTGTTCGCCGGGTTCGGCAGGCCCTGGCGCACCGAGTCGACGAACTCCGCTTTCCAGTAGTCGTTCAGCGCATCGGTCTGGCGGCCGGCGCCGTGGACGAAGGCGACGCCGGTGACGGCGGACGCCACGCCGGGCAGCGCCAGCAGGACCAGCAGGGCAACGGTGGATAGTGATCGAAGCATCGGATTCTCCCCAGAGGACGAGCGCGATCGCCGGCCGTCCCTGTCCGGACGCCGGCGTATGGACGCTACCGGCGGCGCCGGCCGCATTCCTTGACCGGGTGCGCAAAAAGCGGCCGGCGCCGGCCGCCGCGGCTATCCGGAAGCTCCACCGGCGAATTCGCGCGCCAGCAGGCCGTAGAGGGCCGAATGGGCGAACTCGCCGCCGACGTACCAGCGTTCGCGCAGGAGGCCTTCGCAGCGGAAGCCGAGCTTCTCCACGAGCCGGCAGGACGGCCCGTTGCGCGGGTCGATGTCGGCCTCGATGCGCGCCAGGCCGAGCGGACCGAACGCGTGGGCAAGGACGGTCCGCAGCGCTTCCTCCGCATAGCCGCGCCGCCAGTGGGCCGAGCCCAGCGCATAGCCGATCTCCGCGCGCCGGTTGCCGGCATCCACCGCGTACACCGTGACGGTACCGATCACGGTGTCGTCCTCGTTGCGGGCGATGCCCCATTGCCAGAGCGTCCGGTTCACGCGTCCGGCCTCGATGTCGGCCAGGTACCAGCGGGCGTCGTCCGGGGTGGCGAACGGGGGATGGCTCCAATAGCGCATGACCGCCGGGTCGGAGAACACCGCGAACAGGGCGGGCAGGTCGGCTGCCTGCAACTGGCGCAGCCGCAGCCGCGGCCCTGCCAGCAGCGGCAGGGCCGCGACCGCGGGCAGGGCTGCGGCGCTCATCCGCGGCGGCCTTGCCGGGGCCGGACCCGGCGGACGCCGGGGAGCCGCCCCGATTGATGTATTTTCAAGTTCTTCATCGGATGGGTACCATCGAATCGCCGGGCTGCTGCCGCCCGGTGATCGCGACGGTGCACCGGCGCTCCCCAGCCGCCGGCATACAGACGACGGCCAGGATGCAGGAGTCGGTGGATGAGCAAGCAGACGCTGTCGCCATTCTTGCATGACGCCTACGAGACCTTGAGCCAGACGCTCGAGCAGGCGAACGACGCGGTCGTCGCCATCGACGAAGGCGACGCGGTCATCCTGTTCAACGCCGCCGCCGAACGGCTCTGGGGCTACGAGCGCGAAGAGGTGCTCGGACGCGACGTCGCGGTCCTGGTGCCGACCGACATCCGCGGCTTCCACGACGCATACGCCGAGGCCGGCCGCGACGGCGGCCGCCGCGAGCTGCAGGTGACGCGCAAGAACGGCAGCGTGCTGTGGGGCGCGATGTCGATCTCCCGCGTCCGGCTGGCCGGGCGCGTCATCTACACCGCGTTCATCCGCAACGTCACCCGCGAGCGCCACGATCGCGAGCAGCTGCACCTGCTGTCGCTCGGTGTCAACGAGACCGACAACGCGGTCATCATCACCGACGGGGAAGGCAGGATCGTCTACGTCAATGCCGGCCTCGTCCGCCTGCTCGGCTATCCGGCGGACGAGGCCGTGGGGCTCCTTTACGGACAGGTGCTGCGCATGCCGTACCGCGACGAAGCGCCGGCGGCGATGGCCCAGGCCTTCCCGCCACGCTCGGGCAGCCGCCATTCCGAGGAGCTGGTCCTGGACCGCCAGGGGCATCCGCTCTGGTGCTCGATCGTCGTGAACCCGATCTACGACGCGCAGGGCGCGCTCGCCAATACCGTCAGCGTGATGACCAACATCACCGACACGAAGATGCACGAGGTGCTGCAGCACAAGGTGCTCGAGGCCATGGTCCGCGAGGCGCCGGTGCACGAGCTCATGACCCTGGTCTGCCGCGAGGTGGAGCGCATCGCGCCGGAGGTGATCGCATCGATCCTCGGCATCGACGGGGAGGGCAGGCTGCGCCCGCTGGCCGGCCCCAGCCTGCCCGACAGCTACAGCGCCGCGCTCGACGGCGTGCCGATCGGCCCCGGCGTGGGATCGTGCGGGACCGCCGCCTACTTCGGCGAGCCGGTGCTGGTCGAGGACATCGCCACCGATCCGCTCTGGGCGGACTTCAAGCACCTGGCCCTGCCGCACAACCTGCGCGCGTGCTGGTCCAGCCCGATCAAGGCGAGCAACGGCCGCGTGCTGGGATCGTTCGCGTTCTACTATCGCGAGCGATGCGCGCCGAGCCGGTTCCACAAGCGCCTGGTCAGCGTCAGCGTGCACCTGTGCGCCTTGGCGCTGGAGCGCGAAGAATCGCGCACCCGCATCCAGCAGCTGGCGTTCTACGACGCCCTGACCGGCCTGCCGAATCGCAGCTTGCTGCACGCCCGCGCCGAGCAGGCGATCGCCGGGGCTGCCCGCAGCGGCGATGCGCTGGCGGTGCTGTTCATCGACCTGGACCGGTTCAAGCAGGTCAACGACTCCCTCGGGCATCCCGCCGGCGACGACCTGCTGCGGCAGATCGCCTGGCGCCTGCAGGGCCTGGTCTCCGGATCGGACATCGTCGGGCGCCTGGCCGGCGACGAGTTCGTCGTGGTGCTGACCGGCTGCGACGCGCGCGGCGCAGCCGACATGGTCGAGCGCATCCAGCACGCCCTGCGCGTGCCGGTGCCGCTCGGCGAGATCGGCGTCATGCCGTCGGCGAGCATCGGCATCAGCCTGTTCCCGGACAACGGCGACGACATCGACCTGCTGCTGCGGCGCGCCGACATGGCGATGTACCAGGCCAAGACCGCCGGTCGCAACCGCTTCAGCTTCTTCAGCAACGAGATGAACCTGCTCGCGCAGGAGCGCATCGCGCTCGAGACGGCCCTGCGCGAGGCCCTGCGCAACGATGCGCTGCGTCTTTGCTACCAGCCGCAGGTGCGTCTGGGCGATGGCCGCGTGCACGGCGTGGAGGCGCTGGCACGCTGGCGGCATCCGCAGCTGGGCGAGATCTCGCCCGCCCGCTTCATCCCGCTGGCCGAGGAATGCGGCCTGATCGCCGAGATCGGCCAGTGGGCGCTGCGCGAGGTCTGCCGCCAGCTGGCCGAATGGCGGCGGCGCGGCCTCTCGATCCCGACGATCTCGGTCAACCTCTCGCCGACCAGCTTCCGCAACTTCGACCTGCCGCGCCAGATCGCCGAGGTGCTCGCGGCGTCCTCGCTGTGCGGAAAGGACCTGACGCTGGAGATCACCGAGAACGCGTTTCTCGACGCCGGGCCCGACACGATGCGGGTCATCCACGCGGTGCACGCGCAGGGCGTACGGCTTTCGGTCGACGATTTCGGCACCGGCTACTCGAGCCTCGGCGTGCTGCGGCGGCTGCCGGTCGACGAGATCAAGCTGGACCAGAGCTTCGTGCACGACCTGGAAGGCGACGGCGCCTCGCGCGAGCTGACCCGCGCCGTGCAGCGGATCGGCGACAGCCTCGGCCTGTGCGTCGTCGCCGAGGGCGTCGAGACCGAGCGCCAATGCGCGCTGCTGCAGCGCCAGGGCTACCAGGCCGCGCAGGGCTACCTGTTCGCGCCGGCACTTCCGCCGGAGGCGCTGGAACAGTGGCTGCGCGCGCGGGAGCAGGCCGGCGCATCGCCGTCGTCGGCCGCATCGCCGGCCGGCTGATCGCACGCCTCCAGGCCCGAAGGATCTGCCGTCGTCGGCCGCATCGCCGTCCAGCCCGGCGCCGCGGGCGCTGCGACACGCAACGGCGCCGGCTACACTGGCGGCCCCCTTCCGGCGGCCGGCAATGACCACCGAAATCGTCCTCTACGCGCTGGCCGCCGCCCTGATCCTGGTCGGCCTCGCCGGCACCCTCCTTCCGGCCCTGCCGGGCGTGCCGCTGGTGTTCGCCGGCATGCTGGTCGCCGCCTGGGCCGGCGATTTCGTCCATATCGGCTGGGCGACGCTGATCCTGCTCGGCGTATTGACGGTACTGGCGCTGCTGGTGGATTTCCTGGCGAGCATCCTCGGCGCGCGGCGTGTCGGCGCGAGCCGATGGGCCTTGTTCGGCGCGGCGATCGGCACCGTGGTAGGCCTGTTCTTCGGCTTGCCGGGCTTGCTGCTGGGGCCGTTCGTCGGCGCCCTGCTCGGCGAGCTGCTCGCCGGCGGCACGCTGCGGCAGTCCACGGCGGTCGGCCTCGGCGCCTGGCTGGGTTTCCTGTTCGGAACGCTGGCCAAGATCGCCCTGTGCTTCACGATGCTCGGCGTCTTCGCGCTGGCGCTGCTGCTCTAGTCGGCCGGCAGCACGTACAGCAGCACCGCGAAGAACTGCAGGACGCTGCCCGCCAGCACGAAGACGTGCCACAGCGCATGGTTGTACGGCAGCTTGCGCCACAGATAGAACGGCACGCCGAACGTGTAGCACAGGCCGCCGGCCAGCAGCAGCCACAGGCCCGGCACCGGTACGCTGTCGATCAGCGGACCGGCCGCGACGATGCCGACCCAGCCCATGCCGACGTAGAGGCCCACCGACAGCACGCGATTGCGCACCCGGCGCATCTCCAGCGCGATGCCGACCAGGGCCAGCGACCAGACGATCGCGAACAGCGTCCATCCCCAGGGACCGCGCAGGCTGATCAGCGTGAACGGCGTATAGGTGCCGGCGATCAGCAGGAAGATCGCCGCGTGGTCGAGCAGCCGCAGCAGCGGCTTGGCGCCCGGGTTGGGGATGCCGTGGTAGAGCGTGGACGCGGTGTAGAGCAGGACCAATGTCGCGCCATACACGCAGACGCTGGTGACGTGCCAGGCGTCGCCGCGCAGCGAGGCCGCCGCCGCGAGGGTCGCGAGCCCCGCGATGCTCAGCACGATGCCGATGCCGTGGATCAGGCTCGAGGCGATCTCTTCGCGCAGGCTGTAGTCGGACGTGAGCGGCGGGGCGTGGGCGGCCATGAGGGATCCGGTCCGCGGCGTGCTGCGCCGCAGCGTGGCGCCACGGTACTCTCCGCCGCGGCCGAAACCAAGCCTGGTGGCTGGTCTCGATCCCCGGGCAGGGGACTAGGGCGTGTCATCAATCCCTCGGTAGGCCGCGCCGTTCTTGCGTGCGCCCGGGACTGCGTCATCGCTCGGGCGTGGACCGACGCCCACTTCCTCCCTCTTCCTTGTCCCGGACGCACGCTGCCGGGGGATTGATGACACGCCCTAGTGCTGCGGCGGTACGCCGGCGGCCAGCCGCGGCACCGGCGGGCGTGTGGCGCGCACCAGCACCGCCACCAGCACGGCCACGACCAGGAGCGGCAGCAGCAACGGCAGCAACAGGCCGAAGCCGAGCATCGCCGCGAACAGCAGCCCGGCCAGGCCGAACGCCAGGCACAGGACACCGCCGAGGACCAGGCCGATCAGGCGCAGCGCCAGGCCCAGCAGCGAGAACACCAGCCAGAGCACGGCCACCGCGATGGCCAGCCCGAAGAGTGCCGGCAGCAGCGCCAGGCCGCCGCCGATCACGACGAAGGCGCCGACCAGGGTCAGCAAGGCAAGGAACAGGCTCATGTCACATCCTCCGGAAGGGCTGCCGCGACGAGCCGATTCTCAGCCGGCGGTGACGGGGAGTCGCGTGCGAAACGTCATGGCCGCCTTCCGCATGCTCGGGTACGGTTCATGCCGATCATGCTGCGGACAGCCCGAAGCCGTATCCTGGGAACAACCGGAATCTTGCGAGGTGAGCCATGCAGCATTTCGAAATCGTCGTCCATCTGCGCCGCTACGGCGAGGACTCGCCAGCCGCACTGGTCGGCCTGCAGCTGGCCCAGCGGCTCAAGGCCTGGTTGCTCGGCCTGCACCTGGTGCCGATCGCGCCCGCGGCGTTCGCGTCGCCCGACGCCGTGGCGCTGTATGTCCGCGATGCCGAGCAGCTGTGCCGCGACGCCGAGGCGCACGGTCCCTGGTGGCAGGCGCGGCTCGGTGCCTACGGTGCGACCGGCGAATGGCAGGTCGCGCAAGGCGATCCGGTCGAGGCACTGTGCCACGCCTCGCGCTGGTCGGACCTGCTCGTCGTCGAGCGGCCGATCCTGAACCCCGACGCGCCGACCGGCTGGGGCATCGTCTCGCGCACCGTGTTCGGCGCGATGGCACCGGTCCTGGTCGTCCCCGACAGCGCCCGCATCGACCGGGTCGGCCAGCGCATCGTGGTCGCGTTCAACGACAGCCGCGAGGCGATCCTGGCGCTGCGTGGCGCGCTGCCGCTGCTCAAGCAGGCCGAGAAGGTGGACGTGCTGGTCGGCGAGCCGGTTGCCAGCCCGTTCGGCCTCAACTACCTGCCGCGCTTCGACCTGCACGGCTGGCTCGACCGCCACGGCATTGCCGCGTCGTTCCGCGAATTCGGCCCCAGCGGCAAGGACAGCGGTCCGGCCCTGCTCGATGCGGCGCACGCGGCCGACGCGGACCTGATCGTGATGGGCGCCTGGGGGCATTCGCGCATCACCGAGCTGGTACTCGGCGGCTCCACGCGCTACCTGTTCCAGAACAGCGACGTGCCGTTGCTGGTCGCGCACTGACGGCGGCAGGGGCCGGCGCGCCAGACGGCGCCGCGCAGCTGCGCGGCGCCGGAGGGGGCCTACTTGGCGTTGACCAGGGCCAGCGTCATGTCGAGCATGCGGTTGGAGAAACCCCATTCGTTGTCGTACCAGCTCAGCACCTTGACGAACGTACCTTCCATGACACGGGTCTGGGTCGCGTCGTAGATCGACGACAGCGGGTTGTGGTTGAAGTCGATCGACACCAGCGGCTGCGTGTTGATGCCCAGAACGCCCTTGAGCGAACCTTCTGCCGCGGCCTGGATCGCCGCGTCGATCTCTTCCTTGGTCGTCGCGCGCGCGGCGACGAAGCTCAGGTCCACCACCGAGACGTTGATCGTCGGCACTCGCATCGAGAAGCCGTCGAGCTTGCCGTTGAGCTCGGGCAGCACCAGTCCCAACGCCGCGGCGGCGCCGGTCTTGGTCGGGATCTGCGAGTGCGTGGCGCTGCGCGCGCGGCGCAGGTCGCTGTGGTAGACGTCGGTCAGGACCTGGTCGTTGGTGTAGGCATGGATGGTCGTCATCAGGCCGTGCACGATGCCGATCTTCTCGTGCAGCGCCTTGGCCAGCGGCGCCAGGCAGTTGGTCGTGCACGACGCATTGGAGATGACCTGGTGCGCGGCGCTGAGGCGGTCGTGGTTGACGCCGTAGACGAAGGTACCGTCCACGTCCTTGTCGCCGGGCGCCGAGATGATGACCTTCTTCGCGCCGCCGGCGATGTGCGCGCCGGCCTTGGCCTTGGAAGTGAACAGGCCGGTGCACTCGAGCACCACGTCGACGCCGAGATCGCCCCACGGCAGCTTCGACGGGTCGCGCTCGGCGAACACCTTGATGCGGTCGCCGTTGACGACCAGATCGCCGTCCTCGACGGCGACGTCGCCCGGGAACTTGCCGTGGGCGGTGTCGTACCGGGTCAGGTGAGCATTGGTCTCGGCGTTGCCCAGATCGTTGATCGCGACGATCTGGATCTCGCTGTTGCGCTTGGCCTCGTACAGCGCGCGAAGGATGTTGCGGCCGATGCGGCCGTAGCCGTTGATGGCGACCTTGACTGCCATGGAACACTCCTCAGGATGGAAACGGCGGGATTGCCGGAAGGACCAAAAAAGGGGCGCCTAGTTTAACGGCCCTTCCAAGGGGGTGCTAAGAGCCACTCGGATGGAGCCAATCTGCACCGGCCGGGCCGGTGGCACCTGATCCGTGACCGGGGCTGCGCTCCTGCACTGCGACCCTATGGCACTATCGGCTGCGGGGAGGGCGGGCGTAGATTTCACGGTATCTGATCGGCCCACCGCAGGCGTCTGCGCGGCCTTCCCAGAAATTCAGCCGAACGCCGGGCAGGTCCCCCGCCCGGCAGCTTGCGGGACGGGATTGGGCCCGGACCGGAATTTCGAGGTGACAGGATGATCTCCGATACCGTCGTCGAGCTGTCGCGCTGGCAGTTCGCCATCACCGCGCTGTACCACTTCCTGTTCGTCCCGCTGACCATCGGCCTGGCGATCATGCTGGCGATCATGGAGTCGGTCTACGTCATGACCGGCCGGGTGGTCTACCGGCAGATGGTGATGTTCTGGGGCAAGCTGTTCGGCATCAACTTCGCGCTCGGCGTCGCCACCGGCATCACGATGGAGTTCCAGTTCGGTACGAACTGGTCGTACTACTCCCAGTACGTCGGCGACATCTTCGGCACGCCGCTGGCGATCGAAGGCCTGATGGCGTTCTTCCTGGAATCGACCTTCGTCGGCCTGTTCTTCTTCGGGTGGGAACGCCTGAGCCGCCTGCAGCACCTGATGGTCACCTGGCTGGTGGCACTGGGCTCGAACTTCTCGGCGCTGTGGATCCTGGTCGCCAACGCCTGGATGCAGAACCCGGTCGGCGCGCACTTCAATCCGGACACGCTGCGGATGGAGCTGGCCAGCTTCTCGGAGGTGTTCTTCAATCCGGTCGCGCAGGTCAAGTTCGTCCACACGGTATCGGCCGCCTACGTGGTCGCGGCCTGCTTCGTGCTCGGCATCAGCGCGTGGTACCTGTTGCGCGGCCGTCATCGCGCGTTCGCGCTGCGCTCGTTCGCGATCGCCTCGGCGTTCGGCCTCGCCTCGGTGCTGTCGGTCATCACGCTCGGCGACGAGAGCGGCTACGAGGTCGGCCACGTGCAGAAGGTCAAGCTCGCCGCGATCGAGGCGATGTGGGAAACCCATCCGCCGCCGGCGCCGTTCACCGCGGTCGGCATCATTGATTCGAAGGCGATGCGGACCGACTACGCGGTCGAGATCCCGTGGTTGATGGGGCTGATCGCGACGCGCTCGATCGACACGCCGATCGTCGGCATCCGCGAGCTCGTCCTCGAGCACGAGGCCAAGATCCGCAACGGCATCAAGGCGTACGCCGCCCTGCAGAAGGTGCGGGCCAACCCGACCGACCTGTTCGCGCGCGAGGACCTCAAGCGCTACCAGGAGGACCTCGGCTACGGCCTGCTGGTCAAACGCTATGCGCCGGGCGTCGTCGACGCCAGCGACGCGCAGATCGCCCAGGCCGCCCGTGACGGCATTCCGCCGGTCGGCCCGCTGTTCTGGGCGTTCCGCATCATGGTCGGCTGCGGCGTCTTCATGCTGGGCGTGTTCGCCTGGGCCTTCCTGGCCTCGGCACGGCGCAGCGTCGGCCGCAGCCGGCTGCTGCTGCGCCTGGCGGTGGCGATGATTCCGGTGCCGTGGATCGCCTCGGAGATGGGCTGGATCGTCGCCGAGCTGGGCCGCCAGCCGTGGACCGTGTCGGAGGTCCTGCCGACCTGGATGTCGGTGTCGTCGCTGACCGTCGGCGACCTGCTGTTCAGCCTGACCGGCTTCGTCGTGTTCTACACGACGCTGCTGGTGGTGGAGATGTACCTGATGGTGAAGTTCGCGCGGAAGGGACCGCCGGAGGACGACGAGCCGGTCGGCGGGCCGGTCCAGATGGCCCCTTCACGGGCGGCGGTGCAGGCGGGAGAGCACGCATGAGCGAGCTGATCGGCTTCCTGATGAGCTACGAGACGCTGCGCGCGGTCTGGTGGCTGTTCCTCGGCGTGCTGCTGATCGGCTTCGCGATCACCGGCGGCTACGACCTCGGCGTCGGCGCGCTGTTGCGCGTCGTCGCCCGTGACGACGACGAGCGCCGGGTACTGCTCAATGCCGTAGGGCCGACCTGGGAAGGCAACCAGGTGTGGTTCATCCTCGGCGGCGGCGCGATCTTCGCGGCCTATCCGCTGATCTACGCCGCGGCGTTCTCCGGCTTCTTCGTCGCGCTGATCCTGGTGCTGTTCGCGTTGATCCTGCGTCCGGTCGGCTTCGACTACCGCAGCAAGCTTCCCAGCCGGCGCTGGCGCGACACCTGGGACTGGTGCCTGTTCATCGGCGGCTTCGTACCGGCGCTGGTGTTCGGCGTGGCCTTCGGCAACCTGCTGCAGGGCGTGCCGTTCCGCTACGACGAGGTCCTGCGCGTCCACTACGAGGGCAGCTTCTTCGGCCTGCTCAACCCGTTCGGCCTGCTGGCCGGCGTGATCAGCCTGTCGATGCTGGTGATGCAGGGTGCGGCTTTCCTCCTGATCAAGACCACCGGCGACGTCCGGCAGCGCGCGCAGCGCTGGTTCGGCATCGCGGTGCTGGTGTTCTGCGCGAGCTTCGCGCTGGCCGGCGTATGGGTCGCGTTCGGCATCGACGGCTACCGCATCGTCGCGTTCGCCGGTACCGAGGCCTATTCCAATCCGGTCGCCAAGACGGTCGAGCGCGCCGCCGGCGCCTGGTTCGCCAACTACCGGGCGATGCCGGTGCTGTGGGCGATCCCGGCCCTGGCCTTCGCCGGTGCGCTCGCCGCCTGGCGGCTGGCACCGGCGCGGCCGGGCCTGGGCTTCGTGCTGAGCTCGGTGGCGGTGGCCTGCACGATCCTGACCGCCGGCGTGGCGATGTTCCCGTTCATGATGCCGTCCAGCCTGGTGCCTTCGCACAGCCTCACGGCCTGGGACGCGACCTCCAGCCTGCTGACGCTGCGCTGGATGTTCTGGCTGACGGTGTTCTTCCTGCCGCTGATCGTCGCCTACACCAGCTGGGTGTTCCGCGTGATGCGCGGGCCGGTCCATATCGAGCACGTGCGCGGCTCGGACGCCCACTACTGAGGAGAGGCCGATGTGGTATTTCGCTTGGATCCTCGGCGTGCTGCTGGCCTGCGCCGCCGGCATCATCAATGCGATGTGGCTGGAGCTGAAGGGCTATCCGGAGGACGAGGACGGCCGATGACGCGCGCCGCCGCGCCGTGCCCGCCGCCGCGCGGGCGAACCGGCACGAGCGCCGCCGCCGCGTGAGCGCCGGTCCGCGGTGAGCGTCGAGGCGAGCACCGAAGCGTCGGCCCAGGCCTGGCTCGGCGCGCAGGTCGGCAGCGTGCGGCGCTGGACATGGGCAGCGGCGGCAGCGGGTCTGGCGGCTGCGGCGGCCTGGATCGCGTTCGCGGCATCGGTGGCCGGGGTCGCCGGCCGCTGGATCGCCGGCGAGGCCGCGCCGGGCAGCGCGATCGTCCTGATGCCGGCGCTGCTGGTGCTGCGCAGCGCCTTGCTGGCCACCCGTGAATGGGCCGGCAGCCGCGCCGGCCTGCGCCTGCGCGAGCGCCTGCGCGGCCGCCTGCTCGACGCGCTGGAACACCTGGGCCCCCTGCGCGCTGCCGCCGGCAGCGATGGCGCGCTGGCGACCGTGATCGTCGAGCAGGTCGATGCCCTCGACGGCTACTTCGCGCGCTACCGACCGCAACGCCTGCTGGCGGCCGGCGTGCCGCTGCTGGTCGTGGCGGCGATCGTGCCGCACAGCTGGCTGGCCGCGCTGCTGCTGGCCGCCACCGCCCCGCTGATTCCCGCCTTCATGGTGCTGGTCGGCCACGGTGCCGCCGCGGCCGGCCGCCGGCAGGCGGCCGCGCTGGCGACACTCGGCGGCCGTTTCCTCGACCTCGTGCGCGGCCTGCCGGCCCTGCGCCTTGCCGGCCGTACCGGGTGGGGCGCCGAGGGCGTCCGCGAGGGCGCGCACGGGTACCGCCGGCGCAGCCTGCAGGTGCTGCGCATCGCGTTCCTGTCGTCCACGGTGCTGGAGCTGTTCGCCTCGGCGGCGATCGCGATGGTGGCGCTGTATCTGGGACTGGCGCTGCTCGGCCGCTTCCCGGTGGGCCACTACGGCCAGCCGATGACGCTGGAGCCGGCGCTCTTCGTGTTGCTGCTGGCACCGGAGTTCTTCGCGCCGCTGCGCCAGCTCGGGACGGACTATCACTTGCGGGCGCAGGCGCTGGCCGCGGCGGGACCGATCCAGGACCTGCTGCGGCGGGCACCGGCCCAGGCCCTGCCGGCAGCGGCCACCGTGCCCGCGCGCCCGCCCGGGCCGCCGGTGATCGAGTTCGACGCGGTCAGCCTGCGCCATCCCGATGGCCGCCTGGCCCTGGACCGCGTGAGCTTCCGGATCGCGGCGGGCCAGCGGGTCGCGCTGACCGGTGCCAGCGGTTCCGGCAAGAGCAGCGTGCTGGCCCTGCTGGCGGGGTTCGTCGCACCGACCGCGGGACGCATCCTTGTCGACGGCGTGGACCTGGCTGCCTGGCCGCGGTCGGCCTGGTGGCGCCGGCTGGCCTGGCTCGAGCAGCGGCCGGAATGGTTCGGCGCCAGCCTCCGCGACAACGTCCTGGTCGGGCTGGACCGCGGCGACGATGCGCGCCTGGCGCAGGCACTCGCTGCCGCCGGCCTGGCCGCCGATGTCGCCGCCCTGCCCGAGCAGGCCGAGACCGTGATCGGCAGTGCCGGCATCGGCCTGTCCGGCGGCCAGTTGCAGCGGCTTGCGCTGGCCCGCGCGCTGGCGCGCCAGGCCGACCTGTGGCTGCTCGACGAACCCCTGGCGCAGCTCGATACGCAGACGGCTGCCGCGTTGCGCACCTCGCTCGCGGCGTTCAGCCGGGGATGCACCTTGCTGATCGCGACCCATGACGACGACGAGACGCTGCGTGCGGGCGGCTGGATCGATCGTCGCATCGTGCTGGCGGGTGGCGCGGTCGCCGGCGATGCGCCGCTGCGCGAGCCGGCCGCCGGAGGCACTGCATGAGCGGACGCTCCGATCCCGGCAGCTGGTCACTGCAGCGGTTGCTGCGCCCGCATGCGGGGCGCTTCGCGCTGGCGTTCGTGCTCGGCGCGCTCACGCTGCTCGCCTCGCTCGGCCTGCTCGCGCTGTCGGGCTGGTTCATCACGGCCGCTGCCGTGGCGGGCACTGGCGTCGCCGCAGCCAGTTTCGACATCTTCCGGCCGGGCGCGCTGATCCGGCTGTGCGCGATCGTGCGGACGGCCGGCCGCTACGGCGAACGGCTGCTGTCGCACGACGTCGTGCTCGGTGTGCTCGCCGACCTGCGCGTACGCTGCTATGCGGTGCTGGCGCGCCTGGCGCCGGAGCCGCTGGCACGCTGGTCCGAGGGCGAACTGCTGCAACGCGTGACGGCCGATGTCGATGCGCTGGACGAGGCGCCGTTGCGCGCCTGGCTGCCGCTCGGCTGGGCGCTGCTGGTGCTCGGCGTCGCGCTGGTGCTGGTCGGTTCGGTTTCCCCGGTGTTGCTGGGTGCGGCCTGGCCGTGGCTGGTCGCGGCCGGCATCGCGGTGCCGCTGGCGGCGGTGCACCTCGCGCAACGCTGGGCCGGCCGGCTGGCGGCGCTCGCCGGACGCCGCCGCGACCGGCTGGTGGATCTGCTGCGCGGGCTGACGACGCTGTGCCTGTGCGGCGCGATCGCGTCCCGGCGCGAGGAGTGGCGGCACCTGGACCAGGCCGTGATCGACGGCCGCTTCCGCCAGCGCTTGCTCGAAGCCGGTGCGCAGGCGCTCGTGGTGTTGCTGGTCGGCTTGGCCGGCTGGAGCCTGCTGCGCGCCGGCGATGGTCCGGCGGTGGCCGCTGCGGTCGCGGCGCCGTGGCGGGTCATGACGGTGCTCGCCGCCCTCGCGACGCTGGAAGCGTTCGTTCCGGCGGCCGCGGCACTGCATGCCTGGATGCACACGCGGGCGGCGCAGGAGCGGCTCGCCGCGCTCGAGGCCGCGGAGCCGGCGGTGGCCTTCCACGGCAGCATCGGCACTGCCGCGACCGGCGGCCGGCTGCAGGTGCACGGTGTCGTCCACCGGCCCGCAGGACGCCCGACCGTCATCGGGCCGATCGACCTGGCGATCGCCGCGGGCGCGCGCGTCGTGCTGGACGGGCCGTCCGGCGCCGGCAAGTCGACCCTGCTGGCGCTGCTCGCGCGGACGCTCGACCCGGCCGCGGGCAGGCTCACCCTCGACGGCGTGCCGCTGGCCGACTACACCGAGGCGGCGCTGCGTGCGAGCGTGGCCGTCCTGCCCCAGCGTCCGCACCTGTTCGCCATGTCGCTGGCCGACAACCTGCGCCTGGGCGACTCAGGCATCGACGACGCGCGTTTGCGGTCCGTCCTCGCAGCGGTGGCGCTGGACGGTTTCCTGGACGGGTTGCCGCGTGGCCTGGAGACGCCGCTCGGCGAGTACGGCGCTGGCCTGTCCGGCGGCGAGGCGCGCCGCGTGGCCCTGGCCGGCGTACTGCTGCGCGGCGCACCGCTGGTCCTGCTCGACGAGCCGTTCGAGGGCCTGGACGCGGCGACGGCGGCGCGCGTCGCCACCGGCATCGACCGCTGGGTCGGCGAAGGCACGCTGGTGCTGGTCAGCCACCGGCCGGTCGCATTCGCGCGCCCGGCAATCCGGCTGCACATGGTGGCCGGGCGGTTGCAGGCGGCCGGCACGAGTTGAGCGGCCGTGCCGGCAGGCGGGCTGCGGGTCCGCAGCGCCGGGCTCGCCGGTCTGGCCGGCTGCCGTGGCGCGCTCAGGTCGACGGGCAGGGTGCGCCCGCGTCGATCCACGTCTTCACGGCTGCAACGGTCTGCGCATGACTGAGCGGAGGCGGGCGACGAGCGCCGCCCGGCTGCCAGCCCCAGGCCACGAGCTTGTCCTCGGCGAAGTGGTGCAGGATCTGGTCCAGGTCCTTGCCGCCGTTGCTGGCCGGGTCGCGCAGCCGCAGGCAGATGTCGCGGGCGCCGACATCGACCCAGACCATTTCCTTCGGTGCCAGGTGCCAGTTCGGCGCGCCCGGCGGTGCGTTCGGTCCGGCCGCGGCGGGTGCGTTGGCGTCCTGGTGGCAGGTCGTGCACGGCAACCCCGGCATGCCGCGGCCGTCGGTACCGCCCTGCACGTTCTGGCCGTGCACGAAGCCGGCGTCGTACTGCCGCGGCCGGCCGTCGGCGACATGGCAGTTGCGGCAGCGCGGGTGCTGCACGACGCTGCGGATCGGCTCGAACAGGCCGTGCTCGTCGGCAGGCGCGGGGGCCGGTGCCGGGCCGGCGGCGGCACCGGCGAGCGCCAAGGCCGGGACCAGGGCGGCGGCCCGGATGAGTTTCAGCCATCGATCGTGCGTGGCCATCGCATCAGGCCTTGAGCTGGGTGGTGTCGATCGGCAGGCGCCGGATGCGTTGTCCGGTGGCGGCGAACAGCGCATTGACGACGGCCGGGGCGACCACGGCGGTGCCGGGCTCGCCGACACCGGTGGGTTTCTCCGACGAGGCGGCGATGTGCACCTCCACCGCCGGCATGTCCTGCATGCGCAGCGGCCGGTAGTCGTGGAAGTTGGACTGCTCGACGACGCCGTCCTTGAGCGTGATCGCGCCGAGCAGGGCGGCCGACAGGCCGTAGCCGATGCCGCCCTCCATCTGCGCGCGGATCACGTCGGGGTTGATCGCCACGCCGCAGTCGACCGCGCAGACGACCCGGTCGACCTTGAACCGGCCGTCGGCCTCGACCGTGACCTCGGCCACCTGGGCGACGTAGGTATCGAACGACTTGTGCACGGCGATGCCGCGGCCGCGGCGCTTGCCGCCGGCCGGCGCGAGTGGACGGCTCCAGCCGGCACGCTCGGCGGCCAGGTCCAGGACACCCAGCTCGCGCGGGTGCGCCGCCAGCAGGCCGCGCCGGAACCGGTAGGGATCGGCGCCAGCGGCGGCGGCCAGTTCGTCGATGAAGGCTTCGGTCGCGAAACCCGAATGCGTGTGACCCACCGAGCGCCACCATTGCACCGGCACGCCCGGATCGGGTGAGTGCAGGTCCAGGTGCAGGTTCTCGACCGCGTAGGGCAGGTCGTCCACGCCCTCGACCGTCGTGCCGTCGACGCCGTCCTTGACCATCATCGCCTCGAACGGGGAGCCCTTGAGGATCGACTGGCCGACGATGCGGTGGCGCCAGCCGGCGATGCGGCCGTTCTCGCCCAGCGCCGCGGTGACGGCGTGAAGGGTCAGCGGCCGGTAGTAGCCACCGCGCGTGTCGTCCTCGCGCGTCCAGACCAGCTTGACCGGCATGCGATGGCCGCGCTCGCGCGCGGCGACGGCCAGCGCGACCGCTTCGAGGATGTAGTCGGACTTGGGATTGGCGCGGCGGCCGAAACTGCCGCCGGCATAGAGCTGGTTGATCGTGACCTTGTCCGGTGCGATGTCCAGGCGCTTGGCGACCGCGGCCTGGTCCACCGTGTGGAACTGCTCGCCGTTCCACAGCTCGCAGCGGCCCTCGCCCAGGGCGACGACGCAGTTGAGCGGTTCCATCGCCGCATGCGCGAGGAACGGCACCTCGTAGGTGGCTTCGATCAGGCGCTTGCCGGCCAGCGCGCGATCGACGTCGCCACGGCTGACGACCGTCTTGCCGGGCTGCCGGGCCAGCGCGCGGTACTCCGTGAGGAGCGTATCGCTGCTCGCGCGCAAGGCCGCGGTATCGTCCCATTCCACCGTGAGCGCCTCGCGCGCGCGGATCGCGGTCCAGGTGTCGCGTGCGAGGACGGTGACGCCACCGGCGAACACGCCGCGCTCGGCCGGAACGACGAAGACGTCGGTCACGCCGGGGATGGCCTTGGCCTTGGCGGCGTCGAAACGCGCCACCGCGGCGCCGAAGCGTGGCGGGTGCGCGACGACGGCCACCTGCATGCCCGGCAACTGCACGTCCTGGGTGAACTTCGCGCTGCCGTCGGTCTTGGCGCGGCTGTCGGTGCGCGGCAGCTTGAGCTTGCCGATCAGCGTGTAGCGGTCCGGTTTCTTGAGCGCCGGTGCCTCGGCCGGTACCGGCTGGCTCGCCGCCAGCGCGGTCAACTCGCCGAAGCCGGCCCGCCGGCCGCTGGCGGCATGGCTGACCACGCTGCGGTCCACTGTGATCTCGCCTGCCGGCACCTGCCATTTCTGCGAAGCGGCGGCGACCAGCATCGCGCGCGCGGTGGCGCCGGCCTGGCGCATCTGGTCCCAGGCGCCGGGCATCGCGCTGCTGCCGCCGGTTCCCTGGATCGCGCCGCCCCAGGCGGCGTTGCCGTAGCGCTTGGCATCGGCCGGTGCGCCGACGACGCGGACCTGCGCCCAGTCCGCATCCAGTTCCTCGGCGATCAGGGTCGCGATGCCGGTGAACGTACCCTGGCCCATCTCCAGGTGCTTGGACGTCACCGTGACGAGGCCGGTGCCGTCGATCTGCACGAAGGCATTGGGGGTGAAGGTGGTGTCGGCGCCACCGATCGCTTCGGCGGCCAGGGCGGGGCCGACGTAGACGGCCAGGGCCAGCCCGGCACCGGTCTTGAGGAAGTCGCGCCGGCTGGCATTGATGATCGTCGTGGTCATGGTCGCGTCCTCAGGCCAGCGCGGCGGCGGCTTCGTGGATCGCGGCGCGGATGCGGACATAGGTCGCGCACCGGCAGACGTTGCCGCTCATCGCCGCGTCGATGTCCTCGTCGCTCGGCGCCGGCTTGGCCTTGAGCAGCGCGGTGGCGGACATGATCTGGCCGGACTGGCAATAGCCGCACTGCACGACGTCGAGCCGGCGCCAGGCTTCCTGGATGGCGAGGCCGACCCGATCGGTGCCGACGCCTTCGATCGTCGTGATCGCCTTGTCCTTCGCCGCGGCGACCGGCAGCACGCAGGAGCGCACCGGCTGGCCGTCGACATGCACGGTGCAGGCGCCGCACTGTGCGATGCCGCAGCCGAACTTGGTCCCGGTCAGTTGCGCCGCGTCGCGCAGCGCCCACAGCAGGGGGTATCGTCCGGGACGTCCAGTTGCAGGGACTTGCCGTTGACGTTCAGCGTGATCATGGCGCCACTCCTGTTGCCGACGGGTACAGGACGGGCAGGGCCCGCGTGGCCCCGAAGCATGCGCCTGCCCTCTGCCGCGCGCCAGTCCGCCGGGCGGACTCGCTCGGAACGGGCAAGGATCGGCGTGGAATCGACGCCTAGCGTTCGACGAAGGCGCGTTCGATCACGTAGTCGCCCGGCGTGCCGATCCGCGGCGAGACGGCGAAGCCGCGGCGATCGAGCAGCCCGGACAGCGAAGCGAGCATGGCCGGGCTGCCGCAGATCATCGCTCGATCGGCGGCCGGGTCCAGCGGCAGCAGGCCGGCATCGGCGCACAGCCGGCCGCTTTCGAGCAGCTCGTCCAGCCGTCCCTGGTTGCGGAACGCTTCCCGCGTGACGGTCGGGTAGTAGACGAGCTTCTCGCGCACCAGGTCGCCGAGGTACGGGTGGGCCGGCAGCTCGTCCTCGAACAGCGAGCGATAGGCGAGGTCGGCCACCTGGCGCACGCCATGGGTGACGACCACCTTGTCGAAGCGCTCCCAGGTCTCCGGATCGCGGGCGATCGAGAGGAACGGGGCCAGGCCGGTCCCGGTCGCCAGCAGGTACAGGTGCCGGGCGGGCTTGAGGTCGTGCAGCAGCAGGGTGCCGGTCGGCTTGCTGCCGATCAGGACCTCGTCGCCGACGCGAAGGTGCTGCAGGCGCGAGGTCAGCGGGCCGTTGGCCACCTTGATGCTGAAGAACTCCAGGTGCTCCTCGTAGTTGGCGCTGGCGATGCTGTACGCGCGCAGCAGCGGCCGGCCGTCCACCGGCAGGCCGATCATGATGAACTGGCCGTTCTCGAATCGCAGCCCGGCATCGCGGGTGGTCGTGAAGCTGAAGAGGAAGTCGTTCCAGTGCCGCACACTGAGGACGCGTTCGGTATTGAAAGCTGCCACGGGTTCACCTGTCTTGAAAGGCGGAAGGCGCCGGCCTTCCCGTCGTCCGGATTGTCGAGCGGTGGAGGTCCGGGCGACCCGACGGCGATCAAGCATCGCCGCGGTTCGCGCCCCCCGAGGCGCGGCCGATCGTCGCGCCGGCTTCCCGGCGGCCGCAGCGGCGGCACGCCGGGATCCGGGACGCCTAGGCCAGTGCGCGTGCCGTGTCGACGACGCGCTCGGCCGTGATGCCGAAGTGCCGGTACAGCGCATCGGCGGGCGCCGACGCGCCGAAGGTGTCGAGGCCGACCACCGCGCCGTCCAGGCCGACGTACTTGCGCCAGAAATCGGTGATGCCGGCCTCGACCGCGATGCGCTTGCGGCACCACCCGGGCAGGACGCCCTCGCGGTACTCCAGCGGTTGGGCATCGAAGACGCTGGTGCAGGGCATCGACACGACGCGGGCCGCCACGCCCTGGTCCGCCAGGATGCGCATGGCCTGCATCGCGATCTCGACCTCCGAGCCGGTCGCGATCAGGATCAGGTCGAAGCGGGCGCTCGGCGGGTCCGACAGCACGTAGCCGCCGCGGGCGACATCGGCCACCTGCTCGGCGCTACGCGGCTGGTGCGCCAGGTTCTGCCGCGAGAAGACCAGGCAGGACGGGCCGTCGCGGCGCTCGATCGCCGCCTTCCAGGCGATCGCCGACTCGACGGCGTCGCAGGGGCGCCAGACCGCGTTGTTCGGGATGTAGCGCAGGCTCGCCAGGTGCTCGACCGGCTGGTGGGTCGGGCCGTCCTCGCCCAGGCCGATCGAGTCGTGCGTGTAGACGTGGATCGCGCGCGTCGGGATCAGGGCGCTCATGCGCACCGCGTTGCGGGCGTAGTCGGAGAAGACCAGGAATGTCGCGTCGTACGGGATGAAGCCGCCGTGCAGCGCCAGCCCGTTGGCGATCGCGCTCATGCCGAACTCGCGGACGCCGTAGTGCACGTAGTTGGCGGCGGGATCGCCGGAATTGACGTCCTTCGAGCCCTTCCAGAGGGTCAGGTTCGACCCGGCAAGATCGGCCGAGCCGCCGATTAGCTCCGGCAGCAGCGGGCCGTACGCGTCGAGGGCCATCTGCGAGGCCTTGCGCGAGGCGACGACCGGGCCTTCGGCCTGGAGCTTGGCGATCCAGGCATCGGCGGCGACGGCGAATTCATCCGGCAGCGCGCCGGACAGGCGACGCTCGAACTCGGCGGCCAGGTCCGGGTGCGCAGTACGGTAGCGCGCGAACAGCGCATTCCATTCGGCCTCGCGCTCGGCGCCCGTGGCGTGCGCGTTCCAGGCGGCGTAGATGTCCTGCGGGATCTCGAACGGCGCGTGCGGCCAGCCGAGCGCTGCGCGCGCGGCGGCGATCTCGTCCTTGCCGAGCGGGGCGCCGTGGCAGGCTTCCTTGCCCTGCTTGGTCGGCGCGCCGAAGCCGATGATCGTCCTGGCGCAGATCAGCGTGGGCTTGTCCGAGCCGCGGGTCGCCTCGAGCGCCGCGCGGATCGCGTCCGGGGCGTGGCCGTCCACGCCGCGGATGACGTTCCAGCCGTAGGCCTCGAAGCGTGCCGGCGTATTGTCGGTGAACCAGCCGTGCACTTCGCCGTCGATCGAGATGCCGTTGTCGTCCCAGACCGCGACCAGCTTGCCGAGGCGAAGCGTCCCGGCCAGCGAGGCCGCTTCATGCGAGATGCCTTCCATCAGGCAGCCGTCGCCGAGGAAGACATAGGTCGTATGGTCGACGACCGGGAAACCGTCGCGGTTGAAGCGCGCGGCCAGCACCTTCTCGGCCAGCGCCATGCCGACCGCATTGGCCAGGCCCTGGCCGAGCGGACCGGTGGTGGTCTCCACCCCCGGCGTCTCGCTGGCTTCCGGATGGCCGGCGGTTTTCGAATGCAGCTGGCGGAAGCGCTTGAGCTCGTCGAGCGGCAGGGCATAGCCGGTCAGGTGCAGCAGGGCGTAGATCAGCATCGAGCCGTGGCCGTTGGACAGCACGAAGCGGTCGCGGTTGGCCCATTTGGGATTCTGCGGGTTGTGCCTGAGGAAATCGCTCCACAGCACCTGGGCGATGTCGGCCATGCCCATCGGCATGCCGGGGTGACCGGATTTGGCGGCTTCGACCGCGTCCATTGCCAACGCGCGGATCGCGTTGGCGAGTTCTGTACGGCTCGGCATTGATCGGACTCGACAGGAATGCGCGACCTGGCCGGCGGGCGGGTCGCAAGGGGCGCGCATTGTCGCCGATCAGCTCCCGGATGTCTTTCCCGTCGCCCTCGATGGGCGGCTTGATGGGCACCCGCGCGCTGCGGCTCGCCCCGTGAAGCGGCGGGCGCACCCGGGACCGTCCTTCCCTCGGTCCGATTCGATCGGGCTCGATTCGGCGTTCGTGCCCGGTGCCTGAACAATTTGTAAACCGTTCGGTATTGAAATCCTGGGGCTGAACCCCAGCTTAGGCCGCACGGAGCAGCCCGGAACGCGAAGCCATCGCCCCTGTCGAAGCTCTCCGACGCATACGCCCACCCCGACGTATGTCGCTCATCCACTCGAAATGTTGGAGCAGAAAATGAAAACCTCGATTCTTGCCATCGCCCTGACCGCTGCCGGCCTGGTTGCCGCACCGGCCATCAGCCACGCTCAGGACAAGGGCGGATTCTTCATCAACGGTCAGGTCGGCCAGGCCCAGCTCGACAAGGGCGTGTACGACGATGACGACACCGCCTATGGCGTCAACCTCGGCTATCGCTGGGCATTGAACCCGGCCGTCGCCCTCGGCGTCGAAGGCGGCTACACCGACCTCGGCACGTTCTCCCCGAAGTCCGCGTCGCGCCCGGTCGGCAAGGCCGATCTGAAGGGCTGGACGCTGGGCGTCAACGGCCACTTCAACATCAACGACAACTGGTACGTCAGCGGCCGCGGCGGCCTGTTCCGCGCCGACCTCAAGGGCGGCTACAACGGCATCGAAGCGCCGGTTCGCGTCGATGACACGTCCAACGGCTGGTACACCGGCGTCGGCTTCGGCTACGACTTCAGCAACCGCGCCAGCGTGGGCCTGAACTACGACTACTACAAGGTCGACGAGAAGGGCCTCAAGCTCGATCCGGGCGTGGTCTCGGTCGGTGCCGAAGTGCGCTTCTGATCGCGAACGTTCTCCAACGGAGCCACAGGGCAAGGATGCATTTCCAACAGCCGGTCCGCAGTGCGGGCCGGCTGTCTTTTTTTCGGTTCCCGCTGACGGATAATGCACGGGCGCGTGCTCACGCGCGGACCTGGGCTGGAACCGACCGATGAACACCACCGCCGCTCCCGGCGCGGACAGCCTTGCGCTGATCCGCAAGGGAAAAGACTACCTCGTGCCGGTGTACCGGCAGCGCGAACTGATCCTCGACCGCGGCCAGGGATCCCGGCTGTGGGACGTCGATGGGCGCGAGTACATCGACTTCGCCGCCGGCATCGCCGTCAATGCGCTCGGCTACGGCGACCCGGAGATCCTGGCGGCGCTGCAGGCGCAGGCCGCCAAGCTCTGGCATACCAGCAACGTGTTCTACAGCGAGCCGCCGCTGCGGCTGGCCGAGGAACTCGTCGCCGCGAGCGGTTTCGCCGAGCGCGTTTTCCTGTGCAACTCGGGTACCGAAGCGAACGAAGCCGCGATCAAACTGGTGCGGCGGTTTGCCGCGGCGCGTGATCGTGCGCCGGAGCGGCGCGTGATCCTGAGCTTCGAAGGCTCGTTCCACGGCCGGACGCTCGCCGCCGTCACCGCGACCGCCCAGCCGAAGTACCAGCAGGGCTACGAGCCGTTGCCGGGCGGATTCCGCTACGGCGCGTTCAACGACGTGGCCGCGCTCGACGCCACGCTGACCGACGACGTGGCCGCGGTGATCGTCGAGCCGATCCAGGGCGAGGGCGGCGTCGTGCCGGCGACCAGCGATTTTCTCCAGGCGCTGCGCGAGCGCTGCGATGCGGTCGGGGCCCTGCTGGTCTTCGACGAGATCCAGTGCGGCATGGGACGCACCGGCCGGCTCTGGGCCCATCAGTGGCACGACGTGAAGCCCGACGTCATGACGATCGCCAAGGCGCTGGGCTGCGGTTTTCCGATCGGGGCGATGCTGGTCAACGGGCGCACCGCGCAGACACTGCAGTTCGGCGCGCACGGCACCACCTTCGGCGGCAATCCGCTCGCTGCCGCGGTCGCGCGCGTGGCCTTGCGCCGGCTGTCGGCGCCTGAACTCCTGGCGCAGGTCGAGCGCCAGTCGGTGGCGCTGCAGGTCGGCCTCGAGCGGATCGGCAACGAGCACGCGGTGTTCTCGCAGGTGCGCGGGCAGGGATTGATGCTGGGCGCGGTGCTCGCGCCGGCCTACGCCGGTCGCGCCGGCGAACTGCTCGACCATGCCGCCCGGAACGGTCTGCTGACGCTGCAGGCCGGGGCGGACGTGCTTCGCTTCGTGCCGGCGCTGACGATCGGCAGCGACGATCTCGACGACGGACTGCGGCGCCTGGACGAAGCGGTCCGCCAGTTCATCCAATGAAAAGAGCCGGCGCCGGCGTTCGGCCGGCGCCAGTACGGGGAGCTGCGGGCATCGGCGCGCCCCGCGTGCGGGTCGCGCGACGCGCCTCGGCGGCGCTGGGTGCCGTGGCGAACGTCCTCGTCGCGCTGAACTCTTTCCGCGGCGAGGCGATCAGCCGTTCTTGACGGCGCGGAACGCGCCCCGGGCCGCCTCCAGCGTTTCGGCGATGATCTGCTCGTCGTGCGCGCTCGAAACGAAGCCGGCCTCGTAGGCCGAGGGTGCCAGGAAGACGCCGCGCTCGAGCATGGCCTGGAAGAAGCGGTTGAACGCGGCCGTGTCGGTCGCGGTCGCCTGCGCATAGGTCTCGACCTTCTGCGCCGTGAAGAACAGTCCGAACATCGCGCCGACCCGCTGGGTGCTGAAAGCGATGCCTTCGCCGTCGGCGATCGCCTGCAGGCCATCGGTGAGCAGGCGCGTGCGCCGAGCGAGCTCCTCGTGGAAGCCCGGCTGCTGGATCAGCTCGAGCATCGCCAGGCCGGCGGCCATCGCGACCGGGTTGCCGCTCAGGGTCCCGGCCTGATAGACCGGGCCTGCCGGCGCGATCTGCTGCATGATCTCGCGGCGTCCCCCGTACGCGCCGACCGGCATGCCGCCGCCGATGATCTTGCCCAGCGTGGTGAGGTCCGGCGTCACGCCGTAGTGCGCCTGCGCGCCGCCGAGCGCGACGCGAAAGCCGGTCATGACCTCGTCGAAGATCAGCAATGCGCCGTGCCGCGAGCAGAGGGCGCGCAGGTGCTGCAGATAGCCCTCGCGCGGCGGGATGCAGTTCATGTTGCCGGGAACCGGTTCGACGATCAGCCCGGCGATCTCGACGCCGAACGCGTCGAAGAGTGCCGTGGCGGCCTCGAAGTCGTTGAACGGCAGCGTGAGAGTGAGGTCGGCCAGCGCAGCAGGGACGCCCGGCGAGGTCGGTGTCCCGAGCGTCAGCGCGCCCGATCCCGCCTTCACCAGGAATGCATCGGCATGGCCGTGGTAGCAGCCTTCGAATTTCACGATGCGTGCCCGCCCGGTATGGCCGCGGGCCAGGCGGATGGCCGACATCGTCGCTTCCGTGCCGGAGTTGACCATGCGCACGACGTCGATCGACGGAATCAGCCTGGTGATCGTCTCGGCCATCGTGACCTCGGCCGGGCAGGGCGTGCCGAACGACAAGCCGTTCTGGATCGCGCGCTCCACGGCCGCTCGTACGTGCGGGTGGTTGTGACCTGCAATCATCGGCCCCCACGAGCCGACATAGTCGATGTAGCGCTTGCCCTCCACGTCCCACAGGCAGGCGCCGTCCGCGCGTGCCGTGAAGAACGGTTCGCCACCGACCGACCGGAAGGCGCGTACCGGTGAGTTGACGCCGCCGGGTATCCGCTCGAGTGCGCGTTGGAAGAGTGCGTGATTGGAGCTCATGGGGTGTCCATCGTTCGAGAAAACAGGGAGGCGAACCGGCTGGCCGCCGAGCGCACGTCGCTCGCGCCGAACACGGCGCTGATGGCGGCGATGAGGTCGGCGCCCGCCGCCACCAGCGGCGCCGCATTGTCCGGCGTGATGCCGCCGATCGCCACCAGCGGACGGCCGAGGCTGCGCGCCGCGACCAGGAGTTCGGGCGTCGCCCTGCGCGCCGCCGGCTTGGTCGGCGACGGGAAGAACGCGCCGAACGCCAGGTAGTCGGCGCCGGCGGCGGCCATGCGCCGGGCGCGTTCGAGCGAGTCGTAGCACGAGGCGCCGATGATCGCATCGGGCCCCAGGATCGCGCGTGCCGCGGCGATCACCGTGTCGTCCTCGCCCAGGTGCACGCCGTCTGCCCCGACTTCGCGCGCGAGTTCGACGTCGTCGTTGACGACCAAGGCCACGCCATGGGCCGAGCAGAGCGTGCGCAACGCCCGGGCCTCGTCGCGCCGGCGCGCCGACGCACCGGTCTTGTCGCGATACTGCAGCAGCCGGGCGCCGCCGGCCAGGGCCGACTCGCAGGCGTGGATGAGGTCGTGCCGGGGGCCGTCGGTTATCGCGTACAGGCCGCGCGGGAGAGGGATGTGCATGGCGCCAGTGTAGCGACGGTGCGGCCGTTCGGCGCCGGATCGCTCTTGGATCGACTGCGGTGCACTGCCACAATGCCGCCGTTCCCGGTTCCGGTTTCGATCATTCATGTCCTCGCTCGCACTTCCGCCTTCAGGCGAACCGCCGTATCGCACCTTCATGTGCGTGGTCTGCGGCTTTCTCTACCACGAAGCGGAGGGCTGGCCGGACGACGGCATCGCGCCGGGCACTCGCTGGGAAGACGTGCCCGAGACATGGACCTGCCCCGACTGCGGCGTGACCAAGTCCGATTTCGAGATGATCGAAGTCGGCTGAGTTCAGCCCGAGCCTGCAAATCGCCTCATCTGGCCCCGGGCCTTGCCCGATCGCGCCATGGCTGGGGTTCAGGGGAAGAATGGAATACATGCGCCCGTCCCCGGGTTTCAGCGAGGTGCCGGTCATGCAGGTATTCGTTCCGCTCGAAGAGATTCCCGACGAGGTCCCGTTCCTTGCGGTGCTGGTGCCCTACCAGGTCGGCATGCGCTGTGTGGCCGGCGCGCGCCCCGTGCCGCCGGACAGGCGTGCGTCCGTGGCGGCCGATGCGTGCAGATGCAGGAGCGAAGCGCGCGGTGTGCCTGCCGAGCTGGCCTGCTGCGAGGACTAGCGGTTCGGTAGCGGAACGCAGCAGGCCCGGCCGTTCTGGTGCGCGTCGAAAAATTTTTCGTCTTCCCCCTTCCCGAAACGATCGTGTCTGGTTAGGATGCGCGCCCCCTGCAGGACAGGCCGCGAGGCCGGGCGGGGTGGCAGGAAGGCCGCACAAGGAAGCGACGCCCGGGAGGGCGAAGAAAGTGAGCGGCGGGTGTTGACGGAAAGGAATTTGGTTGTATGATGCACGGCTCCCTCGGACGAAACGTCATGAGGAGCGGGACGAAGAAGGTTCCGCAAGCGATTGATCTTTGACAGTGCGCGCAGGTGACTTGTGTGGGCGCCTTGGGATGGAGAAGTCCATCGATACCAAGAAAGCGTCCAAGCAAGTTCAAAGCAGCAAGCTTTACATGCTTGGGTTGACTTTCAGAAAGAACAAGCCGCTGGGGAAACCTGGTGGTTGCAAGATCTAACTGAAGAGTTTGATCCTGGCTCAGAGTGAACGCTGGCGGCAGGCCTAACACATGCAAGTCGAGCGGCAGCGCGGGGGCAACCCTGGCGGCGAGCGGCGGACGGGTGAGGAATGCATCGGAATCTGCCTCGTTGTGGGGGATAACGTAGGGAAACTTACGCTAATACCGCATACGACCGAGAGGTGAAAGTGGGGGACCGCAAGGCCTCACGCGACGAGATGAGCCGATGCCGGATTAGCTAGTTGGTGGGGTAAAGGCCCACCAAGGCGACGATCCGTAGCTGGTCTGAGAGGATGATCAGCCACACTGGAACTGAGACACGGTCCAGACTCCTACGGGAGGCAGCAGTGGGGAATATTGGACAATGGGCGCAAGCCTGATCCAGCCATGCCGCGTGTGTGAAGAAGGCCTTCGGGTTGTAAAGCACTTTTGTTGGGGAAGAAAGCGTACGGATTAATACTTCGTGCGGATGACGGTACCCAAAGAATAAGCACCGGCTAACTTCGTGCCAGCAGCCGCGGTAATACGAAGGGTGCAAGCGTTACTCGGAATTACTGGGCGTAAAGCGTGCGCAGGCGGTTCGTTAAGTCTGCTGTGAAAGCCCTGGGCTCAACCTGGGAATGGCAGTGGATACTGGCGAGCTAGAGTACGGTAGAGGAAGGTGGAATTCCCGGTGTAGCGGTGAAATGCGTAGAGATCGGGAGGAACACCAGTGGCGAAGGCGACCTTCTGGACCAGTACTGACGCTCATGCACGAAAGCGTGGGGAGCAAACAGGATTAGATACCCTGGTAGTCCACGCCCTAAACGATGCGAACTGGATGTTGGGCACACTTTGGTGCTCAGTGTCGAAGCTAACGCGTTAAGTTCGCCGCCTGGGGAGTACGGTCGCAAGACTGAAACTCAAAGGAATTGACGGGGGCCCGCACAAGCGGTGGAGTATGTGGTTTAATTCGATGCAACGCGAAGAACCTTACCTGGCCTTGACATGTCCGGAATCCTGCGGAGACGCGGGAGTGCCTTCGGGAATCGGAACACAGGTGCTGCATGGCTGTCGTCAGCTCGTGTCGTGAGATGTTGGGTTAAGTCCCGCAACGAGCGCAACCCTTGTCCTTAGTTGCCAGCACGTAAAGGTGGGAACTCTAAGGAGACTGCCGGTGACAAACCGGAGGAAGGTGGGGATGACGTCAAGTCATCATGGCCCTTACGGCCAGGGCTACACACGTACTACAATGGTCGGTACAGAGGGTTGCAATACCGCGAGGTGGAGCCAATCCCAGAAAGCCGATCCCAGTCCGGATCGGAGTCTGCAACTCGACTCCGTGAAGTCGGAATCGCTAGTAATCGCGAATCAGCATTGTCGCGGTGAATACGTTCCCGGGCCTTGTACACACCGCCCGTCACACCATGGGAGTTGGTTGCTCCAGAAGCAGGTAGTCTAACCGCAAGGGGGACGCTTGCCACGGAGTGGTCAATGACTGGGGTGAAGTCGTAACAAGGTAGCCGTATCGGAAGGTGCGGCTGGATCACCTCCTTTCGAGTACGACTGATCCGCCCAAGGCGTCCACACAAGACACCTGCCTATTCAGAGCACACCCGTTCGCGGTCATGCGGTGCATGACTGACGGACGAGAACGCCGATCAAGATGGGTCTGTAGCTCAGGTGGTTAGAGCGCACCCCTGATAAGGGTGAGGCCGGTGGTTCGAGTCCTCCCAGACCCACCACTCGGCAAGCCCGGTACAGCGGCCATTTTGTGGGGCCTTAGCTCAGCTGGGAGAGCACCTGCTTTGCAAGCAGGGGGTCGTCGGTTCGATCCCGACAGGCTCCACCAGCTTCTCTGAATAAGCGCGCACTTAAGAATTTTGAAGCAGTCCGACGTTGAGGTCGGTCTGTGTTCTTTGACAACTTGGGACGTAAACAAGCGTTTTGGATCTGCCGATCCAGAATGTGTCGTTGAGGCAAGTAAAGCGAACGTCGAGGCTGTAGGACTCTGAGGCGACTTGGAGTTATATGGTCAAGCGACAAAGCGCATACGGTGGATGCCTTGGCGGTCAGAGGCGATGAAGGACGTGGCAGCCTGCGAAAAGCTCCGGGGAGCTGGCAACAAGCATTGATCCGGGGATGTCCGAATGGGGAAACCCACTCCGCGAGGAGTATCCAGATCTGAATACATAGGGTCTGGAAGCGAACCCAGGGAACTGAAATATCTCAGTACCTGGAGGAAAAGAAATCAACCGAGATTCCCTCAGTAGCGACGAGCGAACGGGGAACAGCCCAAAAGTGGTGCAAGTTCTAGTGGAGCGGTCTGGAAAGGCCGGCCATAGACGGTGATAGCCCGGTACACGAAAGGGCTTGTGCCATGAAAGTGAGTAGGGCGGGGCACGTGAAACCCTGTCTGAACATGGGGGGACCATCCTCCAAGGCTAAATACTCCTGACCGACCGATAGTGAACCAGTACCGTGAGGGAAAGGCGAAAAGAACCCCGGAGAGGGGAGTGAAATAGATCCTGAAACCGTATGCGTACAAGCAGTGGAAGCCCCTTCGTGGGGTGACTGCGTACCTTTTGTATAATGGGTCAGCGACTTACAGTTTGTGGCGAGCTTAACCGTATAGGGGAGGCGAAGGGAAACCGAGTCTGAATAGGGCGCATAGTCGCAGGCTGTAGACCCGAAACCGGGTGATCTAGTCATGCCCAGGGTGAAGGTCCGGTAACACGGACTGGAGGCCCGAACCCACTCCCGTTGCAAAGGTAGGGGATGAGGTGTGATTAGGAGTGAAAAGCTAATCGAACCCGGAGATAGCTGGTTCTCCTCGAAAGCTATTTAGGTAGCGCCTCAAGTATCACTGTTGGGGGTAGAGCACTGTTATGGCTAGCGGGTCATTGAGACTTAGCAAACCATTGCAAACTCCGAATACCAACACGTGCAAGCTTGGGAGACACACGGCGGGTGCTAACGTCCGTCGTGAAAAGGGAAACAACCCAGACCCGCAGCTAAGGTCCCAAAATCATGGCTCAGTGGTGAACGATGTGGGAAGGCATAGACAGCCAGGAGGTTGGCTTAGAAGCAGCCATCCTTTAAAGAAAGCGTAATAGCTCACTGGTCGAGTCGGCCTGCGCGGAAGATTTAACGGGGCTAAGCCATGTACCGAAGCTCGGGGTTCACACCTTTGGTGTGAGCGGTAGAGGAGCGTTCCGTACGCCTGTGAAGGTGAGTCGTAAGGCTTGCTGGAGGTATCGGAAGTGCGAATGCTGACATGAGTAACGATAAGGGGGGTGAAAAGCCCCCCCGCCGAAAGCCCAAGGTTTCCTCGCGCAACGTTAATCGGCGCAGGGTGAGTCGGCCCCTAAGGCGAGGCGGAAACGCGTAGTCGATGGGAAGCGGGTTAATATTCCCGCACCGCTCGTGATTGCGATGGAGTGACGGAGAAGGCTAGGTGTACCGGGCGTTGGTTGTCCCGGGGAAAGGCGGTAGGTGTGGATCTTAGGCAAATCCGGGATCCTCTACACCGAGCACCGAGACGAGTCCTTATCAGGACGAAGTCACTGAGGCCACGCTTCCAGGAAAAACTTCTAAGCTTCAGATCACGAGGACCGTACCGTAAACCGACACAGGTAGGCAGGGTGAGAATCCCAAGGCGCTTGAGAGAACTCGGGTGAAGGAACTAGGCAACATAGCACCGTAACTTCGGGAGAAGGTGCGCCCTTGATCGTGGCTCCGTGCGGAGCTGAGCGATCGGGGGCCGCAGTGACCAGGCCGCTGCGACTGTTTATCAAAAACACAGCACTCTGCAAACACGAAAGTGGACGTATAGGGTGTGACGCCTGCCCGGTGCCGGAAGGTTAATTGATGGGGTCAGCCGCAAGGCGAAGCTCTTGATCGAAGCCCCGGTAAACGGCGGCCGTAACTATAACGGTCCTAAGGTAGCGAAATTCCTTGTCGGGTAAGTTCCGACCTGCACGAATGGCGTAACGATGGCGGCGCTGTCTCCACCCGAGACTCAGTGAAATTGAAATCGCTGTGAAGATGCAGCGTTCCCGCGGCAAGACGGAAAGACCCCGTGAACCTTTACTATAGCTTCACGCTGAACGTTGAGTTCGTCTGTGTAGGATAGGTGGGAGGCGTTGAAACCAGGGCGCTAGTTCTGGTGGAGCCATCCTTGAAATACCACCCTGATGTGCTTGACGTTCTAACCTAGGCCCGTAATCCGGGTCGGGGACCGCGTGTGGTGGGTAGTTTGACTGGGGCGGTCTCCTCCCAAAGTGTAACGGAGGAGCACGAAGGTGCGCTCAGCGCGGTCGGACATCGCGCAGTGTGTGTAAGAGCAAAAGCGCGCTTGACTGCGAGATCGACGGATCAAGCAGGTGCGAAAGCAGGTTCTAGTGATCCGGTGGTTCTGTATGGAAGGGCCATCGCTCAACGGATAAAAGGTACTCCGGGGATAACAGGCTGATTCCGCCCAAGAGTTCATATCGACGGCGGAGTTTGGCACCTCGATGTCGGCTCATCACATCCTGGGGCTGTAGCCGGTCCCAAGGGTATGGCTGTTCGCCATTTAAAGTGGTACGCGAGCTGGGTTCAGAACGTCGTGAGACAGTTCGGTCCCTATCTGTCGTGGGCGTTGGAGATTTGAGAGGGGCTGCTCCTAGTACGAGAGGACCGGAGTGGACGATCCCCTGGTGTTCCGGTTGTCACGCCAGTGGCACAGCCGGGTAGCTACGATCGGAAGCGATAACCGCTGAAAGCATCTAAGCGGGAAGCGCGCCTCAAGATGAGATCTCCCGGGGCCTTGAGCCCCCTGAAGGACCCATGAAGACTACATGGTTGATAGGTCGGGTGTGTATAGCAGCAATGCCGAGCTAACCGATACTAATGATCCGTGCGGCTTGATCATATAACTCCAAGACGCTTCCAGCCCCAACGGCATGTTCTGCCGGCAGGCCCGAACGCTTGTTTACGTCCCAAGTCCCCTATGTGAGACGGGCGCCCTCGGGCGCGGTCTCCGCCAGTTCCTTGGCGACCATAGCGGTGTGGTCCCACCCGATCCCATCCCGAACTCGGAAGTGAAACGCACCCGCGCCGATGGTAGTGTGGCTTAAGCCATGCAAGAGTAGGTCATCGCCAAGGGCCTCAAAGCCGACCCCCGCCTCACCGGCGGGGGTTTTTGTTGTGCGCCAATCGCCAACCGCCGCTGCACCACACCGGCACCCACCGCGAACCGCCGGATCTCGCGCACCCGCGCCGGCCTATCCCAGAGTGGTCGGAAGAGAGAGATAGCCCTCTCAGGCACCAGGACGGCTGCCCGATGATCCCCGCAAACCCAGGGTGAGCTGCCTGCTTCCCAGTACGGACACGCGCGGATGGATACACGGCGTGCTCGGCGCGCCCTACGCGGGCAATGGTGGGCCCAGACTGGGCATGATGGGAAAGCTCCTGTTTTTCAGTCGGTTACAGGGAATCTGCAACTCCAGGGACGAGCACTGGCAAAGCGCCGAAAGAATTCTTCTCCCGGCGTGTCCGGAACGGTGACGACGCTGCGTTACTGATTGACGTGGGCCGGAGGCGAACCTTTGGCGGGGTTGCCGTTGAGACGGGGGTGAGGGAAAACCTACTTCGTCACAACACCGGTCAGGACTTGCCGGACCCACGCTCGAGCGCTTGACGAAACATAGGCTGAACTCCTATTCTCGCGAGCGATCGGGCTTGGTTGACGGTTTTCATCAATCAGGGGAAGGGGCGTGGGCCCCGCCCGACAACTCCTTGGAGACTCCAAATGAAAGTCAATGCGAAGATGAAGTCGCTGTCGCTGGCCGTCGCGGGTCTGGTCGGTTTCGCTTTTGCGGGTAGCGCGATGGCGCAGTGTCCGGCGCTTCCGGGTGCGTGGTCCGGTCAGTCGGCCGTTGGTGGTTCGCTGGCGACCAGCACTCCTGGCTTTGCCAGCACCAACTGCAAGCTGGACGCGCAGATCACCGCCAATCTCGGTTCCGCGTCGGCTTTCGTGCGCGACGATACGCCGGCTGGTGAAGAGCGTTACCGCGCACAGTTCCTTATCAATGTTGATGCACTGGCCAGCCTGAACTCGAGCCAGCCGGTCCGCGCGTTTGCCGCTATCACGGATACGCCGGCCTCTGGTGTTTCCGAAGTCGTCAAGCTGACGGTCTTCGGCAATGCAGCCGGTACGTCCAAGTCGCTGGGCATCCTGGTCGCCGGGTCGAATCCGACCGCGATCGGTGGCTTCGTTTCGTCGAGCGTTCCGCTCACGGGCGGCACCGGTGGCGTGCACCGCATCGAGATCGATTGGTCGAAGGGCGCCGGTCTGGCGGGTGACGGGTCGGGCGCTGGCGGCGTGAAGGTGTGGGTCAACAATACGAACGAAGCCACGCCGAGCCAGACGGTTTCCGCCAACAACACGACCTGGGGCGGTGTCGATTCGGCAGCTCTGGGCCTTGCCCAGGCATCCCCGAACTTCCGTTCGGTGCAGGCAAATCGCATCGTTAGCTTCGACCAGTTCGATTCGCGTCGCTCGACGTTCATCGGCTCGCCGTAATTGCCGGACTTAAGATTTAAGTCAACATAACAAAATGAGGAATTTGACAATGAAGCGCGCTCTGCTTGCAGCACTCGTGATGGCCGGCCTTCCGATGGCTGCCTTCGCACAGACTTGCGAAACTCCGACCAGCCTCCATCCGCAGGTCCCGAACCGGACCCTGACCGGCACCACGTGTGGTGGTCAGTCGGGTATTCCGCTGGGCGGCGCCGTCGCCGCTCACCCGAGCGTGGTCTACCAGTTCACCTACAACAACAGTGAAACCGGTCCCATCACGGTCACCGGTGCTGAGCGTGAGATCGTCGTTGCCGCGTCCTGCAGCAGCCCGCCGATGGGTGGCGGCGCTCCGGGTGTCCCTCTGAACATCCAGTCGATGGGTCTGCAGAATGGCACGAACTATCTGTTGATCGTGACGTCCGACTCCGGCCTGCCGACGACCACGCCGCCGCGTTGTGGTGACTTCTCGGTCACCTACACCGCGCTGCCGGTGTCGCTGCAGAGCTTCTCGGTCGAGTAAGCAGTTTCGCACTGCTCTAGGGCAGAGAGAAACGAAAGCCCATCCGGAAACGGGTGGGCTTTTTTCGTTGTTCGTGCTTGCCGAAATCCCGCCATTTCCGGACGTCAGTCCACCTGCTCACTACCGTCGAGACCGTTGGAGCCATGCTGCTAACTTTGATTGCCCCGCTGTTGTTCGCGGCGTCCGCCGCAGAATCCCCTACGCCTCAGTTGGTGGTCGAGAACTGCAAGTTCGGTGAGACTTTCGCGTTCTCTCCGGCCGAGTGCACGATCGATGTCAGAAACGCCGGCGACAAGCGAGTGCGGATCGCGCGGATTCTGCCGAGCAATGCGACCGATTCGATCTCTCCGTCCAACGCCTCGCTGGCAGCGGGAGAAAGCGTCAAGTTGAAAGTGCAGGTGCAGCCGGATCTGGCAGTCGGGTTGACCAATCGCATGTTCCTGCTCGACACCGGCGAAACGAAGCAGGTGCCTACGTATGCATATGCGCAGGGCTTCGTCGGCAGCGTGTTGGATGATCCGCGTCCGTCCGTCAATTTCGGTGACATCGTCCTCAGTGGGCCGCTTCCAACGCGAGAGGTCGTGCTCTCCAGTCGTGAAGCAGGTGATCTGCGCGCGACCGGCATCGTCGAGGCGCCGGAATTCATCGATGCCGCGATCGGCAAGGACGGCCGCACCGTCCGCGTCGCCTACAAAGCCTCGGCGCCTTGGGGGGCGCGCTCCGCCGATCGCATCGTGGTCTCGCTCAGTTCACCGCAGCAGACGAAGACGGCGATAACGATCAGCGCAAACATCATCGGCGCGATCGCGCCGGAGAAGGAGCCTTTCGACCTGGGCGTCGTCCGCACCGATGCGGATCGCGACTACTTCATTCCGCTCAAGAACCCGAGCGGCAAGCCGTTCCGCAGCGGCAGCGTCAAGCTCGAAGGTTTCAAGGGTGGCAAGGCGGACCTGGTCGATTGCGCGCCGGCGCAAGCCGGCTGCAAGCGGATTCGGATCACTGGCGGCAAGGGCGTCGGATTCGGGCCGCTGGAGGCCATGGCCACGGTCGAGCTGCCCGAACACAAGCAGTACCTGCCGATTCGCCTGACGGCCACCGCGCTGCCGCCCGGCGTCGATCCTGCCCCCGAGCCGGAGGAGACGCTGACGGACGAACAGAAGCGCCTGATGGCCGATCCGAAGGCCCGCGGTGCCAATGACATCCGCGAGATCCTCAAGGCCAAGGTGCGTGAAACGAATGCGCCGCCGCCGGCAGGCCGGGGACCGTTGCTGAAGTGGTCGGTCGCCAACGAAGAGGCCGTTTACGGCTACGTGATCTACCGCGGGGACAGCGAGGCGGGCCCGTTCGTGCGCATCAGCAAGGAGACGATTCCGGCGGGCACGTTCGAGGCAGGCTATGCCAACGCCTACCAATGGCGGGATACCTCGGCTGTGGTTGGGCAGACCTATTGGTACTCGATCGGCCTGATCAACAAGGACGGGACAAAGGACAGCCTGACCGGGCCGCAGCGGGTCGTCGCCAAGTAGGCGTCCATCACCCGAAGGCGCGGCGCCGTTCGTGCGTGCACCAATGGCGCTGGCCGGTGTCACTGGCGCACGCCGGCCTACGTCCGACGATGGCGGGCCTGCGCAGGCGTTCGATGTCGCGATGCGCCTGAGCTTGACGACGCAAACGCGAGCGTCAGTGAGCGAGCAGCCGAGCACCGATCCGCTTTGGAGGGGATGATGCTCCGCGGTGTCCTTGGCGCGCAGGCAGCCCTGTCGGTGTCCACCTTCCGGGGGCGTGGCGACAGGGACGCCCTCGGCGAGTCATTGGATGGCCGGTGATGAGCGCCCAGCGTCGACCGACATCGCCTAGATCGGCAGCACGTCCAAAGACATGCCATCGGGCCTGACGCGCAGGACGCTGCCTTGTTCGTACCAATCCCCGAGAACGATGCGCTCGGCGACGAGGCCATCCAGGTCGAGCCGATGGATCTGCGGCCGATGGGTGTGTCCGTGAATGAGCCGGGACACCCCGAACCGCTGCATCGTGGCCTGCACCGCACCGGCATCGACGTCCATGATCGCGCCATGGGTCGGGTCGCGCGTGTAGCGTTGGCTTTCGGCGCGCGCCTGCACCGCGAACGAGCGACGCTCCTCGGCCGGTTTTTCGAGGAAGCTGCGTTGCCACGCGGGGGCGTGGAACATGGCCCGGACCTTCTGGTACTGCGTATCGCCCGTGCACAGCGTGTCCCCGTGCATCAGGAGGGTGGGCGTTCCATAGAGATCGATCAAGGCGGGATCGCCGAGCAGGGTCACGCCGGCGCGCCGGGCCCACGGGTCCCCCAGCAGGAAATCGCGGTTGCCTGCGATGAAGAACGAAGGAACGCCTGATCGCCTGAGCCTGGCCAGGATGTCCGCGACCCGGTCGCCGGTTTCGTCCCCGGCATCGTCTCCGATCCATGCCTCGAAAAGATCGCCCAGGATATAGAGCGCATCCGCACCATTCGCTTCGGTCGCGATGAAGTCCGCGAACAGGTCGATGACGCGGGGACGCGCGGCGTCCAGGTGAAGGTCCGAGATGAAGAGCGACGTCATCGTACGGTTGTCCGAAGGCAGGTGATCGGATCCGCAACGGACCGGTTTTCGCACATCGCGGACACGTTCCGTGCGAATTCCCGTCGGGGAATTGGAAGCGAACAACGATCCGGCGCATCGCGAGCCCGGCCCGTTGCCGGCCGGCACCGTAGATCCGGCCGGGGCTTGCTGCGAGGGACGGATCTCCGCCCGTCGTCCGCGATGGACCGTGCAGGCAGGCGAAGCGCCAGAAGTGGCCGATTCAGCCTGCCTGCGTCAACGGAAGGGTTACTGCACGACCTCGGCTTTCTCGATCACGACGGCCGTCGCCGGCACGTCGCTGCGGAACGGCCCTTGCGCGCCGGTCTGGACCGCCTTGATCTTGTCGACGACGTCGAGGCCGGAGACGACCTTGCCGAACACGGCATAGCCCCAGGTCATCGGGCTCTGGTCGCTGACGTAGTCCAGGTTGCGGTTGTCGACGACGTTGATGAAGAACTGCGCGGTCGCCGAGTGCGGGTCGCCGGTACGTGCCATCGCGATCGTGCCGCGCAGGTTGCTGAGGCCGTTGTTGGCCTCGTTGGCGACCGGCGCCCGGGTCTGCTTCTGCTTCAGGTCTTGCGTGAAGCCGCCGCCCTGGATCATGAAGTTGCCGATCACGCGGTGGAAGATCGTGCCGTCGTAGAAACCGCTGCGGACGTACTCGAGAACATTCTCGACGGTCTTGGGGGCTTTGTCCGGATAGAGCTCGACGGTGATGTCGCCCAGCGTCGTCTTGAACAGGACCTTCGGGGGGGCAGCCTTCTCGGCCGGAGCAGTCGTCTTGCTCTCGGGGGCCGGCTTGGCGGCCGGAGCGGGCCCTTGCGCAAAGGCGAAGGCCGGGATCAGCAGCGAGGCGGTCAGCAGCAGCGGTTTGAACATGGAAGTTCCTCGATGGGTGTCAATCAGGCCGCCCATGATAGGCGCAAGCCCAGGCGGTGTCGAAACGGTTGGCCGCCCGGTTTGGCAGGGGCTGCAAGAGGCCGAGCTCCATTCGGGTGCCGGCCGTATGTCCTGGAGTTCCAGGCCGTCGATGAACAGCGCGTCGTTCACAGCATGAGGGTCCGCAGCGCCCGCGTACGAACGAATTCCCGTTGATCGGTGGATCCGCTGGAGGCCCCGCTGCTTCTGGGGCGAGCACGCCGCCTGACGCGGGCAGGCAGGTCAAGCTGTGGGCCACTGCTATCGGCCAGCGGCCCAAGCCTCAACGACGCGTTCGCCAGATCGGGAAATACCAGACCCACTGCGCCTGGCGCGGGCTGGCAACGAGCGCCGGCCAGGCGAACAGTTTCCGCTTGCGTCAGCTCGCCAGCGCCAGGTCGTCCAGCATCGCCTTCAGGAAGCGCGCGGCCTCGCCGCCGGTGGCGGCGCGGTGGTCGAAGGTCAGCGACAGCGGGATGACGCGATGGGATTCGAAACCCCCCATGACCGGCGTCATCTGGTGGCGTCCCTTGCCGGCGGCGACGATGGCGACGCACGGCGGCACGACCACCGGCGTGGCGTAGCGGCCGGCGAAGACGCCGAAGTTCGACAGGCTGATCGTGTAGCCGGACAACTCCGAGGACGGGATGCTGCGGTCCTCGACCTGGGTGCGCAGGCGGTTGATCGCGGTGCGCAACCCGGTGGGGTCGAGCGCGTCGGCGTTGCGCAGTGCCGGCACGAACAGGCCGTCGTCGGTGTCGACGGCGATGCCGATGTCCACGTGCGGGTGCAGCGTGCGGGTCAGGTTCTCGCCGTCGAACCACGCATTGAGCGCCGGCACGGTCTTGCAGGCGCGGACCAGGGCGCGGATCAGGCGGACCGTGATGTCGTTGCCGGGCAGCCAGGCATGGATGTCGGCATCGTCGCTCAGCGTGGTCGGCACGACCTTGGCATGGGCGTCGGCCATGACGCGCGCCATGTTGCGGCGCACGCCCTTGAGCTGCTCGGGCTGGCCGGTGGCGGTGACGGACGGTGGCGTGGTGCGGATCGGCTTGCCGGCGGCCGACAGCGTCGTACGCTGTGCCGGGGCTGTGGCCGGGGGCGGCGCCGAACCCGTGGCGGCTGCCGGCGGCGATGCGGCCCGTGAGGGCGCGGGCGCAGCGCCTGCACGCGCGGTGCCGGCGGCAGCGGCCTGCTTGACGTCCTGGGCGGTGACGATGCCGCCGGCGCCACCGGGTGCCACACGGGCCAGATCGACGCCGAGCTTGCGCGCGAGGGCGCGCACCGCGGGTACGGCCTTCACGCCGCCGACCTGGGTCAGGGCTTCGCTGTGGACATGGTCGCCCGATTCCATCGCGCCGACGACGGTGCCCGAATCGGCGCGTGGCGCGGCGCCGCCCTCGCGGATCTCGCCGCCTTCGTCGGAGGCCACGACCCGGCCCGGTGCGGCCGGTGCCGGCGCGCCGGTGGCGGGCTTCGGCGGTGTCGCGGGCGGCGGCCCGTGGTGATGGCCGGTCGCCTCGGCCTCGGCGCGCTGCGGTGCGGCCGGATCGATCGCGATGTCGACCAGCGCCGCGCCGGTCACGATCACGTCGCCGTTGCCGCCGTAGAGGCGGGCGACGGTACCGGAGTACGGCGAGGGGACTTCGACGACCGCCTTGGCGGTCTCCATCGAGACCAGGGGTGCATCGAGGCGGACGGTATCGCCTTCCTTGACGAACCACTCGACGATGGTCGCATCGGGCAGGCCTTCGCCGAGGTCGGGGAGGTGAAAGGTCTTGGTTTCGCTCATGGTCGTCTTTCCGTCGATCAGCTGGCGGCGAGCGTGCGCTTGGCGGCGGCGACGATCTTGTCGGCACCGGGCAGGTACTTCATCTCGAGCCGGAACAGCGGGATGTGGGTGTCGTAGCCGGTCACGCGCTCCACCGGCGCGAGCAGGTCGTACATCGAATGCTCGGCCAGTCGTGCGGCGATCTCGGCGCCGAAGCCGGCGGTGCGCGGCGCTTCGTGGACGATCACGCAGCGGCCGGTCTTGGCGACCGATTCGGCGATCGTGTCGAAGTCCAGCGGCTTGAGCGTGGCGACGTCGATCACCTCGGCGCTGATGCCTTCCTTCGCGAGCGCGTCGGCCGCCTCCAACGTTTCCTTGACCTGGGCGCCCCAGGTGACGAGCGTGACGTCGCTGCCGTCGCGCAGGACGAAGCAGACGTCGAGCGGCAGGGCCTCGCCGTCGTCGGGCACTTCTTCCTTGTACTGGCGATAGATGCGCTTGGGCTCGAAGAAGATCACCGGATCGGGGTCGCGGATCGCCGCCAGCAGCAGGCCGTAGGCACGCGCCGGCGAGGAAGGCAGGACCACGCGCAGGCCGGGCACGTTGGTGAACAGGGCTTCGTTGGCCTCGGAATGGTGCTCGGGCGCGCGGATGCCGCCGCCCCACGGGGCGCGGAACACGGCCGGAATGCTCATCCGGCCGCGCGTGCGGTTCCGCAGCCGTGCGGCGTGGCAGATGATCTGTTCGAGCATCGCGTAGATGAAACCCTCGAACTGCGCCTCGGCGATGGGCCTCATGCCCTGCGCGGCCAGGCCGACCGTCAGGCCGGCGATCGTGGTCTCGTCGAGCGGCGTGTCGATGACGCGTCCTTCGCCGAACTGCTGCAGCAGTCCCTGGGTCGCGCGGAACACGCCGCCGTTGATGCCGACGTCCTCGCCGAGGACGACGACGCTGCTGTCGTGCTTCATCTCCCAGGCCAGCGCCTGGGTGACGGCTTCAATCAAGGTGATCTGTGCCATGGGAAAAGGTAGTCGTGAAGGCGGAGACGGGCGGGGCCGGGGAGGTCAGGCCCCGCGCTCGCGGGCGAGGGCTTCGGCGCGCTGCGCGACCAGGTCGGGCGGCAGCTCGGCGTAGGTGTAGTCGAACATCGCCTCGACCGGCTGCGACTTGGTCTCCAGGTAGGCGTTGACCTCGGTATCGACCAGGTCGGCGCATTGCGCCTTCCAGGCGTTCTCCTCGTCCTCGGTCCAGGCGTTGAGCGAGGCCAGGTAGTTGCGCATGCGCTTGAGCGGCTCGCGCTCCCAGGCGTCCTTGACCTCGGCGTCGGGCCGGTAGCGCCGCGCATCGTCGGCGGTGGTGTGGTCGGACAGGCGGTAGGTCACCGCCTCGATCACCGTGCCGCCGTGGCCGTGGCGTGCGCGCTTGATCGCCTGGTCCATGGCGGCCCGCATCGCGATCAGGTCGTTGCCGTCGACCTGGATGCAGTCCAGGCCCGCGGCGATGCCCTTCTGTGCCAGCGTCTTGGCGCCGGTCTGGGCGCTGCGCGGCACCGAGATCGCCCATTGGTTGTTGACGATGACGGCCACCAGCGGCAGCTGCATCGCCCCGGCGACGTTGATCGCGCTGTTGAAGTCGGCCTTGGACGAGCCGCCGTCACCGACCGTGCAGACCGCCACGCGTGGCTCCTTGCGCAGCTTGAACGCGAGCGCGGCCCCGGCGGCGTGCAGGCACTGGGTGGCGATCGGCACGCACCACGGAAAGTCGTGTGCCGGGCCGGAGAAGTCGCTGCCGCGCTCGTCGCCGCCCCAGTACATGAGGACGTCACGGGCGTGCACGCCGCGGTAGAACTGCGCGCCGTACTCGCGGTAGCTGATCGCCAGGCAGTCGTCTTCCTGCATCGCGCTGCCGATCGCGACGTGCGCCGCTTCGTGGCCGAGGCAGGATGCGTAGGTGCCGAGCTTGCCCGTGCGCTGCAGGGCGACCGCCTTGCCGTCGAAGACGCGCAGGTAGGTCATCAGCTTGTAGATGTCCACGAGCTGCTTGATGTCGCGCGCGAGCGCGGGCAGGTCTTCGCGGATCAGGCGTCCCTCGGTGTCGAGGTACTGGAGGTATTCGATTTCGAAAGTGGCGACGACGCTCACGATGGTCCCGAGTCGGTTCGACAAATACGGAGTGGATGCCCGTCGATCTCAAGGCTGGCAGGAAGCTTGCGGGCTGCCGCGGGGCGCCGCGCGGAATCCGGATCCAGTGCCGGCGTGCGCAGCGCTGCGGACGGGTGGGAGCCCGGGTCGACGGCGTTGGCCCGCTAGATAGCAAGCCTGCGGAGAGGGTGCAAGGATCGGTGCAGCACGTGGCGGCGTTCCGTACGGGCGCGTCCGGGGGGCGGGCGCGTCGCCGGGGCGGCGGCGTTTGGCCGTCCATCGGGCGTCGGCGGCGGCCGGCGCGCTGCCGCCTTGGCGGCGATGAAGCCAAGGCTGCTTCCGCTGCCGCGTCGCCGGCCCGCGGGCGTGGCGTGTCGGTGAAGTTTTTCTCGATGCCGGTGCGCGCACGCCGGTACACTCCATGCCCCGGCCGGTGCCCAGGGCGGCGGCGCGGGCTCTTTTCCTTGGAACCGCAATGACATCCAGCGACATCAAGCGTGACCTCGAGGCCGGTATCGAAATCGACCTGGCCGACCGCCTGACCTATGGCGGCTACCTGCAGCTGGACACCCTGCTGTCGGCGCAGCAACCGCTGTCGAATCCGCCGCACCACGACGAGATGCTGTTCATCATCCAGCATCACGTATCGGAGCTGTGGATGAAGCTGGTCATCCACGAGCTGCGCGCCGCGGTGGCCAATCTTTCCCGTGACGAAATCGATTCGTGCCTGAAAATCCTCGCCCGGGTCAAGCAGATCCAGCGCCAGCTGTTCGAGCAATGGGCGGTTCTGGAAACGCTTACGCCCTCGGAGTACCTGGAGTTTCGCGACGTACTGGGGCCGGCCTCCGGATTCCAGTCCTACCAGTACCGCACGATCGAGTTCCTGCTCGGCAACAAGAACGCACAGATGATCGCCGTGTTCGACCACGACCCGCCGCGGCGCGATGCCCTGCGCCAGGTGCTGGAGGCCCCCAGCCTGTACGACGAGTTCCTGCGTCACCTGGCCCGCCACGGCCACGAGGTGCCGCTGGCCTGCACCGAGCGGGACTGGTCGCAGCCGTACCAGCGCCATCCGGAGCTGATTCCGGTCTTTCGTCGCATCTACGAGCAGTCGGACGCCCATTGGCGTGCCTACAACCTCTGCGAGAAGCTGGTCGACGTCGAGGAGAGTTTCCAGTTGTGGCGTTTCCGCCACATGAAGACGGTCGAGCGCATCATCGGCTTCCGCCGGGGGACCGGCGGCTCGTCCGGGGTCGGCTTCCTGCGCAAGGCCCTGGACCTGACGTTCTTCCCGGAGCTGTTCGAGGTGCGGACCGTCATCGGTACCGCGTGACGGCGGCGGCCGGTTTTTGCCGCAGCGCGATTTGACGCGGCATTCATCACCGGTTAAACCTGTCGGCCGGGGCCGGTTCCGATCGTCCGCTCGCGAACCTTCGCTTTCATCACTCTTTCCAGCAGGAGAATCCGCGCATGAGCGGTACCGCCACGTCGCCTGCGGGCGACACGCTTCCCCAGTTCCCGCAGACGCTGGGCCATCCGCGCCCATTGTGGATGCTGTTCATGACGGAGTTCTGGGAACGCTTCGCGTTCTACGGCATGCGCTGGGCACTGGCCCTGTACATCGTCGCCCAGTTCTACGCGGGCGACAGCGCCGGCGAGGCACCGGCCAGCCGGCTCTACGGCGCCTACCTGGCACTGGTCTACGCGGCAGCGCTGTTCGGCGGCTACGTCGCGGATCGGGTCATCGGCTACCAGCGCTCGATCCTGCTCGGCGCGGTGATCATGGCCGCCGGCCTGTTCCTGATCATGATGCCCAATGAGGCGCTGTTCAAACTCGGCCTGGCGACGGTGATCGTCGGCAACGGCCTGTTCAAGCCGAACATCTCGACGATGGTCGGCAAGCTCTACGTCACCGGCGACGAGCGCCGCGATTCGGGTTTCACGCTCTTCTACATGGGCATCAACCTCGGCGCGATGCTGGCGCCGTGGCTGACCGGCATCCTGGCCGAGCGCATCATGGGCGGCACCCCGCAGATGCCCGCCTACAAGGTGGTGTTCCTGGTTTCGGGCATCGGCATGCTGATCAGCCTGGTGTGGTTCTGGTTCGGCCGCAAGCAGCTGCTCGGTATCGGCCGGCCGCCGGAAGGCGCCGAAGGCAGCGGGCGCGTATTGGTGACGGCGATCTGCGCGATCGTCGCCATTCCGGCCTTCTACTTCCTGCTCTCGATCGGTGCCGGTGCGCTGCAGTGGATCCTGACGGCGCTGTTCATCGGACTGTGCGTGCTGATCCTGAAGGAAGGCTTCAAGGACGGTGCGATCCGGCGGGACATGGCCGTGGCCATGCTGATCATCTTCGTCTTCAACGTGCTGTTCTGGTGCTTCTTCGAGCAGGCCGGCAGCTCGTTCAACTTCCTCGCCCAGAACATCGTCAACCGTGACTTCAGCGGTTGGATCTTCCCGGTCGGCTGGTTCCAGTCGGTCAACTCGCTGGCGATCATCACGCTGGCGCCGGTACTGGCCTGGCTGTGGGTGAAGATGGGCCGCCACAACCCGTCGATCCCGCGCAAGTTCGGCCTCGGCCTCATCTTCAACGGCCTGGCCTTCCTGCTGCTGATATTCGCGCTGTCCGGCCTGGTCGATCCGCAGACGCTGAAGATCCCGTTCTGGACGCTGTTCATGGTCTACGTCATCCAGTCGGTCGGCGAGCTGTGCCTGTCGCCGATCGGCCTGTCGATGGTGACCAAGCTCGCGCCGGTGCGCCTCGTCGGCTTCGGCATGGGCGGCTGGTTCCTGTCGACCGCGATCGGCAACAACCTGTCGGGCATCTTCGCCAGCCACGTCAGTGGCGAGAGCGGCATGAACCTGGAGTCCGCGCTGAGCGGCTACACCTTCGGCTTCTGGGCGCTGGTGATCCCGGGTGCGCTGCTGTTCCTGATCGCGCCGCTGATCCAGCGCCTCATGCACGGCGTCAAGTAGGTCCTCGCAGCATCCTTGCCGCGCCGGCACCCGCAAGGGGCCGGCGCGGTTCGTTTTTCAGGACTCCAGTGCGCTGCGCTCGACCTGCCAGAGCTTGTCGAGGATGCGTGCCAGCCAGCGCTTCTCGTCGGCATCCAGGTGCGCCAGCAGCCGCTGCTCGTGCTCGAGGGCGAGCGGCGCGACCTGGTCGTAGATCGCCCAGCCGTCCGAGGAGAGCTGCAGCACCGACTGGCGCCGGTCGTGCTCCGCGGTGTCCCGCTCGATCAGGCCCTTCTCCATCAGCCGGGCGACGGCGCGGCTGACCGCGACCTTGTCCATCGCCGTGCGCATCGCCACCTCGCGCGCCGAGATGCCGCTGTAGCGGCCCAGGACCGCCATTGCGCGCCACTCGGTGACCGACAGCCCGAACCGTTCCTCGTAGATCTGGGCGATCGCCTGGCTGACGGTATTGGACAGGACGGACAGCCGGTACGGCAGGAAGGTCTCCAGTTCCAGCACGGCGCGGTCGGGCATGGTGCACTGCCTCTTGCAATTGGTTTCAGTTGAAACTATAACACGCGGATTCCGCCGCCAGCACGGCGCATCGCCCCTACGGAGCCGCCATGAATGCCCAGCCCCATCCGACCGTACCCAATACCGGCATGCAGGTCACGACGTTCGAGAACCCGATGGGTGTCGACGGCTTCGAGTTCGTCGAGTTCGCCGCACCCGACCCGCAGCTCCTGCACACGCTGTTCGCCAATCTGGGCTTCGCCGCCGTCGCCCGCCACCGCACGCGCAAGGTGACGCTGTACCGGCAGGGCGACTGCAATTTCCTCGTCAACGAGGAGCCCGACTCGTTCGCCGCCGACTTCGTCAAGGCGCACGGCCCGAGTGCATGCGGGTTCGCGATCCGGTTCCGCAAGCCCGCGGCCGAAGTGCTGGCGGCAACGCTCGCCAATGGCGGCGAGGAGATCACCCACAAGGCCGATACCCGCGCGGTCGACGTGCCGGTCATCAAGGGCATCGGCGACTGCATGCTGTACCTGGTCGACCGCTACGGCGCCGAAGGCTCGGTCTACGACGCCGAGTACGAATGGCTGCCGGGCGTGGAGCGTCATCCGAAGGGTTTCGGCCTGACCTTCATCGACCACCTCACGCACAACCTCTACTTCGGCAACATGGCGCGCTGGGCCGACTACTACGAGCGCCTGTTCAACTTCCGCGAGATCCGCTACTTCGACATCAAGGGCGCCAAGACCGGCCTGGTCTCCAAGGCGATGACCGCGCCGGACGGCATGGTGCGCATCCCGCTCAACGAGTCGGCCGACGCCAAGTCGCAGATCAACGAATACCTCGACGAGTACAAGGGCGAGGGTATCCAGCACATCGCCTGCTTCACCGACAGCATCTACGAGACGGTCGAGGCGATGCGCGCGCGGGGCGTGGCCTTCCTCGATACGCCGGAGACCTACTACGAGGTCATCGACCAGCGCATCCCCGACCACGGCGAGGACGTGCCGCGCATGCAGCGCAACAAGCTGCTGATCGACGCGGATCCGGAAACCCAGAAGAAGCTGCTGCTGCAGATCTTCACGCAGAACTGCATCGGTCCGATCTTCTTCGAGATCATCCAGCGCAAGGGCAACGAGGGCTTCGGCAACGGCAATTTCCAGGCGCTGTTCGAAAGCATCGAGCGCGACCAGATGCGTCGCGGCGTGCTCTAGGCGCGGCCGAGAAACAGCCCGCCGGCTCCCGCGTCCGCCGCTGCGGCCGATCGGGACCGGCGCAACAGGTCTCCAGGGTCATCGCTCCGCCGTCGCGGGGCATCGAGGGTGGCGGCATGACTTCATCCAGTTCCGGCAACTACCAGTCCGGTTTCGGCAACGAGTTCGCGACCGAGGCGCTGGCGGGCGCGCTGCCCGAAGGGCGCAACTCGCCGCAGCGCGCCGCCTACGGGCTCTATGCCGAACAGATCTCCGGCACGGCCTTCACGGCACCGCGGCACGCCAACCGGCGCAGCTGGCTGTACCGCATCCGGCCGGCGGCGATGCACCGGCCGTTCGAGCCGCTCGCCCACGCCACCTGGCACAACCGCTTCGACGAGGCGCCGGCCACGCCGAACCAGCTGCGCTGGGACCCGTTGCCGCTGCCGGCAGCGCCGACCGACTTCATCGACGGCCTGCTCACGGTCGCCGGCAACGGCGGTCCGGCCGCGCAGGCCGGCATCGGCATCTACCTCTACGCGGCCAACCGGTCGATGCAGGGCCGCTTCCTCTACAGCGCCGACGGCGAATTCCTGATCGTCCCCGAGCACGGCCGGCTGCGGATCGCCACCGAGCTCGGCCTGATCGAGGTCGAGCCGCAGCAGGTCGCCCTGATTCCGCGCGGCATCCGCTTCCGGGTCGAGTTGCCCGACGGCGCGGCGCGCGGCTATGTCGCCGAGAACTTCGGCGCGAGCCTGCGCCTGCCGGACCTGGGTCCGATCGGCTCCAACGGGCTGGCCAATCCGCGTGATTTCCAGGCGCCGGTGGCGGCCTACGAGGACGTCGAGGGCGACTTCGAGCTGATCGCCAAGTTCCAGGGCAGCCTGTGGCGGGCCTCGATCGGCCACTCCCCGCTCGACGTGGTGGCCTGGCACGGCAACCACGTGCCGTACCGCTACGACCTGCGCCGCTTCAACACGATCGGCTCGATCAGCTACGACCACCCGGATCCGTCGATCTTCACGGTGCTGACCTCGCCGAGCGACACGCCCGGCACGGCGAACCTGGACTTCGTGATCTTCCCGCCGCGCTGGCTGTGCGCCGAGGACACGTTCCGGCCGCCGTGGTTCCACCGCAACATCGCCAGCGAATTCATGGGGCTGGTGCACGGCGCCTACGACGCCAAGGCGGGCGGTTTCGTGCCGGGCGGCAGCAGCCTGCACAATTGCATGAGCGGGCACGGGCCGGACGCGGCCAGTTTCGAGAAGGCCTCGGCCGCCGACACGTCGAAGCCGGATCACGTCGTCGATACGATGGCCTTCATGTTCGAGACCCGCGCCGTGATCCGCCCGACCCGGCAGGCGCTGGAATCGCCGCTGCTGCAGCGCGACTACTACGCCTGCTGGCAGGGCCTGCGCAAACACTTCGATGCCGCGCGCCGCTGAGCGCCGCCCGGCGAACCGGATGGAGAATCACCGATGAAGCTTGCAAGTCTCAAGGAAGGCGGCCGTGACGGCACGCTGATCGTCGTCGACCGCGCCCTGCGCCGGGCCGTGGCCGCCACCGGCATCGCCGCCACGCTGCAGGCCGCGCTGGATGCCTGGGAAGCGGTCGCGCCGCGCCTCAACGCGCTGTACGAGGACCTGCAGGCCGGCCGCGCCGCGGACGCCTTCGACCTGGATGTCGGCCAGCTGGCAGCGCCGCTGCCGCGCGCCTACGAGTTCGTGGACGGCAGCGCCTACCTGCCGCACGTCGAGCGGGTGCGGCGTGCCCGCGGTGCCGAGGTACCGGCCAGCTTCTACACCGACCCGCTGATGTACCAGGCGACCAGCGCCGGCTTCCTCGGTCCGCGCGATCCGGTGCTGGCCGCCAGCGAGGACTGGGGTATCGACCTGGAGGCCGAGGTCGTCGTCGTCACCGACGACGTGCCGATGGGCCTCACGCCGGCCGCGGCGGCCGACCGCATCCAGCTGGTCGGCCTGGTCAACGACGTATCGCTGCGCGGGCTGATCCCGCCGGAGCTCGCCAAGGGCTTCGGCTTCCTGCAATCCAAGCCGCGTTCGGCGCTGTCGCCGGTGCTGGTGACGCCGGACGAGCTCGGCGATGCGTGGCGCGACAGCAAGCTGCACCTGCCGATGCGTACCTGGATCAACGGGCACTGGTTCGGCGAGGCCGAGGCCGGCGTGGACATGCAGTTCAGCTTCGCCGACCTGATCGCCCATGCCGCCAAGACCCGGCCGCTGACGGCCGGCACGATCGTCGGCTCCGGCACGATCGCCAACGAGGACACCGCCAAGGGCGCCTCTTGCCTCGCCGAGCAGCGGACGGTGGAAACCCTGCGCGACGGCCAGCCGGCCACGCCGTTCCTGAAGTTCGGCGACGTCGTCCGCATCGAGATCACCGACGGGCAGGGCGCCAGCCTGTTCGGCGCCATCGAGCAGCGCATCGAGCGCTATTCGCCGCCCGTTCGCGAGTCCTGAGATAATCGCCGGGCGTCGATTCCGGCGATGCACGTGACGGGGGAGGCCCGGGCGATGAGCGAACGCTTGACGCTGTACAGCTACTGGCGATCCAGCGCGGCCTATCGCGTCCGCATCGCCCTCAACCTCAAGATGCTGCCGTACGACCAGGTGCCCGTGCACCTGGTCAACAACGGCGGCGAGCAGCACGATCCGGTGTTCCACGAGCTCAATCCGCAGGAGCTGGTGCCGGTGCTGATCGACGGGCGCCGCGTCGTGCGCCAGTCGCTGGCGATCGTCGAGTACCTGGACGAAGCCTACGACGGCGCGATGAAGCTGCTGCCGCCGATGATCCGCGACCGCGCACGCGTACGCGCGCTGGCCCAGCTGATCGCCTGCGACGTCCATCCGCTCAACAACCTGCGCGTGATGCAGTACCTGGAGCGCGAGCTGGCCGCCGACGCCGAGCAGCGCCAGCGCTGGACGCAACACTGGATCCGCGAAGGACTGCGCGCGTTCGAGGAGATGCTGGTCGAGCATCCGTCCACCGGCCGCTACTGCGAGGGTGACTCGCCGGGGCTGGCGGACATCTGCCTGATACCCCAGGTCTACAACGCGCACCGTTTCCGCGTGGACCTGACGCCGTACCCGACGATCGCGCGCATCGAGCAGGCCTGCCTGGAACTGCCGGCCTTCGATACGGCGCGTCCCGAGAACCAGCCCGACGTGCCGGGAACGGCCTGAGCGGGCGGCCGCGCGTCCGGACGGACGTGCGGCATGCTGGGCGGGCCAGCGCGCGCCCGGCCCTCAGGCGGCGGTGCGGCGGCTCTGCATGCGCTGCTGCAGCAGCAACTGCTCGGCCAGGCCTTCCGGATCCAGCGTCTCCGCTTCGCTGCTGCTCCAGTGGATCAGTTCGAGACGGCCGTCGTGGTGCTCGACGATGGCCGTGCAGCTGTCGACCCAGTCGCCGCAGTTGACGTAGCGGATCCCCTCGATGTCGCGCAGCGCCGCCACGTGGATGTGGCCACAGATCACGCCGTCCAGGCCGCGCTCGCGGACGGCGCGTGCCACCGAACCCTCGAAGTCGCCGACGAAGCTGACCGCCGCCTTGACCTTGCGCTTGGCGTAGCCGGCCAGCGACCAGTAGCCGGCGATGCCGAGCTTGCGGCGCAGCCACGAGAGCCAGCCGTTGGCGTGCACCAGCCAGGTGTAGCCGACGTCGCCGAGCACGGCCAGCCAGCGGTGGTAGCGGGTGACCTGGTCGAACTCGTCGCCGTGCAGGACCAGATAGCGCTTGCCCTCGGCCGTGGTGTGCACCCATTCGCGCTCCAGGCGGATGTCGCCGAAGCGGATGCCGGTGTATTCGCGCAGCGCCTCGTCGTGGTTGCCCGGGATGAAGATGACCTGCTCGCCGTGGCGGGCGCGGCGCAGGATCTTCTGCACGACGGTGTTCTGCGCGGCGGTCCAGCGCACGTCGCGGCGCATCGCCCAGAAGTCCACGATGTCGCCGACCAGGTACAGGTACTCGGCCGGGTAGGCGCGCAGGAAGCCGAGCAGGCGCTCGGCCTGGCAGGCCCGGGTTCCCAGGTGGACGTCGGAGATGAAGACCGAGCGGACCCGATGGATGTTCATGGCTTGGTCCCCACGAAGCGGTAGTAGGGCACGCGCAGCAGCGGGAGATACGGCAGCCGCCCCCGCGCCTCGACCAGCGCATGCGTGGGCAGCGTGCCGCACAGCGTCGGCAGCTGCTCCGGATCGAGCCGTACGCCGTCGTGGCCGAACCAGGCCGGCCAGAAGCGGCGGGTCGGCCAGGCGTGACGCCGGCAGCCGGCCGCGGGGCGCTCGGCCGAGACGTAGAAATCGACCACGGCCAGCGTGCCGCCGGGCTTGAGCATCGCGATGGCCGAATGCAGTGCCGCGCGCCAGTTGGGAATCATCGTCAGCGCATAGGACAGGATCACCGCATCGACCGGCTGCGCCGGCTGCCAGCGCGTGGCGTCCGCCTCGATCGCGTGCAGCTGCGGGAAGTGCCGCGCACGGATCCGCGCACGCTCGAGCATCGGCGCGCACAGGTCGACCACCTCGTAGCGGGCGATGCCGGCGGTGCGCGGGCCGAAGAACTCCAGGTTGCGGCCGGTGCCGCCGCCCAGGTCGACGACGTGGGCGGCGGCGGGCAGCGGGATGGTGGCGATCAACGCCTCGCGCCCGTGCAGCAGGCGCTCGCGGAACGCGTCGTAGTGGTCCGCCTGCGGGGCATAGAACGCGGCCAGTCGCGCCGCCAGCGTATCGCCGGCCGGCATGCCGCGCGTCATCGCGCGCAGCACGGCCAGGTCGGCGCGCAGGGCGTCAAGCCGGCGCATCGGCGATCACGAAGCCGGGGTAGGTATGGACGCGGTCGTGCGGCTGCAGCGCGGCGGCCCGGGCCTCGTCGAACGCCAGCCGTTCGCGCAGCGTCCCGCCCGCGCCGACGCGGACCTGGTCCAGCCAGGCCGGCCGGGACTGTGCGCTGCGCAGCAGGACGCGCGCGCCTGGCGCGGCCCGCGCCAGGATCGCTTCCCATTCCTCGTCCAGCGCCGCCGGATGGTAGGAGGCCATCCAGTCCATGTGGTCGAGCAGGACGAACCGCGAGATCGGCGCGTCGCCGCCCTGCAGGAAGGACGTGACGGTGGCGGTGTGCAGGTGGATGCGATCGGCCAGCCCGGCCTTGAGGCGCTCGAAGTTGGCGCGCTTGAGGTATTCGGGGCAGCAGTCCGGCGCATAGCGTCCGGTCAGGTAGACGCGCCAGAAGTAGTTGTCGGCCAGCGGCAGCTCGCGGAAGACGTACTGCACGGCCTCGCGGATGAAGCCGGAGACGCCGTCGGCGTGCTCGGCCTCGACCAGGCGCCGCTGCGGATGGGGCACCCCGAGCAGGTTCATGACCAGCTGGCGCGAAATCGTCCAGTTGACCGCGCGGTTCCACAGCAGCGGCGCGACGTGCTGGTCGTAGATCCGGCGCTGGGTGTCCAGGTCGCGCGCGGCGAGCAGGTCGAACATCGCCACGCGCAGGCGCGGCTGCGCGCGGAACCAGGCGCGCACGCCGCGGGCGACCAGGCCCGACAGGCCGTGGAAGTAGAAGCTGCCGCGCGTGCTGGCGAACCAGTGCGTATGGCGATCCCACCAGTCGCGCGCGAACGGCGTCAGGTGCGCGCGCAGGCGCGTGCGATAGAGGCGCTCGAAGTCGCCGTGGTGGCCGTCGCCGAAGATCGCGTAGAAGTCCTCGAACGACAGCGCGCGGATGCCGGCGAGCTTGAGCTCCAGCAGCGCGTTCTGGCGCGGGTTGGCGTCGACGCAGTCGATGCGGCGCGGGCCCTGCAGGGCGTAGTCCAGGGCGTTGCAGCCGGCGCTGGTGATGACCAGCACGTGGTCGTCGGCGCCGAGGCCGAGCGCGACGCGATCGACTGCCGGGTCTTCCCAGCAGGTGTTGTAGACGAGGCTGCGCGACCAGATCGCGTTGAAGATCTTCTGGTCGACGCGGTCGCGCAGGCTGGGCCGCGTCGCGGCCGGTCGACTGGCTGACTGAATTGCGGGCATTCCGGGCGGTCCGTCCGATCGGTTCGCCGCCATCGTGGTCGGCGCAGATGACAGTGGCGTGATCGTTGCCGTCACGTGAATGCAATGCGCCGGTCCTAGCGTGCGGTGACTCCGACGACGATGAGGCAGGCATGCTCGATCTGGAAGGCAGGATCGAAGCACGGTTCCCGCAATGGTTCACCGGGCGGCGCGCGCCGTTCTCGCGGCAGCTGGTGCGCTCGCTGGCGCGCATCGCGCGCATCGACACGATCGATGCCTTCGTTCGCGACCATGCGCACCTGCGTGGCTTTGCGTTCGTCGAGGCGGCGCTGGAGCGGCTCGATTGCCGCTTCCTGGTCGACCAGGTCGAGCGCGAGCGGATTCCCGAGAGCGGCCGCGTGGTCATCGTCGCCAACCATCCGATGGGTGCGATCGACGCGCTCGCGCTGCTGGCCTTCGTCGGCAGCGTGCGGCGCGACGTGCGCATCGTCGCCAACGATTTCCTCGCCGCGTTCGAGGGCCTGTCCGACCTGCTGATCCCGCTGCGCGTCTTCGGCGGCCGGGCCGGCGCCGACAGCCTGCGCCAGGTCGACCAGGCCTTGCGCAGCGAGCAGGCGGTGATCGTGTTCCCGGCCGGCGAGGTCTCGCGGCTGACGCCGCTGGGCGTGCGCGACGCCGCCTGGCGGCACGGTTTCCTGCGGTTCGCCGAGCAGGCGGCCGCGCCGGTGGTGCCGGTGCGCATCGAAGGGCGCAATTCGGCCTTGTTCTACGGCATGTCGGCCTTGTTCAAGCCGCTCGGCACCGGCCTGCTGCCGCGCGAGATCTTCGCGCGGCAGCAGAGCCGGCTGGTGATCCGGGTCGGCGCGCCGCGGCCGATCGGCGACGTGATGAGCGGCATCGCCGACCGGCGCCGGATCTCGCGCGAGGTGCGGCGGGCGGTCTATGCCATCGGCCGGCGCGGCGATCGCTGGTCGGCGCTGCAGGCGCCGCTGGCGCACCGGCCCGCACCGGCGGCGATTCGCGCGGACGTGGAGCGCCTGCCGCTGCTCGGCGAGAACAGCGACGGCCTGCGCATCCACGCCGGGCGCCTGGCCACCGACTCGCCGCTGCTGCGCGAGATCGCGCGGCTGCGCGAGCTGACCTTCCGCAGCGTCGGCGAAGGCACCGGGCGCAGGCTCGACACCGACGTCTACGACAGCTGGTACGACCACATCGTCCTGTGGGATGCCGCGGCCGGCGAGGTGGCTGGTGCCTACCGCATCGCCGATTGCGCACGCGTGCTGGGCGAGCGCGGCCTGGACGGTCTCTATACGCGCAGCCTGTTCGAGATCGACGGACGCCTGCTGCCGGCGATCGAGCGCAGCGCCGAGCTGGGACGCAGCTTCGTCCAGCCGCGCTACCGCAACACACGCAGCCTCGACTGGCTCTGGCAGGGCATCGGCGCCTGGCTGCGCATCCACCCGCAGGTGCGCCACCTGTACGGGCCGGTCTCGATCAGCGCCGAGCTGCCGCTGGCGGCGCGCGAGCAGATCGTGGGCTACTACGACCGCTACTTCGGCGGCGATCGCGGGCTGGCGCGGCCGTACCATCCGTTCCGCTACGCCGGCACGGCGCCGGACTTCGGGTCGCTCGACGCCGACCAGGCGATGGCCGCGCTGCGCGAGCGGCTGGAACCCAGCGGTGCCCGCGTGCCGATCCTGTATCGGCAGTACACCGAGCTGTGCGAGCCGGGCGGTGCCCGCTTCCTCGCGTTCGGCGTCGACCCGGCCTTCCGCAACAGCATCGACGGCCTGATCCTGATCGACCTGGACCGGCTGCGGCCGCGCAAGCGCGCACGCTACCTGCCGGCGCTGCCGGGACAGCGCCTCGCCGGCGAGACCGCCGACGCCTAGGCGCCGCCCGCCGGGTGCGCTCCGGGGCGAGGACGCCTGCCGGCGTCCGGGTGGCCGTCAATCGCGATGGCCGTCGCCGCCGGGCTGGCGCTCGCGCGCGGGCCGCGGCATCGCGTTGAGGCGCACGCCGACGAAATCGATGTGGCTGCCGGCGCACCGGCGTGCGCGTTCCGGATCGCGCGCGAGGATCGCCTCGGCCAGCGCGCGGTGTTGGAGGCGCAGCTGCCGCGCCGTGTCCGAGTGCGGCGCCAGGCCGGCCAGGCTCAGCTGGACGTGCTCGTGCAGCAGGCGCAGCAGCGAGGTCATCAGGTAGGCGAACAGCGGGTTGTGTGTCGCTTCGGCGATCGCGCGGTGGAAGGCGACGTCGCTGCGGATCTGCGCGGCCCGGTCCTCGCCGTCGTAGGCGGCGTCGACGGCGGCCAGCGTGGCGAGGAGGCGTTCGCGGTCGCGCGCGTCGTGGCGTGTCGCGGCCAGCGCGGCGGCGCGGCTTTCGAGCATCTCGCGGAACTCGATCAGGTCGCCCTGCAAGGCCGGATGGCGCTCGGCCATGTCGGCCCAGACCTCGGCCATCTGCCGGTCGGCCTGGTCGTTGACATAGGTGCCGTCGCCCTGCCGGCGCTGCAGCAGGCCGCGGCTGACGAGGGCGGCCAGCGCATCGCGCACGGTGGCGCGCGAGACGCCGAGCGCGACCCCGAGGACGCGCTCGGCCGGCAGCCGCGTGCCGGACGCGTAGCGGCCCTGGGCGATCGCGGCTTCGAGATGGGCGACGACGGCTTCGACCCGACGGGACATCGCTGGCACCGGAGCGGCTGGATTGGTCTGACCAATATACCGGCCGGCGAGGGCACGCGCACACTCGGCCGCCACAGCATGGCTGACGGACCCCGATGACCCCCACTCCCGCTTCAGACGCCGCGGTGCCGGCCGACGTCTACTTCTTCGCCACCTGCCTGCTCGACCTCTTCGTCCCGCAGGCGGGCCTCGACGCGATCGAGGTGATCGAGCGGCTCGGCGTGCGCGTGAGCTTTCCCGCCGGGCAGACCTGTTGCGGCCAGCCCGCCTATACCAGCGGCTTCCCGGAGGAGGCGCGCCCGGTCGCCGCGGCGCAGCTGGACCTGTTTCCCGAGCCGTGGCCGATCGTCGTGCCGTCCGGCTCCTGCGGCGGCATGATCCGCCACCACTGGCCGCGCCTGTTCGCCGACGATCCGCGCCGGTCGACCCAGGCCGCGGCGATCGCCGCGCGCACGGTCGAGTTCACCGATTTCGTCGCCGGCCTGCTCGGCCCGGACTGGCAGGCCCCGGCCGACGCCGAGGAAACGGTCTGCCTGCACACGTCCTGCAGTGCGCGCCGCGAGATGGGCACGCACCACGTCGGCCGGGCGCTGCTGGCCCGGCTGCCGGGCGTGCGGCTGGCGGTGCACGACCACGAAGCGGAATGCTGCGGCTTCGGCGGCACGTTCGCGGTCAAGCATCCGGAGATCTCGGCGGCGATGGCGGCCGACAAGATCGAGGCGATCCTGGCGACCGGCTGCAACCGCTTCGTCAGCGCCGATTGCGGCTGCCTGATGAACCTCAACCTGGCGCTGGAAAAGCGCGGCGAGCCGGTGCGTGGCGAGCACATCGCCAGCTTCCTGCGCGGCCGGCTGGCCGCCGACGGGGGTGCGCCGTGACCGGCACGACGGCGAACGCCCGGTCGGCGATCCTCGCCCGGCTGCGCCAGGCCGGCGCCGGGCCGGCGCGGCTGCTGCCGGACGTGGCGGCGCACTTCCGCCCGCAGGCGCCGGCGGACGATCCGGCCATCCGGGCGGCGATGTTCGCCGAGCGCGCGCGCGGCTGGCGCGCCGAAGTCGTCGAGGCCGGCCCGGACGACTGGCCCGCGGCGGTCGCCGCCGTGGTGCGCGACAAGCGCCTCGGCCGCGTGCTGGCCGGGCGCGGCACCGCGCTGGCGGCGGCACTGGCCGCGCAGCTGCCGGCCGGAACGCTGCGCTGGTACGAGCAGGACATCGAGGCATTTCGCGGCGAGCTGTTCGACGCGATCGACGCCGGCATCACGACGACCCGCGGCGGCATCGCCGAGACCGGGTCGCTGATCGTCTGGCCGGACCGCGACGAGCCGCGCACGCTGTCACTGGTGCCGCCGGTGCACATCGCCGTGCTGCGCGCCAGCACGGTGTTTCCCGACCTGTACGCGGCGATGACCGCGCAAGGCTGGGCCGGGCAGCTGCCGACCAACGCGCTGCTCGTCACCGGCCCGTCCAAGACCGCCGACATCCAGCGCCTGCTGGTCTACGGTGCGCACGGCCCGAAGGAACTGGTCATCGTGCTGGTCCGCGACGAGGCCGCGGCATGAGCGGCAGCGTGCGCCCGGTCGCCGATCCCGCCGCGTTCAAGGACAACGCCCGCATCGTGCTGGCCGACCCGGTGCTGCGCCGCAGCTTCCGCGGTGCGATGGATTTCCTGATGGACAAGCGCGCCGCGCAGTTTCCCGATGCCGCCGGCTTCGCCCGGCTGCGCCGGCTCGGGGAAACGGTGCGCCAGCACGCGCTGGCGCACCTGCCGGACCTGCTCGAACGGCTGGAGGCCAACCTGACCGCCAACGGCATCCACGTGCATTGGGCCGAGAACGCCGAGGACGCCAACCGGATCTTCCTGTCGATCGCCCGGCGCCACGAGGCCACGCGCATGGTCAAGGGCAAGTCGATGGTCAGCGAGGAAATCGAGCTCAACCATCGCATGGCCGAGGCCGGCGTCGAGTGCGTCGAGACCGACATGGGCGAGTACATCCTGCAGCTCGACGACGACCGTCCCAGCCACATCATCATGCCGGCGATCCACAAGACCAAGGAGGACGTCGCGCGCATCTTCGCCGACCGCATCGACGGCGCGCCCTACACCGAGGACGTCGACGCGCTGATCGCGATCGGCCGCCAGGCGCTGCGCAACCTGTTCCGCGATACGCGCATCGGCGTCTCCGGCGTCAACTTCCTGGTCGCCGAGACCGGTTCGCTGGTGCTGGTCGAGAACGAGGGCAACGGCCGCATGAGCACGACGGTGCCGGACGTGCACATCGCGGTCACCGGCCTGGAGAAGGTGGTCGAGAAGCTCGAGCACGTCGTGCCGCTGTTCGCGCTGCTGACGCGCTCGGCGACCGGTCAGGCGGTGACCACCTATCTCAACGTCATTTCCAGCCCGCGCCGGAGTGGCGAAAGAGACGGTCCGCGCGAGGTGCACCTGATCCTGCTCGACAACGGGCGTACCCAGGCCTACCGCGACGAGCGCTTCCGCGCGACGCTGCAGTGCATCCGCTGCGGCGCCTGCATGAACCACTGCCCGGTCTATGCGCGGGTCGGCGGCTTGAGCTACGGCACGACCTATCCGGGGCCGATCGGTGCGATCATCGAGCCGCACCTGCTGGGCCTGGCCTCCACGCGCGACCTGCCGACCGCATCGAGCCTTTGCGGCGCCTGTGGCGAGGTGTGCCCGGTGGGCATCCCGATCCCCGACCTGCTGATGCGCCTGCGCGAGGCGGCACGGCACACGGTGCCGGAGGTGCCGGCGCCTGCGTTGAAGGGGCAGGGCGCTGCGCGTACGATCGGTGAGGCGCTGGCGTGGAAGGGATGGCGGCTGCTGTTCGCCCACGGTGCGCTGTACCGTCTTTTTGCATGGATCGCGCCCCGTCTGCGCGGTCTGACCCCCCGGACTCAGGCAGGATGGACACGGACGCGGGCGCCGCTGCGGCTGGCGCCGCGCTCGCTGCGCGAGCAGCTGGCGCGGCGGCGGACCGGCGGCGACCGGCGCGATTAGCGGCGGCCGGAAGGCCCGGGCCGCGGATCGCAAGCAGTGCCGGTGGATGCCGGTTTGCACGCGGCGCTTGCGCCGCAGGCCCGGGATATCCCGGCGACCTACAACGAATTCCGTCGCATGCTGAAGGCGCGCGGATACGCAGGAGGTAAGCGATGGCCCTGTCGCAGCATCATGTCGATACCGTTCTGGGTGTCGTCGCCGGCCGGTTGCCGGTCGACGACGGAGCCTCGGTCATCCAGCGCTCGTGGCTGCGCTGCGTCGAGCACTACGGCCTGGACCCCGCGCGACGGCCGGACATCCGCATCGAGAACGCCAGCCGCGTGCGCGAGTGCATCCAGCAGAACGAGGAGCACCTGCGCGTGGCCCGCGCCGGCATGGAGCAGCTCTACAAGCACGTGTCGGACCTGGGCTACGTGCTGCTGCTGACCGACGCCGAGGGCATCGGCGTCGACTACATCGGCAACGACACCTGGGACATCGCGCTGCGCCGTGCCGGGTTGACCCTCGGCGCCAACTGGAGCGAGCTGTATGCCGGCACCAACGGCATCGGCACCTGCCTGGCCGAGCGCACGACGCTGACCTGCCATCGCGACGACCATTTCTACATCGGCAACGTGGGCCTGAGCTGCACGACGACACCGCTCTACGACCCGCAGGGCAACCTGATGGGGGCGCTCGACGTGTCGGCGCTGTCCTCGCCGGCCGAGCGCGAGAGCCAGCACCTGGTGCGCCACCTGACCACGCTCTACGGCCGGATGATCGAGGACGCGAACTTCATGCAGCAGTTCCGCGACCGCTGGATCCTGCGGCTCGGCACGGCCGGCCCGCTGGTCGACGTCTGCGGCGAGCTGATGCTGGCCTTCGATCGCGACGGTGTCATCGTCGGTGCCAACGCGGGCGCGCGCCGCCAGCTGCGGCTGCTCGAGTGCGCCCGCCTGGACGAGGCGCAGCGCGCGCAACTGGTCGGCAGCCACCTCAGCGGCGTGTTCGGCACCCGCATCGACGACATCTGGCGGCTGACGCGCGGCAGCGGCCGGGACGATCCGGCCATCGTGACGACCTGGGACGGCCACGGCTACCACGCCTCGCTGACCGCTCCGCGCATCGTGCCGGCCGCGCGCACCGGCACCGAACGCGAGCGGCCGCTGCCGGCGCGCGGCGAGACCCTCTCGCAGCTGTCCGGGGGCGATCCGCGCATGAACCAGTTGGTCGAGCGCGCGCTCCGCCTGGCCGACAAGCCGGTCAGCATCCTGATCCAGGGCGAGACGGGCACCGGCAAGGAGGTGCTCGCCCGCGCCCTGCACGAATCGAGCAGCCGCGCCGAGCGTCCGTTCGTCGCGGTCAATTGCGCCTCCATTCCCGAGTCGCTGATCGAGAGCGAGCTGTTCGGCTACATGCCGGGCACGTTCACCGGCGCGCGCAGCAAGGGCATGAAGGGGCTGATCCAGCGCTCCGACGGCGGCACGCTGTTCCTGGACGAGATCGGCGACATGCCGCTGGCGCTGCAGACCCGGCTGCTGCGGGTGCTGTCCGAGCGCGAGATCCTGCCGCTCGGCGCCGACCGGCCGATCCGCGTCGACCTCAACGTCATCGCCGCCTCGCACCGCGACCTGCGCAAGCAGATCGTCACCGGCACGTTTCGCGAGGACCTGTACTACCGCCTGTGCGGCGCGACGCTGCTGCTGCCGCCGCTGCGCGAGCGGCAGGACCAGGGCTACCTGATCGAGCGCATCCTGCGCGAGGAAGCGGCGGCGCAGGGCGCCGACGCGGCGATCGGCGCACCGGCGCTGGCGCTGCTGATGCGGCACGACTGGCCGGGCAACGTGCGCGAGCTTCGCAATGCGCTGCGCTTCGCGCTGTCGATCGCCGACGGCGAGGCCATCGACGTCCACCACCTGCCGCCGGACCTGGCCGAGGCGGCCGGTACCGGCGAGCGGGTTCCGGACGTCGCGCCAGCGGCCGTGCCGAGGGCGACCGTGGTGCCGATCAGCGCCGCCCGTGGCGATGCCGGCGTGTTGCTCGAGGCCTTGCGCCGCCATCGCTGGAACATCTCCGACGCGGCGCGCAACCTGGGGTTGTGCCGGGCCACGATCTACCGGCGCATGAAGCGCTACGGCATCGTCTCGCCGCTCGACCAGGCCTGAACCTCGCCCGCCTGCATCGGCCGTTCTTCGCGGCTGGACGTGCGGAGCCACCGGGGCCGGCGCTGCGTCGCCGGACGACCGGCCCGCCGTCGGACAGGCCGGGACACAGCGCCTCCGATGCCGCCCTCATCGCGCCAGGGGCCGCCTCACCGGTGTCTCGCCACCGGTCGCGCGGCGCCCTTCCGCATCGTCTTGCCGTGCGCGTCCGGGCCAGTGCCAGCGAACCGCTGCGGCCGCGGCGCACCGTTGCTCGCCCCGGGCCATCACGAGGTGGCCGGGAAACCGGCCGGCACGTCGCCGCCTCACCGGTGGGCGGGCTTCGCCGCCATGCAAAAAAAGGTTCTTCACCCATTCGCGGGAATCCAACAACGGCCGCATTCGTCACTGTTGCTCTTGCTGTTGCTGTTGCTGTTGGCGCCTAAAGCGAGCCGAGCATCGCAGGTCGGCCAGGCCGCAGAGCTGCCCCGTGTCTGGGCGAAGCGCGTTGGGGCAGCGTGCCTGGCTGGCCGAGAAGCGCAGGGGACCGGCGCGGCGCAGCCGTGCCGGCTCGCGCCCGCGACGACGGTTTTGGTGACTTTTGCCAAGACAAAGAATTTCCTGGAGAAATTCTTGACGTCGCGCAGCGACGGCCCGGAGGGCGGCGGCCAGGGATGGCGGGCCGCAAAAGTGACCCGCGCGCGCAGCGTGCGGAAGCTTTTGCTCTCAGCTTGCGCCGTGGCTTTTTCGATGAGATCACAGGCGAGAAAAGAGCAACATCAAGAGCTTTCGTCCGCTGCGCGGCCGAGTCCCTTGTGTGGCGGTCCATCCCTGGCCGCGACCCGTGCGGGCCATCGCTGACGCGATGTCAAAGATGTCTCCCGGACATTTCTTGACGGGCCAAAAGGAACCAAAAGCCTTCTCGTCCGGCGTCCCCTGTGCTTCTCGGACGACGAGGCACGGCGCCCCAACGCGCTTCGCTCAGACACGGGGCGCGCCGCCCTGCGATGCTCGGCTTGCTTTAGGGCGAAAAAAGCCAAGGGCCAAAGCCAAAGCACGAGCCAAAGCCGAATGACCCCGCCGCTGGGCGAAGAACCAAAAAAAAACCGCGCCTCGGGTCGACGGCGCGGAGGAAGGGATGCCGCGCGCGAGCGCGCGCGGCGGGTACAAACCGTCAGTCGCCGAGCGCGAAGACCCAGACCGAGCCGCCTTCCGGCACCTTCTCGTCCCAGCCGGCCAGGGTGTGCATCTTGCCCTGGATCCACTGCGCGTCGACGCCGTAGCCGGAGACCACGGCGATGTACTGCTTGCCGTCGATCGAGAAGCTCGACGGCGGCGAGATGATGCCCGACGGGGTCGGGAACTCCCACAGCAGCTTGCCCGTCTTGGCGTCGTAGGCGCGGAACATCTTGTCGTTGGTACCACCGGCGAACAGCACGCCGCCGGCCGTGGTCAGGATCGAACCCCAGTTCCACGAATGTGGATACTTCTCGCGCCAGACTTCCTTGCCGGTGTTGATGTCCCAGGCCTGGATGCCGCCGATGTGGTCGAAGCCTTCCTTGACCGACAGGTCGAGGCGGTTGATGTCCACGCCCGCCGACCACTGGCCCGGGATGCGCTCCTGGATCATGCCGGTCAGGGTCAGGCAGTGGTTGTCGTTGTACGGGATGTAGAGCATCCCGGTCTGCGGGTTGTAGGCCTCGTACGGCCAGTCCTTGCCGCCCCACAGGCTCGGGCAGTACGTACGCGTCTTGCCGGTGGCCGGCTTGGCGTCCTCGTTGTAGGTCGGACGGCCGGTCTTCGGGTCGATGCTCGTGAACACCGTATTGGTCACGTACGGCTCGGACTTCTTGTAGCTGATCTTGCCCTTGGCGTCGCGGTCGAGCCAGTACAGGCGGCCGTTGCGCTGCGCGCTGATCAGGCCGGAGACCTTCTTGCCGCCGCGGTCGAAGTCGACCAGGGTCGGGGCGTTCATGCCGGCCCAGTCCCACGAATCGTTCCAGTGGTACTGGAAGTGGCCGACGATGTTGCCGTTGGCGGGATTGAGCGAGAGCACGGAGGCGAGGTACAGGTTGTCGCCCGGACGCTGGTCGCCGAGCCACGGCGCACCGTTGCCGACGCCCCAGTAGATCACGTCGTTCTTGACGTCGTAGTTGCCGGGCATCCACATCGTGCCGCCGCCGTTCTTCCAGGCGTCCTTCCATTCGCCTTCCTGCGGCCAGGTCTCCGAACCCGGTTCGCCCGGCGCCGGCACGCTGTAGCGCGTCCATGCGAGCTTGCCGGTCTCGGCGTCGAACGCCTTGAGGAAGCCGCGCACGCCGAACTCGCCGCCCGACGGGCCGATCAGGACCTTGCCCTTGACCACCAGCGGCGCGGACGTGATGTAGGCGCTCTCGGTCTCCCAGTCGCAGACCTGCGCGTCCCAGAGCAGCTTGCCGGTCTTGGCGTCGAGCGCGCTCAGCATGCAGTCGACGCTGCCGACGTAGACCTTGTCGTTCCACAGCGCCACGCCGCGGTTGGTGCGGTGGAGTGCACCGATGCCCTCGGGCACTTCACGCTGGAAGTGCCACAGCGGCTTGCCGGTCTTGGCGTTGTAGGCGAACACGTGGTTGTGCGGCGTGGCGACGAACATGTACTCGCCGTTGACGATGGCAGGCGCCTCGTGGCCCGAATTGACGCCGGTGGCGGCCGACCACACCGGTCGCAGCTTGGCGACGTTGGCGGTGGTGATCTGGTTCAGCGCGGTGTAGCTCCAGCCGGCATAGTTGCCCTTGGTCAGCAGCCAGTTCTCCGGCTCCGGATTGGCCAGTCGTGCGTCCGTGACCGGCTTGTAGTCCGCCGCGATGCCCGCGCCTGATGCCAGTGTCGCGGCGAGCGCGACGACGATCGTTTGCAACTTCATGGATGTCTCCTCCCGGTGTTTCGTTGGTTTCTTGTGGTATGCGGCGGCAGGGCCGAGGCCCCGCCGGTCATGTCGGAGGCCCGAGCGGGCCGTCGAACTTGCCGGCCACCACGAGCGCGCCGTCCTTGATCGCCAGTGGCAGCATCGCGAGCCGCCGCGTGGCCGGCCCGGTGGTCACGACTCCCCTGTCCGCGGCGTTGAACACCGACCCGTGGCAGTTGCAGACGATCTGGCTCTGGCTCGGATGCAGCGTCGTGATCGGGCAGCCGTAGTGCGTGCAGATCGCCGAGAACGCGACGATGCCGTCGGCGGCGTTCTTCTGGCTCGACGGCTGGATGTCCTCGGCCTTGAGCTTGACCACGGTCAGCAGGTTGACCCGTGACACCAGCACCTTGCCGGTGGCCGGGTCGAGCGGATAGGCCAGTGTCGGAACGGCACCGACGAGGAGATCCGCAGGCGTGATCTCCTGGTCCTTCTTGTCGCCCACCATGAAGGCGAGGCGGTCGCCCGGCTCGGGCTTCTGGCTGCGGCCCGCGGTCTGTGCGAACGCGGAGGCGCCGAGCGGAGCGAGCGCGAAGCCGAGCACGCCGGTCAGCATGTTGCGACGGGCCGGATCGTGGGATTCGCATGCGCAGGCGCACGGGGGTTTCTTGTCGGTCATGCAGTTTCTCCGGGTGCCGCGCGTCCGTGGTTCATGGTGCAGCGGACGTGGGGCCGGTGGTTCGTGGATGCCATGGCGCTACCCGCGGATCTCAAGGGGTCTGCAGGTAGACGACATGCGTTTCGGTAAACTCGTACAAGCCGTGCTTGCCGTCGGCGCCGCCGATGCCGGACTTCTTGCGCCCGGCATGGAAGCCCTGCATGGCCTCGAAATGCTCGCGGTTGACGTAGGTCTCGCCGAAGCGCAGCTCGCGCACGGCCTTCATCGCCGAGTTGATGTTGCGCGTGAAGATCGAGGAGGTCAGGCCGTAGTCCGAATCGTTGGCCAGGGCGATCGCCTCGTCCAGGCTGTCCACGGCCTGGATCGGCAGCACCGGCCCGAAGATCTCCTTGCGCATGATCTCCATGTCGGCACGGGTGCCGGTGATCAGCGTCGGTTCGTAGTGGAAGCCCTGCCCGAGGTCGGCCCGCTTGCCGCCGGTGACGATGGTGGCGCCGTCGCGGCGGGCCTGTTCGACCATGGCCTCGACCTTCTCCAGGCCCACCTGGTTGACCAGCGGCCCCATGTGCAGGTCGGCGTCGACGGACGGGTCGCCGTAGCGGGTCGCCGCGAACAGCGTGGCCAGGCGCTCGACCAGGGCATCGTGCACGCTGCGCTCGACATAGACGCGTTCGGCACAGTTGCAGACCTGTCCGGTGTTGATGACGCGCGAGTCGTAGATCGCCTTGGCGGCGAGGTCGAGGTCGGCATCGGCCAGGACGATCGCCGGCGCCTTGCCGCCGAGCTCCAGGTTGACGCGGGTCAGGTTCTTGCCGGCGGTCTGCATGATGCGGCTGCCGGTGGCCACGCTGCCGGTGAACGTGATGAGGTCGACGTCGCGATGCGACACCAGCGCATCGCCGGCCGTCGCGCCGCGTCCGCCGATCAGGTTGAACACGCCCGGCGGAAGATCGGTTTCGGCCACCAGCCGGGCGAACTCGAAGGCGTTGATCGGTGTTTCCTCGCTCGGCTTGATGACGATCGTGTTGCCCGTGACGAGGGCCGGCGCGAGCTTGCGTGCGATCAGGAAGAACGGGAAGTTCCACGGCAGGATGCCGGCGACGACGCCGACCGGCTTGCGCAGCAGGAAGATGCTCTCGTTCGGGCGGTCGCTGGTCAGGACCTCGCCTTCCAGGCGTCGCGCCCACTCGGCCATGTAGTCGATGTAGTCGGCGGTGAAGTCGACCTCGACCTGCGCCAGGCCCTGGACCTTGCCTTGCTCGCGCACGATGATACGCGCCAGCTCGGTGCGGTGCTCGCGCAGCTTGGCCGAGATCGCCCGCAGGTGGCCGGCGCGCTGGACCGCCGGCAGCTTTTCCCAGGCCGGCTGGGCGCGCTTGGCGGCCGCGACCGCGGCGTCGACCGCGGCGGCGTCGCTGTCGGGAATCCGCGCCAGCAATGCGCCGGTGGCCGGGTTGGTCACTTCGAGCGAATTCTGGCTGCGTGCCGTGAACACGCCATCGATGTAGTTGGTGTACTCAGTGCTCATTGCGTTTCCTCGATGACTTGTTTTTCATTCATCCGTTCGCGGCAGCCGGCTTCGTCAACCGGGCTCCGAACCGCTCCGATACGTAGCCGAACCCCACGCCGGCGATCCACGACACGATGACGTACACGATGCTTTCGTCGACCTTGCCGCCGCTGCCGAAGTAGGTCGCCGCGCCCAGGAACGCGGCCGGCGTGTACGCCAGGAAGCGGTGGCTGGCCATGAACACCAGCACGAAGGCCAGCACCGCGACCAGGACGATCAGTGCGGCCAGGCCGCCGCCGGCGTGGCCGACCGCCAGCATCGTCAGTGCGGTGAGCAGCACGCCGGCGATCGCCGGCGGCAGCGAGCGTCCGATCGCGGCCTTGCCGCCGCCGGCGGCGAAGAAGGTCGCCCAGGCGACGAAGCCGATCCACGGAATCAGCTGGAGCGCAGGCAGGCCGATACTCAGATAGACCCAGACCGCGACCAGCGCGGCGATGGACAGAGCCAGAGCAATCAATGGTTTCATGACAGCCTCTTTCGATGGGTGTGCCATGAGCCGCTGCGGGAGCCTGCGGTGGCGCAGGCCCCCGGCCGGCTCGCCGATTACCAGACGTAGGCGTACTTGATGTTGAAGCTGTCGTTGACGCTGTGGTTGCGGCCATCGACCGAGGTCGAGTAGCGCAGGCTGATCGACTGGTTGGCGAAGGTGTGGATCATCAGGCCGGGGCCGGCGTCGATGACGTGCGCACTGGGTGCGCCATCGCGGGCCTCCAGGTATTCCGCATCGACCGCCAGGAACGGCTCCAGATGCTGGGAAGCCCGCCACCCGAAGCGGTGGTTGGTGTGCCAGCTCAGGCCCGGCCGGATGCCGTTGTCGCGCCGGGTCTGCCAGACGATGCCGGCGTCGCCGGTCCAGCCGAGCTTGTCGGTGATGCGCCAGTCCCAGAAGAAGCTCGACAGGTTCTTCCAGTTGGTGTCGCTGACCTTCTCGGTACCGACCGGGATCTGCACGAACGACTGGAAGCCGAGGGTGGCGTTGGCGGCCGGCTTGTACCAGATCGCGAAGCCGGTCAGCGGGTCGCCTATGCCGCTGACGTGGCGGTCGTCGGCGTCGGCGAGGCTGCGGTTGCGGATCGCCACTTCCGGCACGATCACTTCCCAGGCCACGCCGATGTTGCGGTTGGACTCGGGTGACCAGAAGCGCACGTACTTGGACATGCCCACGATGCGCTGGGCGCCGGAGCCGTCGGTGCGGTCGCCGTTGCGGTTGAACAGGCGATCGTCCTCCTGGACCATGCCGTACTGCACGAAGACGTTGAACGGGTCGAAGTCGACCGGCAGCTCGTATTCGTGGGGGCCGATCACGTCGAAGGTGATCTGGGCGGCGGCGCTGCCGCCATGGCCTAGCGCGAGTGCGCAGGCGACGCGGACGGCCAGTCCGCAGCGGGACGCGCGCAGCGTCCCTTGGGTCGATCTCATGTTGTCCTCCCGGTTTGCGTGGTCCGGCGGCCTCGTCCACGTACTGCAGCGGATCCGGCGCCGGCTTGTCGTGGCCGGCGGCAGGGCTCTTCATTGGTCCTGTCCGCCGGCACCGCTCCTTGGTGCAAGTCCCGTTCCAGGCCGGGCCAGCCGATGCCGGGAGGTGGAAAAGTGCATTCAATCCATTGATGTGGAATGAATTTCCCAGGAATTCCGGCGCGCCGCGACGGCTGTGGATTTCTGCGACACCCGCCACAGAAGCGACAGGTGTCGAGGCGTGTATGCGACAGGTGTCGCAGCGACCGCCGATGCGTCGCGGGCACGCTCGGCGGCGGGGGAACGGCCGTCGTCCTGCCGCCGATGCCCGTTCCCGTGCGCCGCGCTTGGGGTAAAGTGCGGCGCGCGCCGGGGGGCTGGCGCCCGCGGCGAGTCAGGGGAGGAACCGCGATCAAGACGTTTCTGTTGTTTCCGTATGCCAACCATCTCGGCGGCACGCAGCCGTTGATCGCCATTGGCGACGCCCTGCGCGCGGCCGGCCACCGGGTCGTGTTCGCCGCGCGTGGGAAGTGCGTGAGTTTCGTCGCCGAGGCGGGCTTCGAGGTCGAGGACGTGGTCGAGCTCGATCCGCGCCATGCGGTCGAGCACTTCAACCGCTCCAACCTGGACTACCACACGAGTGCGAGCATCGCCGCGTTCGTCGCCGAGGAGACCGCGCTGATCCGGCGCCATCGCCCCACCGCGGTGGTCGACCTGCATCGGCCGACGCTGGGGCTTTCGGCGCGGCTCACGCGCACGCCGCGCGCGGTGCTCTGCAACACCGTGCTGACGCGGTACTACACCGGCGAGCGCCTGTTGCCCGAGTCGCATCCGCTCGGCACGCTGGCGCGGCCGGTGCCCAAGCGCTGGCTGCGGCCGCTCAGCCACTGGGCCGAGAAGCAGCTGTTCCGGGCCTGGGCAAGGCCCTACAACGCGTTTCTGCGCCAGGCCGGCGAGGCACCGCTCGATTCGCTGCAGGACCTCTTCGAGGGCGATGCGACGATCCTGATGGACGCGCGCGAGCTGATGCCGACCGGCGACCTGCCGCCGCACGTGCACGCGGTCGGCCCGCTGCTGCGCGAAGCCGCGGCGCCCGCACCGGCGCTCCTGGCCGGCGTCGGGCCCGGGCAGCGGACGATCTTCGTCTACCTCGGCTCCTACGGCGAGCAGTTCGCGCGCGTCGTCGGCTACCTGGCCCGCCTGCTCGGCGACTCGGACGAGTACCGCGTGATCGCGGCGACCGGCGGGCTGTACGGGTATTCCGGGCCGCCATTGCCCTCCAATGTCGTCGTCACCGACTACGTGCCCGCCAGTGCGGTGCTGTCGCGAAACTGCGCGGCGATGATCAGCCACGGCGGGCGCGGCTCGATCTACTCGGCGCTCGGCCACGGCGTTCCGCTGGTGGGGCTGCCCAACCAGGGCGAGCAGGAGTGGAACCTCGATGCGATCGAGCGGCTGGGCCTGGGTCGCAAGCTGTCCAGCCGGCGCTGCAGCTTCGAGGCGTTCGCCCAGGCGCTGGGCGGCGTGCTGGACGATCCGGCCTACCGCGAGCGGGCCGGGCGCTTCGGTGACATGCTGCGCAGCTACGACGGTGCCGGCACCGCGGCACGGATCATCGCCGCGCTGTAGGCGGGTCTGCCGGCCGGGGCGGCCTGTGCGGCCCCGGCCATCGGGGCCGGTCGGGCTGGCGTGGACGCGATGGCGGCTTCACACGCGGCGACGGGCGAATGCGCTACCTTGTAGGGATGCCTGTCGCCCCATCGCCGGGGCGCCGTTTCCTCGCCCGGAGTGGTCGTGATCAAGTGGATCCTCATTGCCGCGTTCGTCGCGTCGGCGCTGTACGTGCATTTCCGTGGACGCGTGCGTCACCGGTTCTCGCGCCAGATCACCGACCACTCGACCTTCATGGCGCCGATCAACGTGCTGATGTACGCGTTCTCGCGCGTACCGACCACGCCGTTCGTCGATCCGGACCTGTTCCCGGAGCTGGCCCCGCTGCGCGCGCGCTGGCGCGAGGTCCGCGACGAGGCCCTGCGCCTGCGCGAGCTGGAGAAGATCAAGGCTTCGGAAGGCTACAACGACGTCGGCTTCAATTCGTTCTTCCGGCGTGGCTGGAAGCGCTTCTACCTGAAGTGGTACGACGAGGCGCATCCGTCGGCGAGCACCCTGTGTCCGGTCACCACGGCGCTGCTGCGGGAGATTCCCACCGTGAAGGCGGCGATGTTCGCCGAGCTGCCGCCGGGCGGCCATCTGCATCCGCACCGCGATCCGTTCGCCGGCTCGCTGCGGCTGCACATCGGCCTGCAGACGCCGAACGACGACGGCTGCTGGATCGACGTCGACGGGACGCGCTACAGCTGGCGCGACGGCGAAAGCGTCATGTTCGACGAGACCTATATCCACACCGCCAGAAACGACACCCAGGAACAGCGCGTCATCCTGTTCTGCGACGTCGAGCGGCCGCTGCGCTACCGCTGGACGCAGGCGGTCAACCGCTGGGTGGGACGGCACTTCGTCGCCGCCGCCGCCTCGCCGAACGAGACCGGCGACCGCACCGGTGCGCTCAATCGCGCCTTCGGCCGCTTCTATGCGCTGCGCCTGCGCGCCAAGGAGCTGCGCAAGCGCAACAAGGCGCTCTACTACGTGCTGAAGTGGGCCCTGTTGCTGGCGCTGGTGGTGCTGATCATCCGCTTGTAGCGGATGATCGACGGCCGATCGCGACGCGCCGGCGCGCCGTGACGGGGCGGCGAATCGCATCGCTGCCGGCGCCGGTCCGCCGGTGGCGCGTGTCGATGGCGCGCTGCAGCGGCCCGCGAGCGCGCCGTTCCGGAATCGCGTTCACCGGCCGCTTCGTCGGCAGCCTGCCCGCCAGGGCGGCACTTTCGGGTCAGTGGTGCGCCGGCGCATGCGACGCGCCCGCTTCGCACCGCGCGTATTCCTCGCGCGTCAGCCGGTGGTCGCCGTTGCGGTCGCAGGCTTTCAGGCGTTCGGCCAGGTGAGGCGCATGGACCACCACTTCCGGCAAGGTGACGATGCCGTCGTGGTCGGTGTCGAGGGTTTCGTAGGGAGGCAGCGGCTCGTTCGGGTGTGCGGCGGGAGCGGCAGCTTGGGCGGCGGCACAGCCGAGCAGGGTCGCCGCGAGGGCGAGCATGCGTAACGGTCGGGTGAACATGGCGGACCTGTCCGAAGGACCTGTGAGGGCCGCGGGATGCGGCGCCTTGGATAGACGCGCCGCCCACCCGGAAATTCCGCATTGCCGCACGCGGTCTTCAGCTCGCGTCCATCCGGCGCAGCGTGTTCGCGCTGCCCGGCGCGCGTCTTGACCGATGTCCCCGAGGCTGGAACGCTGATATCCGCCGGCCGCCGCCGGTGCGAGGGAGCCGGGAATCGACGTGACGACGCTCTGGGTGTCCTGGCACGCGCTGGCGGTCATCGGCGGCCTGCTGATCTATGCGGTCGTGACGCGCCTGCGCCGCGATCGGCGTCCGCCGGTCGCCGCGATCGCCTGGGTGCTCGCGCTGGTGCTGGCGCCGTATCTCGCGCTGCCGCTCTATCTGGTCTTCGGGGGCCGCAAGCATCGGCCGGGGGCGCAGGTGCCGGCGCCGGCCGCGGCCGGCCATGAGCACTGGACCGCCGCCTATGCGCGCGGCTTCGGCTTGGCCGGGCCGGTCGCCGGCGAGGTGGATTTCCACGCCGACGGCGCGGCGTCCCTGCGCGGCCTGATCGACCTGGTCGGCGCGGCAGGTTCGGCATTGGACGTGGCGACCTTCGTATTCGCGGCGGATGCCGACGGCGAGCGCGTCGCCGCGGCGCTGATCGACCGGCAGCGTGCCGGCGTGCGCGTACGCGTGCTGATCGACGGGGCCGGCCTGCTGCTCGCCCGGCGCGGCATCGTCACGCGGCTGCGGCGCGCCGGTGTCGCGGTGCGCCTGTTCCAGCCGCCGTGGGGCTTGCGCCTGGGGCAGGCGCGCAACCTGCGCAACCATCGCAAATGGACGATCGCCGACGGACGGCGTGTCTGGATGGGCGGGCGCAACCTGGCGGCGGAGTATTTCTCGGCCGATCGCGGCGGCCCGCCGTGGACCGACCTGACGTTCGAGCTGGACGGGCCGATCGGTGCGGTCGTGGCACGCCAGTTCGAGGCCGACTGGCGGCGCGCCGATCCGCAGGCGGCAGCGGTGGCGAGCGCGGTGCCGTCCGGCGCCGGAACGGGCGGCGATCTGCTGTTCGTGCCGAGCGGTCCCGACCAGGCCGAGGACACCGTGCTGGCCCTGCTGATCGCGGCCTGCTCGCGCGCCGAGCGGCGCATCGTCGCGGTGACGCCGTACTTCGTTCCCGATCCGGGCCTGCTGCAGGCGCTGCGGCTGGCCGCGCTGCGCGGCGTGGCGGTCGACCTGCTGGTGCCGGAGCGGTCCAATCACCGCATCGCCGACCTCGCGCGCAGCCGTGCCTTGCGCAGCCTGGCCGGTGCCGGCGCGCGCATCCACCTGGCGCCGGGCATGGTGCACGCCAAGGCGATCGTCTTCGACGACGCGCTCGCATTGGCCGGCTCGGTCAATCTCGACACGCGCAGTCTGCTGATCAACTACGAGTCGATGGTCGCCTTCCGCGCGGCGGCGCCGATCGCCTGGCTGTCCGGATGGATCGCCGCGCAGACGGTCGCCGCGCGACGCTATGTCGCGGTCGAGCCGTCGTTCGCGCGCGACGTCGGCGAAGGCCTGCTGCTGGCATTGACGTTCGAGGTCTGAGCGACGCGCCCGGCCCGGCAGGCGAGGCCGGGCCTGCGGCCGGGCGATGCCGGCATCGTTCGCGCTATGGGTAAGAAGATCAATCGCTTGTGAGCAGGGTGGACGGGCCGGTGCCGCGGTGGCCCAGTCTGCGTGAGGGTGCTCCGGTGGCATCGCCCATCGCCCGCTGCAGCCCGGATCGGCCATGCGTCCGCGATCGTGGCACAGCCGCTGCGCCGATCGCCTGCCGAGCCGATCCGGGCCCTGGCGGCGGGCACCTCGCGCGGTTTGCAAAGGCGCTGGCCAGCCGCTGTAATGGCGCGCTCGGACCGGTCCCGAAGGCCGTCGTCCCTTTCGCTGGTTCCCCGGAAATTCCCCGCAGGAGTGTTGCATGTCCATCGTCCGCATGAGCGATCTCGATCTGTCCGGCAAGCGCGTGCTGATCCGCCAGGATCTGAACGTGCCGGTCGAGAACGGCCGCATCACCTCCGAGCAGCGCATCGTGGCCTCGCTGCCGACGCTGCGCCTGGCGCTGGAGCGCGGTGCGGCGGTGCTGGTGATGTCGCATCTGGGGCGCCCGAAGGAGGGCGAGTGGACAGCCGAGGACTCGCTGGCACCGGTCGCCGCGCGCCTGGGCGAGCTGCTCGGCCGCGAGGTGCCGCTGGTGCGCGACTGGGTCGACGGCGTCGCCGTCGCCCCGGGCGACCTGGTGCTGCTCGAGAACTGCCGCATGAACGTCGGCGAGGCCAAGGACGACGAGGCGCTGGCGAAGAAGTACGCCGCGCTGTGCGACGTGTTCGTGATGGATGCCTTCGGTACCGCCCACCGGGCGCAGGCCTCCACCCACGGCGTGATCCGCCAGGCGACGGTCGCCGCAGGCGGCCCGCTGCTGATGGCCGAACTCGATGCGCTGGCCAAGGCGCTGGAGCAGCCGGCGCGCCCGCTGCTGGCGATCGTCGCCGGCTCCAAGGTCTCCACCAAGCTGACCCTGCTGGAGAACCTGCTCGGCAAGGTCGACCAGCTGATCGTCGGCGGCGGCATCGCCAATACCTTCATCGCCGCGGCCGGCCATCCGGTCGGCACCTCGCTGGTGGAGCCGGACCTGATCGAGACCGCCAACCGCATCGTCGCCGCGGCGCGTGCGCGCGGCACCGAGATTCCGCTGCCGGTCGACGTCGTGGTGGCGCCGGCGTTCAAGGCCGATGCACCGGCGACGGTGAAGCCGGTCGACGCGATCGGTGCGGACGAGATGGTGCTCGACATCGGGCCGCAGACCGCCGCGCACTACGCGCAGCTGATCGCCGCCGCCGGTACGGTGGTCTGGAACGGCCCGGTCGGCGTGTTCGAGTTCGACGCGTTCGGCAAGGGCACGCAAGCGGTGGCGCAGGCGATCGCCGGTTCGCCGGCGTTCTCGATCGCCGGGGGCGGCGATACGCTGGCGGCGGTCGAGAAGTACGGCATCGCCGAGCGGGTTTCCTACATTTCCACCGGCGGCGGGGCGTTCCTCGAGTTCCTCGAAGGCAAGACGCTGCCGGCGGTCGCCGCGCTGCTCGACCGCGGTGGCTGATCGGCACGCCGGGTCGCTGCGGCCGGCCGTGGTGCTGTTCGACCTGGACGGCACCCTGGTCGATTCGGAGCCGGGCATCGCCGCCTGCGTCGCCTATGCGCTGGAGCGCCTGGGCGTGCCGCTGCCGTCGCGCGAGGCCCTGCGCGACTGGATCGGTCCGCCGCTGCGGCAGAGCTTCGCCGGCGTGCTCGACGCCGACGAGGCGCGCATCGAGCAGACGGTGGCCGCCTACCGCGAGCGCTACGTCGAGAGCGGCTGGCGCGAGCTGACGGTCTACCCGGGCATCGCCGAGGTCGTGGCCGGCCTGCAGGCGGCCGGCAGCCGGCTGGCGGTGGTCACGACGAAGATCGAGGACCAGGCCCGCCGCATCGTCGCGCACCTGCCGTTCGGTGCGGCGTTCGCGGCCGTCTACGGCGCGCCGCCCGGGACCACCAGTGGCGACAAGACGGCGCGCATCGCCCGTGCGGCGGCGGAGCTGGGTGCTGCCCCGGCGGATTGCGCGATGATCGGCGATCGCCATTTCGACGTGGCCGGCGCCCGCGCCAACCGGATGACGGCGATCGGTGCGGCCTGGGGGTTCGGCACGGTCGAGGAACTGCGCGCGGCCGGCGCCGATGCGATCGCGCACGCGCCGGCCGAGCTGCCGGCCCTGCTGACGCGAAGCCCGTCCGCATGAGCCCCGGCTGGCGCGCATGGCTGGCCGATCCGCTGGTTCCGATCGCGCTGCTGCTACTGCCGGTGGTGTTCGTGCTGGCGCCGCTGCCGGTCGACGAGACGCGCTACCTGGCGGTGGCCTGGGAGATGCGCCAGAGCGGCGAGTTCCTGGTCCCGCACCTCAACGGCGCGCTCTACTCGCAGAAGCCGCCGCTGCTGTTCTGGCTCATCAACGCGGGCTGGCTGCTGACCGGCGTGGAAGGCTGGACCGGGCGCCTGCTGGCGCTGGGGTATTCGCTGGCGAGCCTGTGGCTGGTGCGGCGCATCGTGCTGCGCCTGGGGGAATCGGAGGCGGCCGCGTGCGCCGCCGTCTGGGTCATGGCCGGCATCGCCTGGTTCGCGGTCTTCGCCACCGCGATCATGTTCGACGTGCTGCTGGCCACCTGTGTGCTGGTCGCGCTGCTCGGGGTGCTCGACCTCGCCGAGGGGCGCAGCGGACGCGGCATCCTGGTGACGGGGCTGGGCATCGGCATCGGCGTGCTCGCCAAGGGGCCGGTGGTGGTGCTCGACATCGCCTTCGCCGGCCTGACCGCGCCCTGGTGGAGCGACGCCGTGCGGCGCCGGCCCGGGCGCTACTTCGCGGGGCTGGGAGCGGCCGTCCTGCTCGGCGCGGCGATCGGCCTGGCCTGGGCCCTGCCGGCCGCCCTGCGCGGCGGGGACGCCTACGCCCACGCGATCTTCTTCAAGCAGACGCTGGGCCGGGTCAGCGAGAGCTTCGCCCACCGGCGGCCGTGGTGGTGGTATGCGCTGATCCTGCCGCCGTTGCTGCTGCCGTGGCCGCTGGTGCTGCGCGGGCGGATCGCCGGCCTGCGCGCGGCGCTGGCACGTCCGGCGGTGCGCCTGGGCCTGCTGTGGACGGTGCCGACGGTGGTCGCGTTCTCGTTCGTCAGCGGCAAGCAGGGGCATTACCTGCTGCCGGTCCTGCCCGGCATCGCGATCGCGCTCGGCGTGGCGATCGCGCGCGGCCATCTGCGCATTCGCGTCGGCCTGCTCGCGGTCGCCGTCGTGGCGGCCGGGCTGCTGTTCGCCCTGCTGCCGTGGTTGGCGCCGTCGCGCGCGCACCTGGTGTGGCTGGGATCGGTCTGGCCGCTGTGGGGCATCCTCGCCGTGGTCCTGGGCGGCGCGCTGTGGTGGGCGCGCTCGCGGCTGGAGCAGCCGATGACGCCGGCGGTGGTGATGCTCGGCCTGGTGCTGCTGCTGAAGCTGGCGATCGTGCAGGGAACCGGCAGCCACTACGACCCGCGTGCGATCGCGAGCCAGATCCGGGCGATCCAGGACAGCGGCCGGCCGCTGATGCACATCGGCTGGCACCACGGCGTCTACGGGTTCGCCGGCCGGCTGGCGGCGCCGGTGCCGTTCGTGCTGCAGGCCGACCAGCTCCGCGCCTGGGCTGCCGCGCATCCGGACGGGCTGGTGGTCGGCCTGGAGCAGCGGTTCCGCGTCGGCGCCCCGCCGGTGTACCGTATCCCCTTCCGGGGCGGCCATGCGGCCATCTGGAACGCGAGCGACGTCGCCGCGGGCGGCATCGTGCCGGACGACGACGGCGGGGAGGTCGCGCTTCCGGATGACGAGGATTGATCGCGGGCCGCTGCCGGCGGGATCGCCGGTGCGGCCGGCTGCGGCGATCGATGGCGGAACGCCGGGCACCACGCGTCTTTCACGTCCAACTACATCCGGGGTGTTGCGATGATCGTCCGATCCTTGTGCCTGCTGCTGGCCTGCGTCGCACTCGCCGTCGACGCTGCACCGGCGCGGCGCGCCGACCCGGGCTATCTCGCGACGATCCCCGACGAAGACACCGATCCGCTGCCGCGCGGGCTCGCCCCGCGCGAGCGCGCCACCTGGCAGCTGCCGCAGTGGCCGCTGGCACCGTTGGCGCCGCCGCCGGGCCGGGTGCGCGCGCAGGCCGAGTACGAGCCCAGTCACGGCCTGATGATCCGCTGGGGCGCCTACAATGCCCTGCATACGTCGATGGTCGTGCCGATCACGACCGCCAGCCCGCCGTCCGACGTCTGGATCGTCGTCTCCGGCGCCAGCCAGGAGCAATCGGCCCGCGGCGTGCTGGCCGGCGGTGGCGCCGACATGGACCACGTGCATTTCATCACCACCCCGTCGGACAGCGTCTGGATCCGCGACTACGGTCCGCGCTTCATCGACGACGACGGCCGGCGCGCGATCTCCGACCACACCTACAACCGGCCCCGGCCGAACGACGACGTGGTACCGGCCGCCGTCGCCACGCAGTGGAACGAGGCGATCTACGCGCTGCCGCTGCGGCACGGTGGCGGCAACTTCCATCTGTTCCGCAACCGCGAGGCGTTCATGACGCGGCTGATCGCCAACGAGAATCCCGCCGTCAGCGAGCAGCAGATCATCGACTACTACCGGGACTACCAGGGCCTGACGCTGACCCTGACCGACCCGTTCCCGCAGAGCTACGACACCACCCAGCACATCGACATGTGGCTGCTGCCGCTGGCCGACGGCAAGGTGCTGATCGGCCAGTACGCGGCCGGCGAAGGCGGCGGCGTACCCAAGACGGTGACCGACGCCACCGCCGCGCTGATGCAGGAGCGCGGCTACACGGTCTACCGCACGCCGGGCTGGCAGTCCGGAAGCACGCACTACACCTACGCCAACTCGGTCATCCTGAACCGGGTGGTGCTGGTCTGCCAGTTCAACGGCTACCCGACGCAGAACGCCCAGGCCGTGGCCACCTACACGGCGGCGCTGCCCGACCATGAGATCGTCCCGGTGGATTGCAGCTCGATCATCGGCCTGTCGGGTGCGATCCACTGCATCGTCATGCACGTGCCGGACCTGCTGTTCCGCAGCGACTACGACTGAAGCACTGCGGCGCCGGCCGCAGGGCCGGGACGGCAGCCCCTGGCCGGCGCGCCGTCAGCCCTGGACAGGGCGGCTCGGGGGGCGGGATCCCCGCAGGTGTCCGCGACGGAGGCCGCGCCGCCGACCAGCCGGTGCCCCGGCGGCGGGTGCGGTGCCCGATGGGAAACACGCGCCTTCCGTGCTGCGCGCGTGCGCGGGTAGGGGTATCGTCACCGGCCGGCGTTTCACTCCCGCACATCCCCCAGGGTTCGCGCTGATGACCGTTCGCTCCTCGTGGCTGCTTCTGGTGGGTCTTGCCGTCGCGACGGCGGTCCACGCCGCCCCGGCGCGCCGCGCCGATCCGGCCTACCTGGCGACGATCGTCGACGACGAGGCCGATCCGCTGCCGCGCGTGCGCGCGGCCCACGAACCCGCGTCCCACCGGTCGCCGGCACCGCCGTGGTCGACGACGATGGCGGCCGCGCCTCCGGGGCCGGTTCGCGCACAGACCGAGTACGAGGCCAACCACGGCCTGATGATCCGCTGGGGCGCCTTCAATGCGCTGCACACGGCGATGATCGTGCCGATCACGACGGCCGACCCGCCCTCGGACGTCTGGATCGTGGTCTCCGGCGCCGGCCAGGCGCAGTCGGCCCGCGACGTGCTGGCCGGCGGCGGTGCCGACCTGGACCGCGTGCACTTCATCACCGCGGTCTCCGACAGCGTCTGGATCCGCGACTACGGTCCGCGCTTCATCGACGATGCCGGCCGGCGCGCGATCTCGGACCACATCTACAACTACGCGTCCGGGCGCCCGAACGACGATCGCGTGCCGCAGGCGGTGGCGGTGCAGCTGGGCGAGGCGATCTACGATTTCCCGCTCCATCACGGCGGCGGCAACTTTCATCTGTTCCGCAACCGCGAGGCGTACATGACGCGGCTGATCGTCAACGACAACCCCGGCGTCAGCGAGCAGCAGATCAAGGACTACTACGCCGCCCACCAGGGCCTGGACGTCACCCTGACCGACCCGTTCCCGCAGAGCTACGACGGCACCCAGCACATCGACATGTGGATGCTGCCGCTGGCCGACGACAAGGTGCTGATCGGCGACTATGCGGCCGGCGAGGGTGGCGGCGTGCCCAAGACGGTCACCGACGCCACCGCCGCGCTGATGCAGGAGCGCGGCTACACGGTCTACCGCACGCCCGGCTGGCACGCGGCCGGTGCGCACTACACCTACACCAATTCGGTGATCCTCAACCGCCTGGCGCTGGTGTGCCAGTTCAGCGGCTACGCCGCGCAGAACGCCCAGGTGGTCGCCACCTACCAGACGGCGTTGCCCGGGCACGAGATCGTTCCGATCGACTGCAGCTCGATCATCGGCCTGGCGGGCGCGATCCACTGCATCGTCATGCACGTGCCGGACCTGCTGTTCCGCAACGACTACGACTGAGACCGCCACGCGCGGCATCGGCCGGCGGGCCGGCCGCCACGGAGCGGGAGGCGTCGCGCGGCGAGGCCGGCCGGAGCTAGTCCAGCGGCGCCGGCTCGCTGGTGTCGACATGGCGTGGCGAGCCCGGCCAGCGCACGAACAGCGCCAGGTTCCAGCCTCGCTCGGCCAGGCCGCGCCGCAGGCGCGAGGTGGCCTGGCCGGCGACCAGCGCGGTCTTGTCGCGGACGCGGAAGTCGGGCCGGTCGAAGAAGGCCTCGACTTCGGGTGTCCAGCTCAGGTAGTCGACCGGCAGCGGCACCACCAGCGCGCCATCGGCACGCTGCCAGACCAGTCCGGCGCCGACGGTACGCAAGCGGCCGGTACCGGCGTCGACGCCGGGATCCACCGCCAGCATGCGTAGGGCGTTGACGATGAAGCGCGCCTCCAGCTCCGAGCGGGCGGTCATCGCCAGTTCCAGCAGGGCATCGCCGCCCGCGGCCGGCCGCAGCGCGTCGAGCGCGTCGAGCATGCGACCGTGGAAGGTCGGCGTGAACGTGCCGCGGCGCAGGAACTGGCGTACCAGCAGGTCGTCCGCGCACCACGTGCCGAAGCGTTCCTGGTTGCGCGCCCGCAGCGCGTCGCCGTCCAGCGCCCAGACCGCACTGTCGATCTGCAGCGTCGTCGCCATCGGCCCGGCGCCGGTGACGCCGGCCAGCAGGCCGGTCGCCGACAGGCGCCCGCCGGCACCGGCCCAGGCGAGCCGGTCGAGCTGGTCGTGCAGGTAGGGATTGGAGGTGTACGGGTCGAGGCCGAGCTGGCGCGCCAGCTCGCGCTTGACCTGGCCGTACTCGACCTGGCGCTTGAGTTCCCGGCCGGCTTCCGCGCCGGCCTTGCCGTACCAGCTGTTGCCGGCGCGGTCGCGCCGGTTCTCGCGCGCATCGGTCATCGGTCCTTCCGCGGCCGGATAGGGATTGCCGGCGGTGCCGAATTCACGGGCGACCCGGTCGGACAGCGACTGCGCCTGCCGTCCCAGCTTGACGAACGGTGCGGCGAAGAAGCGGGCGACGCCGGCCGGCAGGCCGCGCAGCGTGGCGACCGGGTGCATGACCACGTTGCCGACCGCACGCGCCGTGCCGCCGAGCGTGCCGCCGGCCGAGCGCGCGAACGCTTCCGAATGCGTCACCTGCTCCAGCGCGGCCAAGGCCGGCAGTTCGGCTTCGCGCTCGGCGAGGATCTCGATGCTCTCGGCGCGCACCGGCCCGGCATCGGTGTCGAGCGTGAAATGGGCCATGTAGCCGCGGATCTCGACGTGCGGGTCGACGCTGAAACCGGGGCCGGCCAGCAGGTCCGGCGGCACCAGCGTGGCGGCCTCCAGCACCGGCTCCTCGTCGTGCGGGGCGTCGTCCGGCACGGCCGCGGCTGCCACGGGCAGCAGCAGGAGCCAGAGGGCCGGCGCGAGCGGCGGCCGGGAGCGGGCGGTGGAGCGAAGCGGGCGCATGACGGACGGCATCGGGGAACGAGGCATCATGACAGCCGGCCGGCGACGCCGGCTGACTGCCCGGGGTATCGGTCCCCCGGCAGGCCGCGCCGGCCAGGGACCGGCGCGCCGTCGCTACTACTCGGTGAACGCGCCGTAGCGGCGCAGGCGCTGGTAGCGGTTGCCGAGCAGGGTATCGGCGTCGATGTCCGCCAGCGCGTCCAGTTCGTTGAGCAGGACCGCCTTGAGGCGCACGGCCATCGCGTGCGGGTTGCGGTGGGCGCCGCCGAGCGGCTCGCGCACGACCTTGTCGATCAGGCCCAGCTCGAGCAGGCGCGGGGCGGTGAGTCCCAGCGCCTCGGCCGCGTCGCGGGCCTTGTCGGCGCTCTTCCAGAGAATCGAGGCACAGCCTTCGGGCGAGATGACCGAATAGGTGGAGTACTGCAGCATCAGCGTGCGGTCGCCGACGCCGATCGCCAGCGCACCGCCCGAGCCGCCCTCGCCGATCACCGTGCAGATGATCGGCACGCGCAGCTCGGCCATCTCCAGCAGGTTGCGCGCGATCGCCTCGCTCTGGCCGCGCTCCTCGGCGCCGACGCCGGGGTAGGCACCGGGCGTGTCGATGAAGGTCAGGACCGGCAGCCTGAACCGTTCGGCCATCTTCATCAGGCGCAGTGCCTTGCGGTAGCCCTCCGGGCGCGGCATGCCGAAGTTGCGGCGGACCTTGGTCTTGGTGTCGCGGCCCTTCTGGTGGCCGATCACCACCACGCCGCGGCCGTCGATCCGGCCGAGGCCGCCGACGATCGCCGCGTCGTCGGCATAGGCGCGGTCGCCGGCCAGCTCGTGGAACTCCTCGCAGATCACGCCGACGTAGTCGAGCGTATAGGGCCGGGCCGGATGGCGGGCGAGCTGGGCGACCTGCCAGGAGGTGAGACCCTTGAAGATCTCATGGGTCTTGAGCTTGAGCTTGTCCTGCAGGCGCCGGATTTCCTCGTCGATATTGAACGCCTGTCCCTGGCTGGCGTGGCGAAGCTCGTGGATCTTCGCATCCAGCTCGGCAATGGGTTGTTCGAAATCGAGGAAATTCGGGTTCATTCGACGCTGTTCGAGCGAAAAGGTCGGCAGTATAGCCGGATCGGATCGGTGGGGCGCCGGCCGTTGGTACCGCGGTGCTCAGCCGAGCAGCAGCTGGGCCGCCAGCACGCCGTCGATGCCGAGCAGCGCGCGCTGCAGCTCGGGGCCGGCGCGCACGCGCCATTGCGCGCCCAGCTCGATGTCGGCCTGGCCGCCGGCATTGCTGACGGTCAGGCGCACCGGGGTGGTGCCCCCGCGGTACGGGTCCAGCGCCGAACGCAGCCGCGGCACGAAATCCCGGCCGATGCCGTTCAGGCGCACCTGCACGACGCGCACCTGGGCCTCGCAGGCCGAGGCGATCGTCGTGACCCGCTGCACGCGGATCTGGTAGCCGCCGCTGAAGTCGTCGACCGACAGCCCGCCTTCGAAGACCAGGATCGCGTCACGCGTCAGCAGGGCGCCGTACTGGACCAGCACCTCGCTCCAGAGGCTGGCGGTGAACCGGCCCGAATGGTCCTCGACCTCGACGAAGGCGCGGCTGTCGCCGGCCTTGCGGATGCCGGCCACCGCGCCGGCCAGCACGAACGGCTGGTCGTTGAAGCGCCCGCGCCGCTCGCCGGGGGCGGGCGGCTTGTAGTGCGCGGCGATCTCGCCGATCGGGCAGGTCGTGATCTTGGCCAGCAGGTCGCGCCAGGCATCGGTGGGATGGCCGGACAGGTAGTGGCCGAGGGTCTCGCGCTCGCCGGACAGCTTCTGTTCGAGCGACCAGTCGTCGACCTCGGTCTGCTCGACCGGTGCCGCGGCGGCCGGGCCGGCAGCGCCGAAGATGTCGCCCTGTCCGCGCTCCAGGTCGTGCGCATGCTGCTCGGCGGCCTTGATCGCCGCCGGCAGCTGCGCCATCAGGCTGGCCCGGTTGGTCGCCAGCGCGTCCATCGAGCCGGACAGGATCAGGGCCTCGAAGACGCGCTTGTTGATCTTCTGCGGATCCACCCGCAGGCAGAAATCGGCCAGGTCGCGGTACGGGCCGCCGCGCCCGCGCGCCTCGACGATGTTCTCGACCGCGCCGCGGCCGACGCCCTTCACCGCGCCGAGGCCGTAGCGGATCGTCTTCTCGTCGGCCGCCTCGAACATGTAGGCCGAGGCGTTGACGTCCGGCGGCTGCACGGTCAGGCCGATCGCGCGGGCCTCGTCGAGGAAGGTGACGACCTTGTCGGTGTTGTCCATGTCCGAGGACAGCACCGCGGCCATGAACTCGGCGGCATAGTGCGTCTTGAGCCAGGCGGTCTGGTACGAGACCAGCGCATAGGCCGCCGCGTGCGACTTGTTGAAGCCGTAGCCGGCGAACTTCTCCATCAGGTCGAAGATCGCGTCGGCCTTGGCCTCGCCGATGCCGTCGCGGGCCGCACCCTCGCGGAAGATCGCGCGGTGCTTGGCCATTTCCTCGGCCTTCTTCTTGCCCATCGCGCGGCGCAGCAGGTCGGCGCCGCCGAGCGAGTAGTGGCCCACGATCTGGGCCATCTGCATCACCTGCTCCTGGTAGACCATGATCCCGTAGGTCTCCCGCAGGATCGGCTCCACCCGCTGGTCGGGGTAGTCGATGGTCTCGCGGCCGTGCTTGCGCGCGCAGAAGCTCGGGATCAGCTCCATCGGCCCCGGCCGGTAGAGCGAAACCAGGGCGATCAGGTCCTCGAACCGGTCGGGCTTGGCGTCCTTGAGCAGGCTCTGCATGCCGCGCGACTCGAACTGGAACACGGCCACGGTGTCGCCGCGTGCGAACAGCGTGTAGCTGGCCGGGTCGTCCAGCGGCACGGACATGATGTCCAGCGCCGGCTCGCCGGCGGCGGCGCGGCGCCGGTTGATCGCCTTGACGGTCCAGTCGATGATCGTCAGCGTGCGCAGGCCGAGGAAGTCGAACTTGACCAGGCCGATCGCCTCGACGTCGTCCTTGTCGAACTGGGTCACCACGCCGGCGCCGCCGTCTTCGCTGTAGAGCGGGGCGAAATCGGTCAGCGGTCCCGGCGCGATCACGACGCCGCCGGCGTGCTTGCCGGCGTTGCGGGTCAGGTCCTCGAGCTTGAGCGCGAGGTCCACCAGCTCGCGGACCTCCTCGTCCTCGGCGTACTGCGTGCAGAAGTCGCCGACCACGCGCTCCGGTTCGCTGCGCGACTTCTCGGTGCGGCCCAGCGCGTCCTCCAGCGAGAGGTCCAGCGGCCGCGGCGGGATCAGCTTGGCGATGCGGTCGACCTGGCCGTAGGGCATGCCGAGCACGCGGCCGGTGTCGCGCAGCACCGCCTTGGCCGCCATCGTGCCGTAGGTGATGATCTGGCTGACCCGGTCGCGGCCGTACTTGCGGGCCACGTAGTCGATCACCTCGTCGCGCCGGTCCATGCAGAAGTCGACGTCGAAGTCGGGCATCGACACGCGTTCGGGATTCAGGAAACGCTCGAACAGCAGGCCGTAGCGCAACGGGTCGAGGTCGGTGATGCCGAGCGCATAGGCCACCAGCGAGCCGGCACCCGAGCCGCGGCCCGGACCCACCGGGATGTCGTGGTCCTTGGCCCAGTTGATGAAGTCGGCGACGATCAGGAAGTAGCCGGGGAAGCCCATCTGCACGATGACGTCGACTTCGCGCTCCAGCCGCTGCGCATAGTCGGCCTCGGCGAAGCCCGGCGCCGGCGGCTGCTTGGCCAGCCGGGCGGCCAGGCCGTCGCGGGCCTGCGACCGGATCCACGAGTCGAGCGTCTCGTCGGCCGGCACCGGGAACGCCGGCAGGTAGTAGGTGCCGAACGCGAGCTGCAGGTTGCAGCGCCGCGCCAGCTCCACGGTGTTCTCGACCGCGCCGGGCAGGTCGGCGAACAGCGCCGCCATCGCGTCGGGCGCCTTCAGGTACTGCTCGGCCGAGTAGTCGCGCGGGCGCTTGGGGTCGGCCAGCACGCGGCCGCCGTGGATGCACACGCGCGCCTCGTGCGCCTCGAAGTCCTCGTGCTCGAGGAAGCGCACGTCGTTGCTGGCGACCACCGGCAGGTCGAAGCGGCCGGCCAGTTCCAGCGCGCCGGCGATGAAATCGTCCTCGCCCGCACGCTGGGTGCGCGTGGCCTCCAGGTAGAGGCGCTCCGGGAAGGCGTGGCGCAGCTCGGCCAGCGCGTCGGTGGCAGCCTTGTCGTTGCCGGCCAGCAGCAGGCGGCCGACCGCGCTCTCGCGGCCGGCCAGGGCGAACAGGCCGGCACTCGCCTGTGCCAGCCAGGCCGGCTCGATCAGTGCCAGGTCGCCGTGCCGGCCTTCGGCCCAGGCCCGCGACACGAGGCGCGAGAGATTGAGATAGCCGGTCCTGTCGCGGCAGAGCAGGGTGAGGCGCGTCGGCCGCGCGCGATCGGCCGGATCGGCGATCCACACGTCGCTGCCGGCGACCGGCTTGATGCCGGCGCGCTCGGCCGCCTGCTGGAACTTGACCAGTGCGAACAGGTTGACCTGGTCGGTGATCGCGATCGCCGGCATGCCCAGCGTCGCGCAGGCCTTGACCAGGTCGCCGATGCGGACGGTCGAGTCGACCAGCGAGTACTCGCTGTGGACGTGCAGGTGGACGAATCGGGAGGACATGCGGCTGGCCGGGATCGATCCGTCAGGGTAGCGATCCGGACAGGGGGCAACAAGCTTGAAATTCGGCCGCCGGCGGCCCGCCGCGGCCGCGGGGCTACAGCAGCGCCGGCGCGATCAGCCGGCGGACCGGCGCGAAGCTGGTGCGATGGATCGCGCACGGCCCCAGGCGCTCCAGGGCCTGGAGGTGCTCCGGCGTGGAGTATCCCTTGTGGCGCGCGAAGCCGTAGCCGGGGTGTACCGCGTCCCAGGCGCGCATCAGGCGGTCGCGCTCGGTCTTGGCCAGGATCGAGGCCGCGCTGATCGCCGGCTCCAGGGCGTCGCCGCCGACGATCGCGCGTCCCGGGCAAGGCAGGTCGGCCGGCAGCTGGTTGCCGTCGATCAGCGCCAGGACCGGCCCCGGCGCCAGGGCCGCCAGCGCGCGCGACATGCCGGCCAGGGTGGCGCGCAGGATGTTGATGCGGTCGATCTCGGCCGTGTCCACGACGCAGACGGCATAGCCGAGCGCGCGCTCGCGAATCAGGAGCGCGAGGGCCTCGCGCACCGGCTCGGCCAGCGCCTTGGAATCGTCCAGGCCGTCGATCGGGCGATCCGGGTCGAGGATCACCGCGGCGACCACCACCGGTCCGGCCAGCGGGCCGCGCCCGGCCTCGTCGACACCGGCCGTCAGCAGGAGGGCATTGCGGTTCATTCGTCGCGCAGCACGTTAAGGCGGTTGAAGAGGTGATCGTGATAGGAGGCCAGAATGCGCGTGTCGGCGCAATCCAGGTAGCGTCCCTTACAGCGCTCGCGCAGCAGCGTATTGGCCTGGTAGAACGGGTTGCGCGGGATGCCGGCGCTCTCCAGCAGCAGCGAGCCGAGGTAGACGATGTCGGTGATCGGGTAGTCGGCGCGCAGCGGCATCGGGTAGTTGGTCTTGAGCATGAAGTAGGTGACCAGGCTGCTGTTGGGACCCACGCCCTTGGGCAGCTTCTTCGGGATCACCTGGATCGCGCCGTCGAACGAGGGCTGGTGGTCGCCGAAATGCAGCAGCACCGTCGGCTGCTTGCGGCCGAGCAGGTAGCGCTCGAGCTCGGCGAGCATCGCGTCGGACTGGCGCAGCCGTTCCAGGTAGTTGCCGAGGTTGAGGTTCAGCCATTCGTCGAGCTTGCGCGGCGCGAACCGACCCTCGAACAGCGGCGTGTCGAACGGTGCCGGCAGCAGCGCCAGCGGCGTCATGTGCGGGCCGTGCTGGTGCAGCGTCAGCATGAACACGAACAGCGGCCGGTCCGGATGGTCGAGCCGCTCCTGCGCGTAGATCTGGCGGAACACCGCCAGCAGGTCGGCATCGGTGCTCTCCCAGCCCAGGCCATAGTCGCTGCCGTCGTGGAAGGCGTCGAAGCCGTACAGCGCATAGGCGTTGCGGGCGTTGAGGAAATCGCCGGTGACCGGGTAGATCGCCACCGTCCGGTAGCCGGCGGCCTCGAATGCGCGCGGCAGCGTGAAGGCGACGCGCGGCGCCAGGTTGTACGGCGCATAGAGGCCGGCGTTGCCGAACAGCTTGTCGGCCAGGCCGGTCAGGAACGCGAATTCGCTGGTCCAGGTGCCGCCGCCGAAGGTGTGCACGTTGAGCAGGCCGCCGGCGCGGGTCTGCCGGTCGCGCTCGAACATCGGGTAGCGGCAGACCGGCAGCGAGCACATGCGCAGCAGGCGCGGGTCGAAGGTGCTTTCCTCCAGGATCGCGACGACGTCGGGCTTCTGCGGCGGCGCGCGCAGCGGGCGGTCGAGCCGCCAGTCGATGCTGCGGTCGACCCCGGCCGGGATCGCCGGCTCGGCGATCTGGGTGTCGTTGAACGAGGTGAAGAAGTTGGTGATGAAGCTGCGATCGTTGATCGTCACCCACATCGGCTTGTTGAAGGCCGGCCGGAACGGCCCGGTCGGCGCGAGGCAGGCCGCGAACAGCACCAGGGCGGCCAGCGTGCCGGCGCCGCGCGCCGTCCGGCGCACGCCCGGTGCGCGGTCGGGCATCAGGCCGTCGCGCTCGGCGAAAAACGCCAGCAGCGGCAGGATCGGCAGCGCCAGCGCCGCGGCGACCGCTGCGGTCAGCAGCAGCGGATAGCGGCTGACGACCTCGATCGTCTCGCGGTTGACGAAGTACTTGAGATCCGGCGCCAGCAGCGGCGTCGTCAGGTAGGCGAACTTCAGCGTGCCGGCCAGCGCGATCGCGCCGAACACCAGGCCGGCCAGCAGCAGCGAGAACGCCACGCGTCCGGTCGCCAGCAGCAGGGCGGCCGTGGTCGTCAGCAGCAGGCACGACGCGAAGACCTTGTCGGCGAGGCCGTTCTCGGTGAGGGGACCGAAGATCAGCGCGGCGCCGAACACCGACAGGGCGAGGAAGCGCCATATCCACGGTCGGCGCCGGCCCGGCGCGGTTGGCAGCATGCCTGTCTTGAAAGGGTAACGAAGACCGGCGCGCATCCTGCGGCGGCGGCGGTGCGCCGTCAATGCGCATTGCGGCAGTCGCGGCGGGCGCCGCGGCAGCGGGCGGCGGGGATCGCCGCGAAGAACGGCCCTAGGGCGTGTCATCAATCCCCCGGCAGGTCGCGTTGGCCCTGGAAAGTCGTCAGGGGGTGTTGTGTGGCGCCGCGCCTGACTGGCCGTCAGGTCAAGCCGCGCAACGCACGCTGGCGGCTTTCCAGGGCCAACCCGTAGGGCCGCTCTTGCGTGCGCCCGGGACTGCGTCATCGCTCGGGCGTGGACCGACGTCCACTTCCTCCCTCTTCCTTGTCACGGACGCACGCAAGAACGGCGCGGCCTACCGAGGGATTGATGAAACGCCCTAGCCGGGTAGCAGCTCCGCGATCGCCGCCGCCGCATCCTGCCCCGGCTCGCCGGCCAGCGAGCGGTGGATGCGCCGGTACTCGTCCAGCAGTCCGGCCGGCAGGCCGGGCTGCTTCAGCCACGGCAGCAGCGAGGCCGCCAGGGCCTCGGGCGTGCAGTCCTCCTGCATCAGCTCCGGGACGAGGTCGCGGCCGGCCAGGTGGTTCGGCAGCGAATAGCGGTCCACCTTGAGCAGGCCCAGGCCCTTGACGAGGCGGTACGTCCACGGCGACAGGCGGTAGGCCACCGTCATCGGCCGCTTGGCCAGCAGCGCTTCCAGGGCCGCCGTGCCGGACGCGAGCAGGACCGCGTCGCCGGCGATCATCGCCGCATGCGCCTGGCCGTCGACCACGGTCAGCGCCGCCCCGCCGGGCGGCCGGGCCGCCGCGATCGTTTCGAACAGGGCGCGGCAGGCCGCATTGGCCATCGGCGCGACGACCTGCAGGCGCGGCAGCTGGCGTGCCAGCAGGTCCGCGGCGGCGAGGAAGTCGGCGCCGAGCCGGCGGATCTCGCCGAGCCGGCTGCCCGGCAGCAGGGCCAGCACCGGCACGTCGGGCGCAAGGCCCAGGTCGCGCCGTGCGGCAGCCTGGTCCGGCACCAGCGGGAACGCCGCCGCCAGCGGGTGGCCGACGAACCGCGCCTCCACGCCGTGCCGGGCATAGATCGCCGGTTCCATCGGGAACAGGCACAACACGCGATCGGCGCTGCGGCCGATACGCTCGGCGCGCTTCTCGCGCCAGGCCCAGATCGACGGGCTGACATAGTGGACGGTGCGGATGCCGGCCTGCTTGAGCCGGCGTTCCAGGCCGAGATTGAAGTCCGGCGCATCGATGCCGATGAAGACGTCCGGGCGCAGGTCCAGCGTGCGCCGCAGGGTATCCCGGCGAACCGCCAGCAGCTCGGGAAGATGGCGCAGCACCTCGAACAGGCCCATCACCGCCAGCGTCTCGGCGGCGTGCCAGGCGTCCAGGCCGGCGGCGACCATGCGGGGGCCGCCGATGCCGGCGAAGCGGGCGTCGGGATAGCGCCGGCGCAGGCCGGCGATCAGGTCGGCACCGAGCAGGTCGCCGGACGCCTCGCCGGCGACGAGGACGAAGCGAGGAGGCGCGATCGAGGCGGCGGCCTGCTGCACGGCGAGCGATCCGCTCAGCGCGCCAGGCCGCGCTCGCTGGCGTCGATGAAGGCCAGCAGCGCGGCCACGTCCTCGCTGTCGCGCGCCTGCTCGGCCAGCTGCGTGCGCGCCTCGGCCAGCGGCGTGCCGGCGACGTAGAGCGTGCGGTAGGCGCGCTTGATCCGGCTGATGCGGTCGGCGGTGAAGCCGCGCCGCTTGAGGCCCTCGGCGTTGATGCCGCGCGGACGCCCGTAGTCGTCGGCCATCATGACGAACGGCGGGACGTCGCCGTTGACGAGGCAGCCCATGCCGACGAATGCGTGGGCGCCGATCCGGCAGAACTGGTGGACGCCGGCGAAGCCCGACAGGATCACGTGGTCGCCGATCGTCACGTGGCCGGCCAGCGTGGCGTTGTTGGAGAACACCACGTGGTTGCCGATCGTGCAGTCGTGCGCGATGTGCGAATAGGCCAGGATCCAGTTGTCGTTGCCCAGCCGCGTCGTGCCGCCGCCCTCGCCGGTGCCCCGGTTGATCGTGACGAACTCGCGGATGTGGTTGCGGTCGCCGATCTCGAGCCAGGTCGTCTCGCCGTGGAACTTCTTGTCCTGCGGATCGGCGCCGACCGAGGCGAACTGGTAGAAGCGGTTGTCGCGGCCGATCCGCGTGCCGGCGTCGATCACCACGTGCGGACCGACCCAGGTGCCGTCCCCGATGACGACACCGCTGCCGATGACACTGAAGGCGCCGATGCTGACGCCTTCGCCGAGCACCGCGGTCGGGTCGATCTGCGCGGTGGGATGGATCATCGGCTGGTACGCTCGGCGCAGAGCAGTTCGGCCTCGGCCACGAGCTTGCCGTCGACCAGCGCCTCGCACCAGTACTTGCCCATGCCGCGCATCAGGCGCTTCTGCTCGACCTGGAAGATCAACTGGTCGCCCGGGCCGACGATGCGGCTGAACCGCGCCTGGTCCACGCGCACCAGGTAGAACAGCTTCGGCTGGGTCGGGTCGTGCTTGATCGACAGGTGCACCAGCAGGCCCGAGGTCTGGGCCATGGCCTCGATCATCAGCACGCCCGGCATGACCGGATGGCCCGGGAAGTGGCCCTGGAAGAACGGCTCGTTGATCGTGACGTTCTTCATCGCCGTGATCTTCTTGCTCGGCGTGTAGTCGAGGATCCGGTCGACCAGCAGGAACGGGTAGCGGTGCGGCAGGATCTCGGCGATCCGTTCCACGCCGATCGGCAGGGGTTCCAGTTCCACGGCCGTGTCAACAGCATGATTCATCGGGGGGAGTCCTTGTTTGCGAGCTGGGCGACGCGCCTTGCGAGCTCGTCCAGGTGTTTGAAGCGGGCCGCGTTGCGGCGCCACAGGCGGTTTTCCTGGATCGGCGTGCCGGACGAGTACTCGCCGGGCTCGCGGATCGAATGGGTGACCAGGCTGCGGGCGGTGATCGTGACCTTGTCGGCGACTTCGAGGTGGCCGAGTATGCCAGCGCCGCCTCCGATGAGGCAGTAGCGGCCGATCCGCGCGCTGCCGGCGACGGCCGCGCAGCCGGCCAGCGCGCTGTGCGCGCCGATGTGGACGTTGTGGGCGACCTGGATCTGGTTGTCCAGGCGCACGTCCTCTTCCAGCACCGTGTCCTCGATCGCGCCGCGATCGATCGTGGTGTTGGCGCCGATCTCGCAGTCGTCGCCGATGCGCACGCCGCCGAGCTGGGGCACCTTGAGCCAATGGTCGCGCTCGAAGGCGAGGCCGAAGCCGTCCGCGCCGATGACCGCGCCGGGATGGACCAGCACGCGCCGGCCCAGCGTGACGCGCAGCACCAGCGTGACCCGCGCCACCAGGTGCGACCCGGCGCCGACCCGGCAGTCCGGGCCGATCACGCAATGCGGTCCCACGACCGCGCCTTCGTCGATCACCGCGCCGGCCTGGACGACGCAGAACGGGCCCACCGAGGCTCCGTTTGCGACGACGGCATCGGGCGAGACCACCGCGCTCGGATGCACGCCGGGCTCGGCCGCGGGAACGTGGTCGAACAGCGCCGCGATCCGGGCATAGGCCACGTACGGATCGGCCGCGATCAGCGCGGCGGTCGGGCAGTCGGCCGCATCGGCGGCGCGCAGGATCACCGCCGTCGCGGCGGTGGTCGCCAGCTGGCCCTTGTACTGGGCGGAGGCGAGGAAGCTCAGCTGCCCCGGGGTGGCCGAGCCAAGCGTGCCGACGCCGCGGACGACCGCCTCGCCACTGCCCTGCAGAACCAGCCCGAACCGTTCCGCCAGCTCGCCGAGCGATACCGCCGGGCTCATCGCCCGCCCTCGCGGGTCTGGTATTGGCGCCGCAGGCGTTCGAGCACGCGATCGGTCACGTCGATGCGCGGGCTGGCGTACACGACCGGGCTGCTGACGATCAGGTCGTAGCCCTCGCTGCGCGCGAACTCGACGATCGTGTTCTCGATCTCGCGCCAGTTGCGGTCGGTTTCCTGGTCGGTACGGGTCTTGAGCTCGTTGCGCAGGTTGTCGCGGCTGCGGCGGATCAGCCGCTCGAGCGCGTCGATCTCGCGCTGCAGGGTCTCGGCCGCATCGAGGGTGAGGATCGGTGCATCGCGGTTCTGGCGCGATCGCAGCTCCTCGAGGCGCGTCTCGTCGGTGCGCAGCGCGGTATCGCGCTGGGCGAACTCGCGCTCGAGCTTCTCGCGCGCGGCCAGGGTCTGGGGCATGTTGTCGATCAGTCGCTTCGTGTCCAGGTAGCCGATCCGCGTCGGGGCCGGCACCTGGGCGTGGACGGTGGCGGCCCACAGCGCGAGGGCGGCCAGCAGCGCATGCACCGGAAGGTACCGTTTCGCGCGCTGCCTCACTGCCGTTCCCCCCGGTCAAGTCATTGCAGGACGGGCACTCCCGCGCCCGGCGTAGATCAGAACATGGTACCGAAGGTGAACTGGATGGTCTCGGTCTGGTCGCCGTCCTTCTTGCGCAGGGGCCGCGCGAGATTGATGACGATCGGGCCGACCGGCGCCTGCCAGCGGAACGACAGGCCGGTCGAGGCGCGCATTTCGCTGGCCGAGAACGCGTCGTAGTTCTGGAACACGTTGCCGACATCGAGGAACCAGGAAAGACGGGTGGTCTCGCTGCTCTCCTTCATGAAGGGCGTCGGGAAGATGATCTCGACCGAGCCGACGGTCTTGAACGCGCCACCGATCGGCTGGCGGCAGTACCGGCTCGGCCGCGACGTCCCGCCGACCGGGCCGATCTGGTTGCCGGTACAGCCGGGGTAGAGCTCCCACGGGCCGAGCGTGTTGTCGCGGAAGCCGCGCACGTCGGCCACGCCGCCGGCGTAGAAGTTCTCGTAGAACGGCAGGCCGCCGATGTCCATGTAGCGCGGATCGTCGATCGGCAGCACGCTCTTGGGGTCGCGGTAGGTGTCGCCGTAGCCCAGGCTCAGGTTGCCGAAGAACGTCAGCTTGTCGGTGATCGGGAAGTACTGGCCGTACTTGTAGAACAGCTTGTAGTACTCGACCGTGGAGCCGGGCAGGACGATGTTCAGCGACACCTGGTGGATCGAGCCGCGGGTCGGGTTCCAGTAGCGGTTGCGCGTGTCGTGCACCCACGACAGCTGCGTGTCCCAGTTGTGCAGCGTACGGTTGCCGAGGTTGTGCAGGTAGTTGACGATGCGGTCCGGCGTGATGCCGCCGTAGGTCGTGATGCTGGTCTTGCTGAGGCCGATCTGCGCGTTGATCGTGTCGGTCTCGCTGATCGGGATGCCCAGGTAGGTGCTGAACGCGTCGCGGTTGGTCAGGTACGAGGCGAGGTTGGCCTCGCCCTGGTCCATTTCGCTGTGCGAGACGTTGTAGCCCAGGCCCAGGCCGTCGTCGTTGAGGTACGGCTCGAAGTAGGACACCTCGTAGCGCTTGTAGTACGAGCTCTGCTGCGCGGTCACGCCGATCCGGTTGCCGGTGCCGAACAGGTTGTTCTCCGACACCGACACGCTGCCGATGATGCCCTGCAGCTGCGAGTAGCCCAGGCCGAAGTTCAGCGAGCCGGAGGACATTTCCTCCACCGCGACCTGCACGTCGATCTGGTCCTCGCTGCCGGGGACGCTCGGCGTCTCGATCGTGACCGCCTTGAAGAAGCCCAGCCGCTGCAGGCGGATCTTCGAGCGGTCGATCGCCGCCTGCGAGTACCACGAACCTTCCAGCTGGCGCATTTCGCGGCGCAGCACCGGGTCCTCGGTGCGGGTGTTGCCCTTGAACGTGATGCGGCGCACGTAGACGCGCTTGCCGGGATTGATCAGGAACGTCAGGCCCACCTCGCGGCTGTCCTTGTGGACGTCCGGCAGCGGGACGACCTCGGCGAAGGCGTAGCCGATGTTGGCGAGCACCGCGGTCATCGCGTCGGAGGACTGCTCGACCTTGCGGCGCGAGAACGTCTCGCCGACGCTGATCGCCAGCAGCTTGCGCAGGTCCTCCTCGTTGAGCACGAGGTTGCCGGTGATCTTGATGTCGTTGACGGTGTAGATCTCGCCCTCGCGGATGTTCGCCGTGACGTACATGCGGCGCTTGTCGGGGCTGATCGAGACCTGGGTGGAGTCCACGTTGAAATCGACGTAGCCGCGGTCCAGGTAGTAGGACGCGAGCTTCTCCAGGTCGCCGGACATCTTCTCGCGGGAGTACTGGTCGTTGCGCGAGTACCACGAGGTCCAGTTGGTCGTGTTCGACTCGAACTCGTCCTTGATGGTCCGGTCGGGGAAGGTCTTGTTGCCGACGATGTTGATGTGCTTGATCTTGGCCGGCTTGCCTTCGGCGATGTTGATCGCGATCTCGATGCGGTTGCGGTCGAGATTGACCGTGGCGGTCTTGATCGAGACGTTGTACTTGCCGCGGTTGTAGTACTGGCGGGTCAGCTCCGCCTGGACTTCGTCGAGCTTGAGCCGGTCGAAGGTCTCGCCCTCGACCAGGCCGATGCCCTTCAGGCCGGTGCGCAGGTCGTCTTCCTTGAGGTCCTTGTTGCCGCGGATCGCGATCTTGGAGATCTGCGGGCGCTCGCGGACCGCCACGACCAGGATGTCACCCTGGCGTGAGAGCTGGACGTCGTTGAAGAAGCCGGTCTTGTAGAGCGCCCGGATCGCCTGCTCGGCGCGCTCGGCGGTCATCGAGTCGCCTTTCTCGACCGGCAGGTAGGTGAAGACCGTACCGGCGGCGATGCGCGACAGGCCGTCGATACGGATGTCGGACACCGTGAACGCGTCGAAGGCCAGTGCGTCCTGACTGGACAGCCAGGCAAACAGGATCAGGGCAGCTATACGCTTCATCGTCACTTCCGTAGAGGCACGCTCGGACCCGTGGCGGGCGCGAGCCACGGGCTTGTCGTTATCGGGCAACTCCCCCGGCTCAGGACGCGAGCCGCAGGATGTCGTTGTAGAACGCCAGTCCCATCATGGCGACCAGCAGGACCAGGCCGACATACTGGCCTGCAATCTGGGCTCGTTCGCTGACCGGGCTGCCTTTTACCAGCTCGATAAGGTAATACAGCAGGTGTCCGCCATCCAAGACGGGTACCGGCAACAGGTTGAGGATGGCCAGGTTCAGCGAGATCACCGCCAGGAACGACAGGAACCAGGCCATGCCCATCTGGGCGGAGGAATTGGCGACCTGGGCGATGGTGATGACGCCCGACAGGTTCTTGGCCGACACCTCGCCGGTAATCATGCGCTTGAGCACCGAAACGGTGGTCTTGGTCGATTTCCAGGCCTCGGCCAGCGCCGCCGGCACCGCGGCCAGCGGCCCGTGGCTGAGGACGGCGTCGTGCGCGTCGGGCGCCTCGATGCCGAGCACCCAGCGCGTGGTGCCGTCCCCGGCGGGGACCTGGCGGACCGTGGCCGGGAGCGAGAGCGTGGCCCCGTCGCGCTCGATGCGCAGGGCCAGGGTCGGGCTGGTCGCCGCCTGCTCCTGGATCAGCGGACTGATCTCGGCATAGCCGCCGACCGGCTGGTCGTTGATCGCCAGGATCCGGTCGCCGGCCTGCACGCCGGCCGCCGCCGCCGCCCCGTCCGCGGCCAGGCCGCCGACCGTCGCCGGGATTTGAAGGGGCCGCAATGAGAGACCCACCGCATCGAGCGCCTGTCCCCCCTCGACGCCTGCGGGCAGGCGGCTCAGGTGCAGGGTGCGTGTCTCGGTGTCGCCGTCGGCGGCACGCACCGCGACCTGCAGGTCACGGCGGGCCAGCGCCGAATGGGCGATCGTCATGATCGCCTCGCTCCAGGTCTCGACCGGGGCGGCGTCCAGCGCCAGCAGGCGGTCGCCGGCCTGGAAGCCCGATGCGGCGGCGATACCGGTCGGTGCGCCGATGACCGGCTGGTAGTCCGGCCGGCCGACCATGAACATCAGCCACAGCGCCGCGATCGCGAAGATCAGGTTGAAGGCCGGGCCGGCGGCGGCGATCGCCATGCGCTGCAGCACCGGCTTGCGGTTGTGGGCGCCGGCCAGGTCGGCCGGAGCGACGTCGCTCTCGCGCTCGTCGAGCATCTTCACGTAGCCGCCCAGCGGGATCGCCGCGACCACGAACTCGGTGCCGTGACGGTCGCGGCGCGACCACAGGGGACGGCCGAAGCCGATCGAGAACCGCAGCACCTTCACGCCGAAATGGCGTGCGACGACGTAATGGCCGTATTCATGGAAGGTGATCAACAACCCGAGGGTGACGATCAACCACCAGACCGAGCCGAAAAAGGTTTGCATGCAGGGGCAATCAGCTGAACCGGGCGGCAATGATACGTTGCGCTTGCCGACGCGCAGTTAAATCGTCGTCAAACAGCGCATCCAGGGCGTCGACCGCCCGATGGGACACTTTTTGCAGCGTTTCCTCGATGATGGACGGGATATCCGGGAATTTGACCCTTCCGTCGAGGAAGGCGGCGACCGCCTCCTCATTGGCCGCGTTGAGGATCGCCGGCGCGTTGCCGCCGGCCCGCAGCGCCGCGTACGCCAGCGGCAGACACCGGAACGTGGCGCCGTCGGCCGCCTCGAAATCCAGCCGGGCCAGCTGGACCAGGTCCAGCGGCTTGACCCCGGCCTCGATCCGCTCCGGCCAGGCCAGGCCGTAGGCGATCGCGGTGCGCATGTCCGGCTGGCCCAGCTGGGCCAGGACCGAGCCGTCCAGGTACTCGACCAGCGAATGGACGATGCTCTGGCGGTGGACGACGACCTCGATGGCATCGGCCGGCGCGCCGAACAGCACATGCGCCTCGATGACCTCCAACCCCTTGTTCATCAAGGTGGCCGAGTCGACCGAGATCTTGCGGCCCATGCGCCAGTTGGGGTGGGCACAGGCCATGTCCGGCGTGACGGCGGCCAGGCGCTCGGCCTGCCAGCCGCGGAACGGGCCGCCCGAGGCGGTCAGCAGCAGGCGCCGTACGCCGGCACCGGCGATGCCGGCCGATCCGTTCGGCAGGCATTGGTAGATCGCGTTGTGTTCCGAATCGATCGGCAGCAGCGGCCCCCCGCCGGCCGCCAGGGCTGCCAGCAGCAGCGGCCCGGCCATGACCACGGCCTCCTTGTTGGCCAGCAGCAGCCGCTTGCCGGCGCGGGCGGCGGCCAGGGTCGAGGGCAGGCCGGCTGCACCGACGATCGCGGCGACCACGGTGTCGGCGTGGTCGCCGGCCGCGGCCTCGACCAGGGCATCCGGCCCGGCCAGCACGCGTGTCGCCACGCCGGCGGCGACCAGGCGCGCACGCAGTTCGGGTTCGCCGTCCGGGTCGGCGATGACCGCCAGCTCGGGCCGGAACCGTTCGCACAGGGCGGCGAGCGCCTCGACGCTGCGGTGCGCGGCCAGCGCGGTCGCGCGGAACCGGTCGGGGTGGCGTGCGACGACGTCCAGCGTGCTGGTGCCGATCGAGCCGGTGGCGCCCAGGATCGCGATCCGCTTCACGGAGCGGTCATCAGGTCGAGCAGGGCCTTGCCGATCGCGAACACCGGCAGGGCGGCGAACACGCTGTCCAGGCGATCGAACAGGCCGCCGTGCCCCGGGAACAGGCTGCCCGAATCCTTGGTATTGCCCTGCCGCTTGATCAGGCTCTCGAACAGGTCGCCGACGATCGAGAACGCCGTCACGACCCACGCCAGGACCACCACGAACGCCAGCGCGGCGCCGCGCTCGCCGAGCAGCCAGCCGCCGACGACGGCGACCAGGCCGGCGCCGGCCAGCGCGCCCCAGGCGCCGGCGCGGGTCTTGCCCGGGCTGATGCGCGGCGCGAGCTTGGTCCGGCCCCAGCGGCTGCCGACGAAGTAGGCGAAGGTATCGGCGGCCCAGACCAGGATCAGCGCGAACAGGGTCCACAGGTGGCCGTTGTCGGCGTCCTCGTGGATCCGCAGCAGGGCGACCCAGGCCGGTGCCACGGCCAGCACGCCGGCAGCCAGCTTGAGCGCCGCGTTCTCCGGCGTCGGTGCCGCGCCGAACGCGAAGTTCCGCAGCCAGGCCAGCGCCAGCAGCCACCACAGGGCGCCGGCGACGACGATGCCCCAGCCGATCGCGGTGTCGTGCAGCCACCACAGCAGCGCGAACAGCGCGGCGCACCCGGCCACGGCCGCAATCCGCACGGGCGCGGCGGCGATGCCGATCATGCGCGTCCATTCCCACAGCGCGATCAGGAAGGCGACGGCCGCCACCGCGGCGATCGCCACCGTGGGCAGCAGCACGATCGCGGCCACCGCGAGCGGGGCCAGCACCAGGGCGGTCAGGACCCGCTGGCGAAGGGCGCTCATCCGGCCTGCCGCCGCGTCTGGGCCGGGGTCTGGCCGAACCGGCGCTCGCGCCGCGCGAAATCGGCGACGGCCAGTCCCAACACCTCGGCATCGACATCCGGCCAGAGTGCGTCGGTGAAGTAGAACTCGCTGTAGGCGGCCTGCCACAGCAGGAAATTGCTGATGCGCTGCTCGCCGCCGGTGCGGATGAACAGGTCCACCGCCGGCAGGTCCGACAGGCAGAAGAACGGCGCCAGGCCTGCTTCGTCGAGCGTCTGCGGGTCGAGCTCGCCGGCCGCCGCGGCCGCCGCGGCACGGCGGGCCGCCTGGACGATGTCCCAGCGGCCGCCGTAGTTGATGGCGATGTTGAGGTGCAGCGCCGTGTTGGCGGCGGTCTTCGCCGTCGCCTGGGTCATGCGGGCCTGCAGTTCCGGCGCGAACGCGGACAGGTCGCCGATGAAGGCGATGCGCACGCCGTGCTCGTGGAGCTGGCCGACCTCCTTCTCCAGCGCCTTCATGAACAGCTGCATCAGCGCGCCGACCTCCTCGGCCGGCCGCTTCCAGTTCTCGCTGGAGAACGCGAACAGCGTCAATGCGCCGATGCCCTGGCGCAGGCAGAACTCGATCGCCGCGCGCACGGCCTTCTGCCCGGCGCGATGGCCGAAGCTGCGCGGGCGATGGCGGCGCCCGGCCCAGCGGCCGTTGCCGTCCATCACGATGGCGATGTGGCGCGGCGACGCCGGCGCCGGGTCGGAGACTGTCATCGGGCGGTCGCGAAGGCCGCTCAGACGGCCATCAGCTCGTCTTCCTTGGCCTTGACCACGGTGTCGACATCCTTGACGAAGCGGTCGGTCAGCTTCTGGATGTCCTCTTCGGCACGGCGCTCGTCGTCCTCGGCGATCAGCTTCTCCTTGAGAAGCTCCTTGATCTGCTGGATCGCGTCGCGGCGCACGTTGCGGATCGCCACCTTGGCGTTCTCGCCCTCGTGGGCGACGTGCTTGGACAGTTCCTTGCGGCGCTGTTCGGTCAAGGCGGGCAGGTTGATGCGGATCACGTTGCCGACCGTGGTCGGCGTGAGGCCCAGGTCGGAGGCGAGGATCGCCTTCTCGATCGGGCCGATCATGACCTTCTCCCACGGCGTGACGGTCAGCGAGCGGGCATCGGCGACGGCGAGATTGGCGACCTGGCTGAGCGGCGTCTCGTTGCCGTAGTAGACCACCTTGAGCGGCTCCAGCAGCGAGGTGCTGGCGCGCCCGGTACGCAGGCGGGTGAGGTCGTGGCGCAGTGATTCGACGCTCTTGTTCATGCGCGTCTGCGCGTCGTTCTTGATTTCGTTGAGCATGGTGCGGTCACCCCGTGTCCTTGAGCCTTAGCCGCGGAAGTATAGCAACGCCGCCGCCGGCGGGAATGGCGCGGCGCGGGAGCCGGCGGGCGCTAGCGGCCGAACATCAGGTTCACGGCGACCAGCGTCGTGACCAGCATCAGCACGGTCAACGGGATGCCGACCCGCAGGAAGTCGCCGTTGCGGTAGCCGCCGGGACCGGCGACGACCAGCAGCACCGGGTTGGCGCTCGGCAGGAAGAAGGTGTTGGACGTGGAGATCGCCACGATCAGCGCATAGGCCGCCGGGTTCCCGCCCGAGGCCAGCGCGATGTTGATCGCCATCGGCACCATCATCACCGCCGCGCCCACGTTCGAGATGATCTGCGCGAACAGCAGCGTCAGGATCGCCACGCAGGCCTGGATCAGCCATTGCGGCATGCCGTCCATGTAGATCATCACCTCCTGGGCGATCCAGGCGGCCGTGCCGGTGGAGTCCATCGCCCAGCCCAGCGGGATCAGGCAGGCGAGGATGAAGATCGTCTTCCAGTTGATCGCCTTGTAGGCCTCTTCCATGCTGAGCACGCCCGCCAGCAGCATGCCGACGGCGCCGGTCATCATCGCCACCGAGAGCCGCAGGTCGGTGAAGAGCCCCAGGCCGAGCGCCAGGCCGAAGAACGCGACGGCGTACCAGATGCGGCTGGGGCGCTGCTCCTCCTTGGGGTAGTCGGTCACGACGACGAAGTCGCGCGACTCGGCCGCCAGGGCCAGGTCGCGCCAGAGGCTGTGCAGCACCAGCGTGTCGCCCGGCTTGAGCATCATGTGGCGCACGTCCTCGCGGAACACCGTGCCGCCGCGGGTCACCGCCAGCACGCTGATGCCGAAGCGCTTGCGGATGCGCAGGTCCTCGATCTTCTGGTTGATCCAGTGCGACGTCGGCGGGATCACCGCCTCGGAGATGCCGGCGCGCGTCGGGTTGAACATGTCGCCGAAGTTGCGCAGCCGCGCCTGCATCAGGCACAGGTGGTTGTCGGCGAAGTCGCTGACCGCTTCGCGGCGCCCGAGCACGCCGATGACGCTGCCGACCCAGATCATCTGGTCGGCAGGGGGCGCCAGCCGGCCTTCGTTGCCGGTCTTGAGCGCGAGGATCAGCGGGGCGTCGTGCAGCTGCTCGGTTTCGCCGACGCTCATGCCGACCAGCGGGCTTTCCGCCGTGACGGTCAGCTCGAACACGTCGCCTTCGATGCCGTAGGTGTCGGCGAAGTAGCTCTCGGTGCGTCCCGGGGTGACGTTCTGCCTTTCCTCGTCGTCCGGCAGGAGGCGCTTGCCGAGCACGGCGAAGAACGCGATGCCGACGATCAGCAGCGGCACGCCCACCGGCGCGATCGCGAACAGCCGGAACGGCTCGATGCTCTGCGCGCCCGGCGGCAGGTTGCGGTTGGCGCTGGCGATCAGGTCGTTGAGCAGGATCAGCGGCGAGTTGGAGATCATCGTGATGTTGGTGCCGCACAGGATGCAGCACGCCATCGGCAGCAGCAGGCGGCGCAGCGGCACGCCGGTGCGCGCGCTGACCCGGCTGACGACCGGCAGGAACAGCGACGACAGGGCCTGGCTCTGCACGACCGCCGACAGGCTGCCGACGATGCTGTTGATGACCACGGCCAGGCGCTGCTCGACGCCGCCGGCGAGGCGGATGATGAACGAGGCGGCCTTGCCGAGTACGCCGGTGCGGTCCAGGCCCGCGCCCATGATCATCACGGCGATCAGCGAGATGACCGCGTTGCCGGCGAAGCCGTCGAACAACTGGTCGACCGGCATCAGCCGCGTGATGCCGATGACCACGATGACCAGCAGGGCGACCAGGTCGGCCCGGATCCATTCAAGGATCAGCATCAGGACGGTGAAGACCACCAGCCCGAGCACGAGCATCATCTCGGTGGTCAGCGTCAGGCCGGCATCCATCAGGGCATCGGGGTCTTGTTCCGGCCGTCTGCAGCGGCCTGGGCGTCAGGGCAGCCGCGAAAGAATAGCGCTCATCCGCCACAAAGTCCGGTTCGGCGGCACGATCCGGCGCATTCGTCGTGACCGGTCAGGTCCCGGTGCGCTCGTGGACCAGGTCCCAGACACCGTGGCCCAGCCGCGTCCCGCGACGTTCGAAATGGGTCTCCACGCGCCAGGCAGGGCAGGCGGCGAACCCGCCGGTGCCGGCGCGATTGCGCCAGTGCGGCGAGGCGTCGACCGTGGCCAGCATCTGCTCGGCGTACTCGGCCCAGTCGGTGGCCAGGTGCAACAGCCCGCCGGGCCGGACGCGGGTGGCGAGGAAGTCCACGAAGGCCGGCTGGATCAGCCGGCGCTTGTGGTGGCGCTTCTTCGGCCACGGGTCCGGGAAGTAGATGCGCACCTCCGCCAGCGAGGCCGGCGCGATCTCCTGTGCCAGTACCTCGACGGCGTCGTGGTTGTAGAGGCGGACATTGGCGAGGTCGCCGGCGGCCAGGCCGTTCATCAGCCGGCCGACGCCGGGGCGGTGCACTTCGATGCCGATGAAGTCCTTGTCCGGCTCGTGCGCGGCGGCGTGCAGGAGCTGCTCGCCATTGCCGAACCCGATCTCGACCACGCGCGGGGCGGACCGTCCGAAGACCGCATCGAGATCGCGCGGCACGCCCTGGAAGGCCAGTCCGTAGCGGGCCCAGTGGGCTTCGAAGGCGCGCGCCTGGGCCGGCGTGATGCGGCCCTGCCGCAGCACGAAACTGCGTGGTGGGCGGTGACGGGCCGGTGCCGCGGATTCGTCCGCGTCGCTCATCCGACGGTTCCGTCGATCGGGCTGGAGGCCGAGGCGTAGCGCTTGCGCGGGATGCGGCCGGCGCGGAATGCACTGCGGCCGGCCTCGACCGCGAGCTTCATCGCATGGGCCATCAGCACCGGATCGCGCGCACCGGCGATCGCGGTATTCATCAGCACGCCGTCGCAACCCAGCTCCATCGCGATGGCGGCATCGGAGGCGGTGCCGACACCCGCGTCGACCAGTACCGGCACCTTGGCGTTCTCGACGATCTCCAGCAGGTTGTAGCGGTTCTGGATGCCGAGCCCGGAGCCGATCGGCGCCGCCAGCGGCATGATCGCCGCACAGCCGATCGCTTCCAGCCGCCGGGCCAGCAGGGGATCGTCCGAGGTGTAGACCATGACGTCGAAGCCCTCGCGGACCAGGCTCTCGGCGGCCTCCAGCGTCTGCACGACGTCCGGGAACAGCGTGCGCTGGTCGCCGAGCACCTCGAGCTTGACCAGGGTGTGGCCGTCGAGCAGTTCCCGCGCCAGCAGGCAGGTACGCACCGCCTCCTCGGCGGTATAGCACCCGGCCGTGTTCGGCAGGATCGTGAAGCGGGACGGCGGCAGGACGTCGAGCAGGTTCGGCTGGTCCGGGTCCTGCCCGATATTGGTGCGGCGGATCGCCACGGTGACGATCTCGGCACCGGCGGCCTCGGTCGCGCGGCGCGTCTCGTCGAGATCGCGGTACTTGCCGGTGCCGGTCAGGAGGCGGGAGCGGAAGCTGCGGCCCGCGATGACGAGCGGGTCGTCGGCCGTGCCGGCGGGGAAGGAGGACATAGGACGAACCTGGATCGATGAGTCGGAAAAAGCGGTTGCCGCCGGTGCCTCAGCCACCGCCGATGGCATGCACGATCTCGACCCGGTCGTCCGGTTCCAGGTTCTGCATGGCGTGGCGGCTGCGCGGGACGATCCGTCGATTGACCTCGACGGCGACGCGCCGCTGGGCGAAGCCGGTGGCTTCGAGCAGCTCGGCGACCGTCGTGCGCGCAGGGCACTCGTGGGATTTGCCGTTGAGCACGATGAGCATCGCGCCATTGTAGCCAGCTCCGCCGGCGCCTGCCCGCCCGCCCGCGAAAAAAAGGCCGCCGCGTCGTGAACGCGGCGGCCCGATGGTCTGAAGGTCAGCCCGTGCTTTTCGTCGGCGCAACCGTCAGCGATCGTCCTTGTCGCGCTTGCGTTCGACCCGCTCGCCCTTCTGTCCCTGCTCGCGAGGCGGACTTTGCTGCACGGACCGCGGCGCCGCCTGCGGCTGGTTGCGCTCCATGCGCTGCGGCGCCGCCTGCGGCTGGCTGCGTTCCATGCGCTGCGGCGCCGCCTGTGGCTGGCTGCGCTCCATGCGCTGCGGTGCCGCCTGCGGCCGGCTGGGCTCGATGCGCTGCGGTGCGGCCTGCGGCTGGCTGCGCTCCATGCGCTGCGGTGCTGCACGGGGCTCGGGCCGGTTCGCCGGCGCTTCGTATTTGCGCGGCTCGACCGCGGGCGCCCGGTAGCTGCGTGCCGGGGCGGCTTCGCGGGCGGCCGGCTCGACGACGCGGCTCGGCGCGGTGCGGTTCGGCGCCTGCACCGACCGCTGCGGCGTCGGCTCGCGCGACTGCATCACCCGTGCCGGCCGATCCGGCACGTTCTGGCCGCCCCGGCTTTCGATCACGCGGGACGACGGACTCGGTGCCTGGCCGGCCTTCGGCGCCTGCCCCGGCACGACCGCGCGTTCACGACGCGGTGCATATCCGGAGGACGGCAGTGCGCGTTCGCTGATCTCCGTGCGGGGTGCCGGTCGCGGCGTGGCGGTTTCCCGTCCCAGCGTGCTCGGCGCGCGCTCCGGCGCCTTCACCGCATCCGGGCGTTCGATGCCCCGTGCCGGGGCGTTCCCGGCGGACGCGCGGTCGATGCGGGTCGGGGACTCGCCCCGCGGCGGCAGTGCCTGCGGTGCCCGTTGGCCGGCGGTCCCGACCACCTTGACCCGCTCCGTCGACACCGGCGCGCTGCGCGTGGCGAGCTGGCGCAGCTCCTGCGTCTGCAGCGGCTGCCCGCCGTTGCGATCGATCGCGGCCTTGCGCTGTGCGAACGGCGCCGGCGCCGGGGGCGGCGTATTGCGTGCGATCACCTGGCGATCGAAGGAGGCCGCGCGTTGCGGAGCCGCGCGGGACCCGTCGTTCGGCGCCAGGCTGGCCTGGACCGGCAGCACCGGCACGCGGTTGACGATCTCCGCCCGCGCCAGGCTGTTCCGGTCGAGATTCAGGCGCGCGTTGCCGACCCGGCCCGAGCTGTTGAAGACGTTGTCCGGCACCGCCGTCACCGCGTTCACGTCGCGCCGGTAGGCGTAGTCGAGGTTGCCGACACGCCCGGCGGCGTAGTTGTTGTAGACGTTGGTGATGTAGGTGTTGTTGATCACCGTCGTATTGCGGATGTTCGTCACGTTGACGTTGGTGAAGTAGTTGCGCGAGCTGCGATACCACGGCACGTAGACGTCGCGCGGTCCGAGCGGGAACCAGCCGACCGGTCCGCCGCCGCTGGAGATCGACAGGCTCCAGTTGCGGCCGCCGATGAAGCCGACCAGCGCAGGCGCATAGATCGGGCGCACGTGGCGCGGGCCGGGGCACCAGCCCCAGCGGCTGCCGACGTAGACCCAGCGTCCGTAGTGGGACGGGGCGAAGCCCCACGGGGCGTCGTCGACCCAGCTCCAGCCCCAGGGGTCGATCCACGACCAGCGGCCGTAGCGGTACGGGGCCCAGCCGACGGAGACGCTGGTCGGGTACCAGACCGCACCGTAGCTGGCATCCGTCGACCAGCTGCCGTAGCCGTCCAGGTCGGCATAGCCGATGACCTCCTCGGACACGTACTGGCGCGCGACCGAGCGCTCGTAGCGGCCGTCGCGCTCGAAGCACCAGCGATCGAAATCGTCGTTGCGCGGGAGGTCCATCGCCTCGTAGTCGCGCAGGGAGGAGTCATAGAAGCGGTATGCCTGGCCGCTCTCCACGCGGTAGCTGGCACTGTTCTGGCCGTAGACCGAGCCTGAGCCGTCGAAGACGGTCAGCATCGTGGAGTCGCCTTCGGGGGCGATGTCGATGCGGTAGCTGCCCGGACGGTCGACGACGAACGCCAGCGTCGGCGTGTCGATCTCGTAGGTCTGGCCGTCGAACAGCCGCTTGACCTTGAGGTTCAGCGTGCCCTGGGTCAGCTCGACCTGGACGATGTCGTCGGTGACGTCCAGGAAGGCCAGGCTGGTGCGGTCGTCCGCGCGCAGCACGGCGGCCCCCACTTCCAGCTCGACGCGGGAATCACGGTCGGTGTACAGCCGGTCACCGGCCACCAGCGGCCGGTTGATCAGCGCTTCGCTCCAGCGGTCGTCGCCGCCGGGCTGGAAGCTGGCGTTGCCGCTGATGTAGCTCATGCGGACGACCCGGCCCGGTGGATCGGCCAGGACGGAACCGGCGAGCGTGAGCAAGACCAACGCCAGCAGCGCCCGCAGCATCGGGGTGGGCGAGCGAGGTCGCATGTTCATAGAGTTCTCCTGCAAGGATCGGCCGTTGTCGGTGCATCCGGTGATCCGGATCGCAGAGCCGGCTCCTGTGGCCGCCAGGTGCGCCGCTATATCAGCGTACGCCGGCTGAATGACGGCCCTATCGAAACCGCCCCACGCGCGATGTTTACCCCGCCGCAAGAACCGCATGCGCTTCTTTACAAGTGGCTTGCAGGAGGCGCGCACGCGCGGCTACTCTTCGCCCCCGGCCAGCGCTTCCCGGCGCACTCCTGACCGCGGGTGTAGCTCAATGGTAGAGCTGTAGCTTCCCAAGCTACTGACGAGGGTTCGATTCCCTTCACCCGCTCCACGGCGTGGTTTCCAGGAAATTCCAGGGCGCCTCACAGGCCCCCTAAGCAGTTGTCGATCTTGGGTTTTTGCCAAGAAGTCCTCCCGGATGGTTTCCTGGAGGCCGACCGAGGCTGGATCCGATTGGTCCAGCCGGTAGCCCAAGCGAAACGGCTCGCCAACGGGCCGGGCTCTCGCTCGGACGGCCCGGGTGAAGCGATGAGCATTTGGCTCCTGACCCGGGATCAGGCATGGCGCTCCAGGAGATTTCCTATGCCGGCGCAAGGGCCGATAGCACCTGGTGGCGCGTATTGATGGCCGGACCACGACGCCCATAGCCGGCGCCCACGCCGCGCATCCGGCGCGACGGGTGCGTCACCTGGCCGACTTCGTGGAACCACGGCTGCCCGCCGGGGGATGCAGATGCCTTGCGTGTTCATCCGTCTCCCCGAGCGTGAGGCGGTGGAATCGGCGCGCCGGGCCGGCAGGAACCTGTTGGGGCTGACGGCGCTCCAGGGGCAGAAGCGAATTGTCCGCCCCACAAGACCGGCACGCGTCCCGCGGCGACCTGGTACTGGTGCTCAACGGCGGTTCGTCGAGCATCACGTTCGCCGTGTTCGATGCCCGCGGATCCACCACCGTGTCCTTGCGGTCACTTGTATCCCGCACCCGCGCCGCCGGCTCGTCCTTTCCGCAAGCGGCTGTCGGAGACGGCTGTGAGGCCACCTCCGGCCGCGGGATGCCGACTGGACATCCCACGGCTTCTACGCGATAAGCCCGGGGCATTTCCGAAAGACGGTCGAGGTTGAAGAGCCATGTCGTTACGCGTGGCTGTGCTTGAGGACGACGATGAGTTTCGCGAGGCGATTCTCCTTCCGGGCCTCAGGGCAGCAGGTTTCACAGGCGAAGGTTTCCGTACGTCGGTCGATCTCGACCGGCGCATGCTCGCGACGTCGTTCGATCTTCTCCTCCTGGACATCGGCTTGTCCGGCGAGAGCGGACTCGACGTCGCGCGGCGCGTGCGTGCGGCCTATGCAGTCGGCATCGTCATGCTGACCGGACGAGGCAGCCGGCACGAGCAGATCACCGGACTGCGCGAGTCGGCTGACGCCTGGCTGGTCAAGCCGACCGAGATCGAGGTCGTGGCGGCAACCTTGAGCAGCGTGGCCTGGCGGCTGCGGCGTCATGGGATGGCTGCGCGAAAGCCGGCCAGGGAGCGCCAGTGGGTCCTGGATGCCGAGGGATGGCAGCTCTTCGCCCCGGATGAGCGCTGTGTCGCGCTCAACCTTCCGGAACGCCTCGTGCTGGCGCGCCTTTTCGCCACGCCCGGCGAAGCCGTGCAACGCCAGGAGCTGATCGCGTGCGTCACATCGACGCTGGAGGACTTCGATTCGCGCCGGCTCGAGATGCTGATCCATCGTCTGCGCCGTCGCGTGCTGGACCAGATCGGGGCCTCGCTACCCGTGCGTGCGGTTCGCGGTCGCGGCTACGTGGCACTGGTTTCAGAGGGTCAGCGCGCGAGCGATTGATCGCCGCAGGCGTCCCGGACCGGCCGCTTTCGCCGGCCGTCACAATCGTTGACAAATCTCCCGGCGTCGCTGGCGGTCGCGACGCAGGGGTCTCACCGTGCGTGATTGTGAGAAATGGTGAGTTGCTGGAGGCCGCTGTGAGTGATTCACCAGAACCCCCTCCCTAGGCTTCGCGCCGCCAGCGCTACCGCGCCGCCAGGTATTCGCTTCGGACGCGAACCTCGGTGCGGTGCGCCCGCTATCGATGGGACTCGAGCACAGCACGGCTGCCCATGGCCGCCTGCTGGACCCGGGTCATGCGTACGCAAATCTGGGGGGCATATGCTCGAGCGACTTTCCGCATCTATACGCCGTGGCCGGCTTTTCGCCGCTTCAGCGCTGGGCCTGGCGATCGCCATGGCCGCATCACCGGTTGCCGCCGAAGGCACGCGCACGCTGCATCCCGCGGGTGCTGCGGGCAACCGCGGCATCATGGACGTGAGTGATTCCACCAATTTCGCGAATGTCGCGCGTGGACGGCAGTTCCTCTACGTCTACGCGCGGGCGGGCGAGTACATCCTCCTGGGCTCGCGCAACCGCGGGAACGGCGGCGACATCTTCGTCTACGACCCCCGGCCCTTCGGCGCACCGGGTGACGAGACGATTCCTGCCAGCGCCGACTTTGCGTGCAGCTCGCAGACCGGCGGCCTGATTGCCAGCCGCGATGAGGAACTCGCCGGTCCCAACAGCGCCGATGGTTCGGCCACGGTCGCCAACGGGTTCACCCCCTGCTGGTATGTGGCGCCGGTGACCGGCATCTACGGCGTGCGATTCACCGGCGCCACCAGCGGCGGGCAGACCAATACCGCCTCGATCGCGACGCCGCCGATCCTGACCGGCAATCTGGTCTCGGCCTGGGATGTGACGGTGCGCGCGAGCGCGGACGCGCTGGCCGATATCGACGGTCGGCTGTTCACCTATGCCTGGACGGTCTACCTCCAGAGCAACGGACGCACGCTGCACAACAGCCTCTACTACGTCTCGACCGACGGCTACCGCTACCGGCAGACCTTCCGCGGTCTCGATCCGAACCGCGCGGCGTTCTATGCCAATGCCACCGGCTTCGTCGACACCAACGGCGGCCCGCTCTATCGCGACATGCGCGGCAGCAACGCCGCCGTCACGGCGGGTCCTTCCGTCAGCGCCGGCATCACGGCGCAGCGTCCGCAGTATCCGATCTTCTTCAGCGACATCGCTCCCGGCGGTGCCCAAGCCGCGGAAGTGAACCGCGTGCTCACGGCATTGGCGATTCCCCTGGTTCCGGCCGTGCCGCAGTTGACCAGCCCGACCTTCGTCGGAAGCGTGGGCGGCAACACCTCGACCGTGTCCTCCGGCGGCGTGTTCACGTTCACCACGCAGAACACGCTGACCTACGAGATCGTCGTCAGTCGCGACGGCGTGGATTTCGATCCGGCCAATGTGTCCAATCGCGTGCTGACCGGCACGGCGCTGACCGGCAATCACAGCGTGCTGTGGAATGGCCTGGACAACAACGGCAACCCGTTCCCGGCCGGTGACTATCAGTTCCGCATCGTCGGCCGCAATGGCGAAATCCATTTCCCGATGATCGACGTGGAAGGCAACAGCCGCGGCGGTCCGACCTTGACCAAGCTCAACGGCTCGCAGGACAGCACCGTCTACTACGACGATCGCGGGTACCGGGCGGCCAATGGCACTCTCATCGGCGCGCTCAACGGCCACCTGTGCGGCGCCGGAAGCGCGATCCTGCAACCCGTGCCCACCTACTCGCTGGTCGGTGTCGATTCCGCCGACGCCGATTTCAACGGGACCGGCAACTACTACCGGTCCTGGGGCGGTTCCAACGACAGCAACGCCGATTGCACCAACAACGCGACCCAGTACTTCGCCACCGCCAAGGGACTGGATCTGTGGGCGCTGGAGCGGTCACCGGAGTTCCAGGAGCCGATCGAGATCGTGGAGCCCGCGGCCGGCGTGGACGTCGGCACGATGGTCACCGTCACGTCGACCGTTCTGCCCACCGAGACCGCCTACGGCAGCTTCGTGTTCTCCAACGCGGGTGATGCCACGGCAACCGGCGTCACCTACGGCGTGACGCTGGGCAACCCGGCCGACCCGGCCACCTGTCCTGCGGCGATCAACTTCACGATGGTGCCGGGCGGTGTCACCACGACCTACAACCCGGCCCCGGCCTGCACGATCACGTTCGCCGGCATGCCGACCTCGCTCGCGCCCGGGCAGGCGCTGAACTTCAACTTCAGCTACGTCGTGGCGGTTTCCAACCCGGGTCCGATCCCGGTGACGACCGCCATCGCGGCAGCCAACGAGACACCCGGTGCGCCTGCGCCCAATACGGCCGCCGCGCTGACGGTCGTCGCCAGGCCCGTCGTCACGGTGGTCAAGGATTCCTCGCCACCGTCCGGCACGCAGGTGGACGTCGGCGACACGATCACCTATACGCTGAGCGCCACCATCGCCAATGCGCCGCTGACCGGCACACTGACGCTCGACGACATGCTGGGCGCCGGCCTGGCCTTCGACAGCGTGACCGGCAGCCACCCCAGCTTCACCTGCAGCGGGGCCCTGACCTGCACGCTGCCACCCGGGACGGCCATCGGTACCTATACGGTGACCTATACCGCCACGGTCGATGGTTCGGCGTCCGGCAGCGTCGCCAACAACGTCGTTCCCTCGGGTGGCGGTGGCGAGAACCCGCCCAGCTGTGCCCCGTGCCGTGTCGAGCATCCGCTCGTTCCGCCGCCGTCCTATGCGTTCTGTCCGGCCAGCGGTGACCCCGCGCAGGTGTTCAGCATCGCCAACGGCGTCCGCATCTACGGCTACACGCCGCCCAGCGCGACACCCGATACGCTGCTGCCGCTGCTGCCGGCCACGATGGCCAACAACCTCAACGCATTGATGCTCGACCGGGTCAACGACCGGTTGCTGATGATCGAGCGATCGAGCGCCAGCGAGTCGACGTTGTGGGCCTACGATGCCGCGAACGGCGGCTGGTACGTCGCGGCCGGACCGTTCGCGTCGCCGGATTTCCCGCGCGGCGGCTTCAATGCCACCGGCACCGGCTACCTGCTGTCCGGGGCCGCGAGCCCCGAGGTCTGGACCGTGGTCGCGCAGCCTTCGCCGTCGTTCGCCTACACGGTGACGCGGATCGGCAACATGACCTACGACCAGACGCCGACCAATCTGACCTCGGGCGACATCGCGTTCGACGGCGGCGGCCGGGCCTGGCTGGCCGTCGGTCAGGATCTGTGGCAGCTCGACCTGGGCACGCTCGTCGCGGTGCGCCAGACCCGGCCGCTGCTCGATGGCGCGCCGAGTGCGATCAACTGGGCCGGCATCGCGTTCGCGTCGAACGGCACGCTGATCCTCGCCAACAACAACAGCCCGAGCGCGTACTACCAGTACGATCCGGCGACCGGCGTGATCACGCATCTGGTCGATACGACCGCGGACGCATCGCGCGATCTGGCGTCCTGCGCGTTCCCGGTGCAGGCGGTGCCGGAGCTGTCGGTCGTCAAGACGCTCGATCAGGTCAACGGCGCGGCGCCGGGTCCGTTCGTCTATCCGGGCGACGTGCTGCGCTACGCGATCACGATCAGCAACACCGGCGGCGCGGTCGCGACGCTGTATCCGGGCGACGTCGTCGAGACGCTGCCGGCGAACACGACCTTCGTCGCGACGGGCAACGACTTCAGCTGCAGCGGCACTACCTGTCCCAACACGAACGCGGTCAACGTAGTGGCCGGTGGCAGCGTCACCCTGCACTTCGTGGTGCAGCTCGATACGCCGCTGCCGACCGCGCAGATCAGCAATGCCGTGGCGATACCCGGCGAGGTGGACTGTTCGGTCGCCCCGAATGACTGCACCGAGACCACGCCGGTCGGTCCGCGGGTGACGATGAACAAGAGCCTGCAGTCGGGCGGCCCGGTGGCCCAGCCTGGCGGCAGCCTCGTCTACGCGATCACCCTGACGAACCTGACGGGCGTTCCGGCCAGCATTCCGGCCGGGGCGATCGGCGAGACGGTTCCGCTCAGCACCACGCACAGCGGCGGCGACAGCTTCGCCTGTTCCGCGCCCGCGGCGGGATCGGCGTGTTCCAACGCCGCGCTGGTCACCGTTCCGGCCAATGGCAATGTCGTCCTGACCTTCGCCGTAGCGGTCGCCAATCCGATTCCGGCCGGAGTGCTCCTGATCCAGAACACGGCGGTGCCGCCGCCGGACGTCGCCTGTCCGAGCTGCTCGGTGACGACGCCGACCGCGCCGGACGTGACGCTGGTCAAGGCACTGACCGCCGAAAGCGGCGCCCAGCCCGGCGTCGCCGAGCCCGGCGAGACGCTGACCTATACGATCACGCTGAGCAACAGCGGCGGCACCGCGTTCACGAACTACGACTTCGTCGAGAACGTGCCCGCCAACGCCACGCTGGCAGCCGTGACAGGCGCAGGCGTGACGGTCGGATGCACGTTGCCGCTCACCGGCGCCGCGGCCTGCCCGGTAACGGTGGCGACGGTGCCTGCCAACGGCACCACGACGGTTTCGATCCTCTTTGCCGTGGCCAATCCCATCCAGGGCGGTACGGCCTCGATCACGAACCTCGTCGACGGCGGCGACACGACCTGTCCGCAGCCGGGCAATGCCTGCTCGGTGACCACGCCGACCGCACCGAACGTCACGCTGGTCAAGGCCCTCACCGCAGAGAGCGGCAGCCAGGCCGGCGTCGCCGAGCCGGGCGAGACCCTGACCTACACGATCACGCTGGCCAACAGCGGCGGCACCGCCTTCGTGAACTACGACTTCGTCGAGAACGTGCCGGCCAACGTGACGCTGGCTTCGGTCACGGGCACGGGCGTGACGACGGGCTGTGCGTTGCCGCTCGCCGGTGCCGCGGCCTGCCCGGTAACGGTGGCCACGGTGCCTGCCAACGGCACCACGACGGTTTCGGTCGTCTTCACCGTGGACGACCCTATCCCGTCCGGTGTCGCCTCGATCACCAACCTCGTCAACGGCGGTGACACGACCTGTCCTCAGCCGGGCAATGCCTGCTCGGTGACCACGCCGACCGCGCCCAGCGTCACGCTGGTGAAGGCCCTGACGGGCGAGAGCGGCACCGAGGCCGGCGTCGCCGAGCCGGGCGAGACGCTGACCTACACGATCACGCTGACGAATGCAGGCGGCACCGCCTTCACGGACTACGACTTCGTCGAGAACGTGCCGGCCAACGTGACGCTGGCCTCGGTCACGGGCACGGGGGTGGCCACGGGCTGCGCCTTGCCGCTGGCCGGCGCCGCCACCTGCAACGTGACGGTGGCGAGCGTGCCGGCCAACGCCAGCACGACGGTCACGGTCGCCTTCACGGTGGACACGCCGATCCCGGCGGGCATCGCCTCGATCACGAACCTGGTCAACGGCGGCGACACGACCTGCACGCAACCTGGCAATACCTGCTCGGTGACGACACCGACCGCGCCGAGCGTGACCCTGGTCAAGGCCCTCACGGGCGAGAGCGGCAGCCAGGCCGGTGTCGCCGAGCCGGGCGAGACCTTGACCTACACGATCACGCTGGCCAACACCGGCGGCGCCGATTTCACGGACTACGACTTCGCCGAGAACGTGCCGGCCGATGCGACGCTGACCGCGGTCACCGGTGTCGGTGTCACGGCGTGCGCGCTACCGGTCACCGGGGCAGGCACCTGCAACGTCACGGTCGCCAGCGTGCCGGCCGGCGGATCGACGACGGTCTCCGTCGTGTTCACCGTGGCCGATCCGCTCCCCGCGGGCGTTACCTCGATCGTCAATCTGGTCAGCGGTGGCGACACGACCTGTTCGCAGTCCGGCAACACCTGCTCGGTCACGACGCCGACGCAGGGCCGCGTGTCGGTCGCCAAGGCGGTCCTCGACGCGAACGCGAACGGCGTCGCCGAACCGGGCGAGGCGCTGACCTGGACGATCACGCTGACCAATGCCGGCGGCACCGCGGTGACCGGATATGGCCTGACCGATCCCCTCGATGCCAACACGAGCTTCGTCAGCGCGAGCAACGGCGGTACGCACGCCGGCGGCACCGTGACCTGGACCGGCCTGACGGTTCCTGCACAGGTCGGTACGACGCCGGGAACGCTGGTGCTGACGGTCGTGACCACCGTCAATGCCCCGATTCCGGAAGGCGTGCGCCTGATCGCCAACCTCGCCTACGAGACCGGCGGGGTGCCGCCGGACTGCGCCGCCGTGCCGGCGCCGGCGAACTGCGCATCGATCCCGACGACGGCCAACGTCAGCGTGGCCAAGGCGCTCAGCGGCGAAAGCATCACCGCGGACGGCGTGGCCGAACCGGGTGAGCGGCTGACCTACACGATCACGCTGCGCAACCACGGCGGCACGGCGGCGACCGACGTCCTCGTCAACGAGACGGTTCCGCTCCACACCGTGTTCGTGTCCGGCGCGCCCGCCTGGAGCTGTGCGGCCGGGTCGCCCGGCGGCACCGCCTGCGACACCACGATCAACGTTCCGGCCGCGGATACGGCCGGCACGCCGGGCGTGGCGACGCTGACCTTCACGGTGCAGGTGGTCGACCCGCTGCCGCCCGGGGTGCAGCAGATCGCCAACGCGGTCGCCATCGACGACGGCACGCCGCCGGACTGCGCGGCCAATCCGACCCACCCGCAGTGCGTGGTCACGCCGACGATCAATCTGAGCCTGATCAAGAGCGTCGAGTCGGTGACGCCGACCGGACCGGGGACGTTCTGGGTCGCCTATCGCATCGATCTCGCCAACACCGGCGGCAGCCCGGTCAGCTACACGCTGACCGATACGCCCGACTTCACGCCGGCCGGCGTGGCGGTGACCGGCAACGGCATCGCGGCGACCAGCAGCGGCACGCTCAACCCGGCGCTGCCGGGAGGTGCGTTCGTCGTCGTCAACGGCACGCCGGTGCAGATCTCGGCGAGCGCCGTCACGCTGGCGGTCGGTGCCACGCACAGCTACACGGTGCGGATCCCGATCGCGGTGTCGCCGGGAAGCCTCGCCAACGCGGCGTGTACGGGCGCGCCGGGCGGCGGCCTGTACAACCAGGCCTCCGTGACCGGTTCGTTCGTGCGTGAAAGCAGCACCTGTGCGCCGGTATCGACCGAGCAGCCGCTGATCCGACTGGTCAAGACCGTCCGGCTCGGCGTCGATGCCAACGGTGACCACTACGGCAACGTCGGCGACGTGCTGCACTACACGTTCGCGATCAGCAACCCGGGTACCGTGGCGCTGAGTGCGATCGACCTGATCGATCCCCGTGTGACCGACCTGCGCTGCGACGCGACGACCGCGTACGGCGAGCCGATGCGCGTGCTGCGCGGAGACGAGCTGTTCGCGGGCCTGTTCGAGGAACTGCTCGGAGGCGCGCTCGTGCCGGGTGACTCCATCCTGTGCAGCGCGACCTACACGATCACCGCGCAGGACGTGCTCAACCGTCGCATCGTCAATACGGCGACGACACACGGCGCGGCGCCGGACGGTCAGGTGGTGACATCCACCAGCACCGCGATCTACTCGAACATCCGCTGAAGACGGGGTATGCAGACCATGGAGACAATGAAGAGGCTCGTCTTGGCTCTTGCGCTGGCGCTCGGCTCGCCGGCCATCGCGGACAGCGGGTTTGGCGTCGAGACGACCGCGGCGTCGGCTGCCGGCGGGGCCATCGGCTTCACGATCGTCAACGACGGCGTGCAGGCGGTGAGCGGCGTGCGCTGGTACCCGTCGTCGGGCTACAGCGTGCAGTGCGCCACGCAAACGGCCGCCGGCCGGGGCTTCGTGCCCGATTCGGTACTGCAGCCCGGTGACCGTGCCGTGTGCACGATGACGCCGTCGGATACGGCGTCCACGGCGCAGGCACGCGCTGCGGCGGTCGTCGTCTCGGCGCGGGAGGCCGACGGCTCGATCACCGTGCGTCATGCCGGCATGGTCCTGCTGGGCGGCGCGACACCGGTGCAGGGCGTCGCGGTCGTCGTCGGTGGCGCGGTCCATGCGGACAGCGACCTCGACGGCGAACTCGATGCCGGCGAGACCATCGCCTACGACTACACCGTGGTGAATGCCGGTACGCAGCCGCTTTCGGACCTCGTGGTCGCCGACCTCACGGGGGCGGTGACCTGTCCGTCCACGACGCTCGCGATCGACGCGGCCATGACCTGCACGAGCAGTCATACGGTCGGTACGGACGATGCCGCGGCGGGTCTCGTGCTCAACGAGGTCGAGGTCACGGGCACGGCGGCGGACGGACAGGCCGTCCAGGCGGCCGACGTGATCCTCACGCTCAACCTGGCCGGAACGGCCGGCATCCGCGTGTTCAAGAGCCCGCTGCTGCTCGACGACGCGGACGGCAGCGGTTACGCGAGCGCGGGCGACGTGCTCGGCTACACCTTCCTCGTCAAGAACAGCAACGCGCAGCCGCTGGCCTCGGTCGACCTGGTCGAACCCGATCCGGATCTCGTCGACGGCCCGATCGCCTGCGAGGCGACCACCCTCGTCGGCGGCCAGCCCTTCGCCGCACTCGGCAGCAGCACGCTCGGGAGCCAGGATGTCCTGCGCTGCCGCGCACAGCATACGATCACGCCGGCCGAAGCCGCCGCCGGAGAGGCGCTCAACCTCGCCGAGGCCTCCGGCGTACCCGCCATCGGGGGCATGGTCTGGGGCACCGGCGCATCGGCGGTCGCGATCCCCGGAGCCGGCCAGCTCGTCGTCACCAAGACCGTGGATACGCCGGTGACGACGTTCGGCGGCCAGGTCACCTATACGATCACCGTGCGCAACGAAGGCTCGACGGACATTCAGAACGTCACGATCAACGATCCGATTCCGGTCGGCATCGCCTCGTTCGCCTGGACGTGCGCGGGGACCAGCGTCACCTGTCCCGCCGCCAGCGGCAGCGGCGCGATCTCGGCGGTGATTCCCGTGTTCCCGGCCGGCGCGCAGATCGTCTACACGATCACCGCGGTGGTGTCCGTCGCGGCGCCGATGAGAATCCTGAACATCGTGACGGTGACGCCGCAGACCAGCGTGCTGTGCGCTCCTGCAGGCACGCCGGCACCGTGCTCGGCCACGGCGCCGCTCGCCATGGCGCAGGCGTTCCCGGTGCCGATCGACAGCCGGACCATGCAGCTGGTGCTGGCCGCGCTCCTGGTCCTGACCACCGCGCTTTGGCACCGCGCGCGCGGAGGCTGACGCCGGCCCCTCGGCCATCGATGCGCGATACCCGGGGCTGTCCATTGCCGGACACGCCCGGGTTTGAGGGGTCTCTGCCCGCCCGGGCGGCAGGGACTCCTCCAGGTTCGTCCATCCGCCGAGCGCAGGGGATGCAGCCGGGGATCGCAGCGTTCCGTGTTCGTCGGCCTGCATGGAACGTGGTCTGACCGGCGTCCATCCTTCGGCAAGCCTTCTCGACCGACGTACTGCTTCGGCCTGTTCCGGGACGGGCGCGTTCTGCTCGTCACTCAATGTGAACGGCTCCATCGCGCCGGCGAGGCGCTGGACCTGCGTTTCGCCGGATCCGCCAGGTTCTGGCCGGCCCACCCTTGTCGGGGTGGGCGCCACTCCGGCTTGATGACCCCGCACTTGGTCCCCGGCAGCCCGCGACTGGTCACTACAACGACCATCGTCGTCCCTTCGCCCTATCCGCGGCGCCGGCAACGCGCACACTGGCAGCTCGTTCCAGGCGAGGAAACCAGAGGCATGAACATCGGGATACGGCAGGCGATGGCCTGTGGCGCCGCCTTGGCGATGGGCGCCGGTGGACTGCATGCGGCGCCGCCGGAGGACTGGTCCAGCTATGCCGGCGCGGCCGGCGGCGGCCAGCATTCGCCACTGGCGCAGATCACGCCCGACAACGTGAGCCGCCTGCGGATCGCCTGGTCGTTCCGGACCGGAGAGCTGGGTGCGGGCCTGCCCGACCCGGAGCGGCGGCGCTTCGAGGCCAATCCGCTGGTCGTGGACGGGCGCATGTACCTCAACACCGGTACGGGCATCGCTTTCGCGCTGGACGCGACCAGCGGCCGCGCGCTGTGGTCGTTCGATGCCCAGGTGTCCCGTGACAAGCGCTACAGCGACCCGGCCTCGCGTGGCGTCAGCTTCTGGCGCGACCCGCTGGCCGGTCCTGGTGCATGCCGCGAGCGGATCGTGTTCGGTACGCTGGACGCGCGCTTGGTCGCGCTGGATGCCGCCGACGGGCGGCCCTGCGCCGGGTTCGGCGACGGCGGCACGATCGACCTGCGTGCCGGTATCGCCCTGCGTGACGGGCCTGACGACGCCTGGTCCAACTATGCGGTGACCTCGCCGCCCGTGATCGCCGGCGACGTGCTGGTGATCGGCAGCTCGATCGGCGACAACCGCGCGCACGCCCTCGAGCAAGGCGTGGTGCGCGGCTACGACGTGCGCAGCGGCCGCGAACTGTGGCGCTGGGATCCGGTGCCGCGTGATCCGGCCGAGGCTGCCGCACGCGGCTGGCAACCGCAGCAGGCGGCCACGGTCGGCGCAGCGAATGCCTGGGCACCCCTGGCAGCGGATCCGGCACTGGGGCTGGTCTACGTGCCGACCGGCTCGGCCAGTCCGGACTACTACGGCGGCGAGCGGCTCGGCGACAATCGCGACGCCAACTCGCTGGTCGCGCTCGACCTGCACAGCGGCCGGCGGGTATGGGCACAGCAGCTGGTGCATCACGACCTGTGGGACTACGACCTCGCTTCGCAGCCGGTGCTGGCGACGGTGGAGACCGCACAGGGCCCGCGCGAGGCAGTGCTGCAGGCGACCAAGACCGGTTTCCTGTTCGCGTTCGACCGTCGTGACGGCAGTCCGGTGTTCCCGCTGAGCGAGGTGGCCGTGCCAGCCTCCGATGTGCCCGGCGAGCACGCAGCGCCGACTCAACCGATGCCCGAGCCCGGGCTGCGTCTGGCGCGGCACACGCCGTTGACCCCCGCCGACGCCTGGGGACCGACACCGGGGGAACGCCGCGAGTGCCGGCACCTGATCGCCGGGTTGCGCTCGGAGGGCCTCTTCACGCCGCCCAGCGTCCGCGGCACCGTCGCGCTGCCGGGCTGGGCCGGCGGCGTGAACTGGGGCGGCATCGCGGTGGATCCACAGCGTCACCTGGCGATCCTGCCGGTGTCCGACCTGCCGATGCAGGTGGCGCTGATCCCGCGTGCCCGGTTCAACTGGGACGATCGTGAGCGCTATCCGAACCAGGAATTCAACAGCATGAAGGGCACCGCCTACGGGATGCGGCGCGGCGTGCTGGCGTCGTCGAAAGGCACGCCGTGCATCGAGCCGCCGTGGGGCCGCCTGGTGGCGGTCGACCTGCGTACGCGGAAGGTGGCATGGGAACGGCCGCTGGGAACGCTGGAAGAAGAACTGCCGTGGCTGCCGCTGGAGGTCGGGATGCCGCTGCTGGGCGGTGCGGTGACCACCGCCGGCGGCCTGACCTTCATCGGGGCTTCCGCGGACGCTCGCCTGCGCGCACTCGACAGCACCAGTGGGAAGACCTTGTGGGAAGCCAAGCTGCCCGCCGGCGGCCAGGCGACGCCATCGGTATACGCGGTCGCCGGCCGCCAGTACGTGGTGATCGCCGCTGGCGGGCGTGAAGGACTGGGCCCGATGGGCGACTACCTGATCGCCTACGCCCTCGACGGCGAAGGCGAGGAGGTGGTGTTCCAGCACGGCGTCGCGGTACGCATGGCGGCACTGGGTGCGGCCGCGTCGGCCTTGCTGGCCGGCTGCGTCGTGCTGTGGCGTCTCCGGCGCCGGCGTCGCCGGAATCGTGCGGTACCTCCGGCGTGAACGGTGCGGTGCGGGGCGTTCGCGCTCCGCACGCCCACAGGTCACTGCGGTGTCGTGAGCGGTGACCTGGCCGAGGAGGTCCGATAGCGTGTTCACCCAGCCGTGGAGCCAGGACGCCGAGGCTGTCGAGACTCCATGTGCCGGTGCAGCCGGGGATCAGGGCGCCTCGAAGTCGTCGGCGAAGATCACGTCGCTGCCGTCGACCTCCAGCGTGATGCCGTCGAACCACGCGCTGAGCGTGACCGACGGCGGCCCGACGATGCCGCCGTCGACGGCGACGAGGGAGACCGTGATCGAGCTCGTCGAACTCCAGTCCGCCGGACCGACGCTGATGATGGCCGGAGCGGCAGCCTGGCCCCAGCTCGTGCCGGAACCGACCGTCAGCTCGCCGAAGGCGTCGGCGGGACCGAAGTTGCAGGGCTCGGTGCCGGTACGGCGGAACTCCCAGGCCAGCACCGCGTAGTCGCGCGTGATCATCGTGTTGCCGCCGGCACGGCCGCGGCCGTTGAGGCGATAGCGGCCCGGGCCCGGCAGGTGGATGCATTGCCGGCCGAGCACGACGCGCGTCGTCGACAGGCCGGTGCCGCTGTAGGACCAGGAGCCGGAGCCGGGCGCCCCGACGGCGTTCTGGCTGCCGTCCCAGCTGCCGGCGAGGTACGCCCACAGGCGCAGGTCGGAGAAGTCGAAGTCCGCATTGAGCACGAACGGCTGCAGGCTCTGGCGCTCGAACGCACCTGCGTCGCGCACGCCACGCACGTTCGCCTTGATCGGCAGGTCCTGGTCGCGCGGCAGGCCGAAGACGTCGCGGTCGTCGCCGCTGACGGCCGCCGCGAAGTCCACCGCCGGCGAGCCGGCACGCAGGCGGTAGTCGCCGTGCTCGGGATCGATGAAGCGCGGATTGGCCAGGACCGCCTCGGGCATCCCACCGAGGCTGCCGGTTTCGCTGGCGAGGACGGCGGTGACGCTCTGCGAGCCGCCGCTGCGCCCGAGCATGACCAGCCCCGGATGCCAGAGGACCGAGCGTGCGATCGTCACGTCGGCGTTGTTGGTCGAGAACATCGGGCTGGCGCCGATCGTGTTGTCGGCGATCGTCGTGTCGACGACCCGCATCAATCCGGGGGCGGTGTTGCGGACCAGTGCCAGGCTCGACGTGTTCCCGGTGATCAGTGCATTGTCGATGGACATGTGCTGGCTTGCGCCGGTGGCGTGGAACAGGCTGCCGCCGCGATTACCGCTGATCGTCACGCCGCCTTTCTGTGGCGGCCCGGATGACGGGACGTACGCGTTGATCCTCACTTCTCCGCGATCGTTCAGGCGGATCACCGCGCCATTGGTGGGCTGGTTGTTGCTGTCCACGGTGTCGTTGTTCTTGATCCCTCCACAATCGATGCCCTGCGCGCAGGTCACCGCTTCGGCCGGCCACCACAGGCCGGCGTCGCCGGTATTGAAGTAGAGATAGGCGGTACGTCCCGTCACCAGCACGCCGCCGGGGTCGCCGTGCACGTAGGCGGCGGCGCCGTCGGGCGCGGCATTTCCATCGATGGAGGCGTTCCATAGGTGCGCACCGGCGCCGACGGAACCGTCCGATACGCTGTCGAAGGACTTGAGATACAGGCCGCCTCCGGCGACGGTGGCGACGTTGTTCGTGATCCGGGCCGGCCGTCCAGCCTCCGTCGTGGACAGCCGCAGCCGGGCGGTCTCGCTGTCGTTGAAGTTGCTGCCGGCGCCGCCGATGGCGACACCACCGCCATAGAGCGCGCGATTGCCCCACACCGGGCCGAAGACGGCCGCGCCGCTGCCGATGTAGGCGTAGCTCGACCGGGTGCCTGCCCGGAGGTAGAGCCCTCCGCCGTAGCCACCGCTGCCGCCCAAGCCGAGCGCTTCGTTGCGGAGCAGGCTGCTGCCCGGCTCCAGCATCGACATCTCGACCTGGTCGGCGACGATGCCACCGCCGTCGTAGCGGGCCCGGTTGTTGGAGATGACGACATCGGTGCCGATGACCAGTTCGGCGTCCGATCCCGTGCCTTCGGCATAGATGCCGCCGCCGCTGCCGGCGAGGTTGTCGGTGATGAGGCTGTCGCGGATTTCGAGAACGCCGTTGCCGCGGAAGTAGATGCCGCCACCGCGTCCGCTGCCGTCCTCGTCGCCGCCGCTGATCTGGAGACGCCGCAGGCGGACGCTGCCGCCGGTGTTGACGGTGATGCGGAACACCGGCTCGGTGGCGCCGCCGACTCCGCTGACGATCGTCTTCTGGGTGTCGGCCGTGGCCTGGGTGCAGGTGGCGAAGCCGCCTTCGACGGTGAGCTCCTGGTTCGTGCTGATCGAATTGGCTTCGGGCTCGTAGGTCAGTGAACGCGTCAGGCGCACGGTATCGGCGCCGGGGCTGCTCTCGGCGGCATTGAACGCCGACTGGATCGTTCCGTGCGTGCACTGTCCGGGGCCGACGGGATTGCCGACGGTGAACACGGCCGCGCATGCATGGGAAGCGAGTCCGGCCGCGCCGAACAGGGCGAGCGCGGCACGGTGGAGGGGACAACGGAGGTTTCGCATGGACATGTCCTCGGACGAAGCGTGTGGGCGACGGCAAGCCGCGAAAGGCGTCAGTTGTTGTCGAAGCTGTCGCTGAAGACCGGATCGACGACGGCGCCGTACTCGTAGGCGCCGAAGTCGTACGGCGTGGGCCAGTCGGTCGAAGGCGCCGGACGCGTGGCACCGAGCAGGTCGATCGTCGGCACGTTGACGCCGCTGCCGGGCGACCAGCGGTTGACCGCCGGCGAGCCGAGGCGGGGGCGGAAATCGCCCTGTCCGGCGTTCACGAACAGCGGATCGAGGGTGTGCTGGATGTTGCGACCGGTCGGATTCGGGATGCCATGGCTGGCGTCGGCGAGCAGGTTGCGCAGGTTGGCGCCGGCGCCCGCGGCGGCCTGCAGCACGGGGACGCCGGGCTGGAAGGCGATGCTGTTGTGGAGTACCAGGTCGTCGTCTGCCGAGGCGAGCTTGAAGACGGCCGGTGCGATGCGGATGTTTCCGGCGATCGTGCTGTTCTGTACACGGACGAGGTTGCCGCCGCCGATGTCGATCAGCGGCGAGTTTCCGGCGTCGTTGTTGGCGAGCACGCTGTTGTCGATCTCGACGCCGCCGCTGCCGTAGATCAGGCCGCCGCCGTTCACGGCCACGTTGCCGACCAAGTGCCCGCGCAGCAGCTGGAAGCTGGCCTGGCCGTGCGTCCCGCCTTCCTCGAGCACGACCGGCGCTCCCTGGCCGCCGACGTTCCTTTCGACGCGGTTGCAGCGTTGCTGCGCGGCGCAGGGTGGTGCGGACCAGCCCGGCTCGCTGGACGTCAGGGCCAGGCTGGCGCTGCCGGTGCTGCCGATCCCGCTGCCGTAGACATAGAACGCACTGCCTTCGGGAGCCTGGTTGTCGGTGGCGATCACATTGACCAGGTTGCCGACCGCCTGGGTGCCGCCGCCCGCCGCGGTGGCACGCACGTAGATCGCGCCGCCGAAGCGCGCGGCCGAGTTGTAGGCGAACACGAGGGGCGTGGTGCTGGCGCGGTTGCGCAGATGAAAGGCGTACCAGCCGGGCGTGAGTCCGGCGAAGTAGATGGCGCCGCCATTGGACTGCGTCCAGTTGTTGTCCATGAACGGGACGTTCGTCGGCAGCCGGCCATCGATGAACAGGTTGCTGTCGACCGCGTGGATGGCGCCGCCGCCGTGCTGGATTTCCTGGCCGAGGGCGCGGTTGCCGCTGAAGGAGTTCGTTTCGTCGCCGGTGATGTGCACGCGGGTCCGCGACGCGTAGAGGCCGCCGCCGCTTTCGACCGCTTCGTTGCCGGCGAACGCCACGCCTGCCAGGGTGACCTCCTTGGCCAGCCCTGTTCCCGCATAGGCGAACAGGCCGCCGCCGTTGCGCGCGCGATTGTTCTGGATGGCGCTGCGGTACACCGTGAGGCTGCCCGTGCCCACGGAGGAAATGCCCCCGCCGGATGTCGTCGTCGATCCGGCGCCGAAGGCGGCGCCGTTGCGGATGCGCAGGTCGGCCAAGGTCAGGTTTCCGGCGCCGAGGTGCCGGATCACGGGGCCGGGTGGGTTGGCGCCGGACCCGTCGAGTATCGATTCGTCGACGCGCACGAGGGTGGCGCATTCGAGGAAGCCGCCCTCGATGGCGAGGTCGCCAGGATCGTCGATGGTCAGGCGCTGGGCCGGGTACGTGCCGCGCGTGACGCGGATGATGTCCAGCCCCGGCGAGGCCGCCGCCGCCGTGACGGCCGCCTGGATCGTGGCGTGCGTGCACTGGCCGGGCCCGACCGGCGTGCCGACGGTGAGCACCGCCGCCTGTGCCGCGGGCACGGCCCAGGCGGCAAGCCCGATGGCGAACCAGGGCGTCAGTGGCCCCGGCACCCTGCGCGCCGACGCGGGCGCGATCGCATTCTCCAAGATATTCATGGCGTTCCCTCTCGCAAGTGGGCAGCCCGCGGACGATCGCGGGCGCCGTCCCGGAAGCATCCCGGCGGCACGCGGCGGACGCTTGAGGAAAGGCATGGGGCTTGGCGAGGTCGCGGGCCGTTCCTTAGGAAATGCTTGGGGCGGCGTTCGGCCGCCGTTGCGCGTATGCTCCGCCGGGTCTACTGGAACGCTGCATGGCCGAGTCCGCGCCCGCCTCGCTGGCTTTCGACGGCATCGCCATCGACGTCGCCGGACGCCGCCTGCTGCGCGACGGTGCCGAGCAGGCGCTGGAGCCGAAGGCGTTCGCCGTGCTGGCCCTGCTGGCCGCCGCCCCGGGGCGCGTGTTCACGCGCGAGGAGATCCTCGATGCCGTCTGGGGGCACCGGCACGTCACGCCGGGCGTGCTGAACCGCATCGTGACGCTGGTGCGGCAGGCCCTCGGCGAGGACGCGCAGAACGCCCGCCTGCTGCAGACCGTGCATGGTGTGGGATACCGCTTCGACCCACCCGCGTCGGCTGCGCCGACGGTGGACGGCGTGGGCGATGTGCCCGCGGCGATGCGGCCCGCTGCGCCCGCGCCGCCGCGTCGGGCCCGCCGTGGCGCCGTCGGGCTGTCGCTGGGCCTGGTGGCCGTGCTGGGCCTGGCCTTCGTCGCCGGGGGCGGCCTGGTACGGCAGCGCATCGACGCGGCGGCGTCGCTGGCCGCCGCCGCCGCTCCGGCCCCGCCGCCGGTCCTCATCGTCATGCCGCTGAAACCGATCGGCGGGGAAGAAGGCTCGCGCGTGATTGCCGAAGGCCTGAGCGAGGAGCTGATCTGCAGCCTGGCCCGGGTCGACGGCCTGCGCGTGATCGCGCACACCTCGACGCTCGTGGCGACCACCGACGAGAGCGATACCGCCGGCCTGGTCCGGCGCCTCGGCATCACCCACGCCCTGGAAGGGAACCTGCAGCAGGCCGGGCAGGCGCTGCGGGTGCGCCTGCGGCTGGTCGACACCGGAAGCGGCAGCACCGTCTGGGTCAAGGATTTCGACCGCGAGGTATCCGAGGTGCTCGGCCTGCAGCGCGATGTCGCGCACGAAGTGGCCGCCTCGCTGGCGTTGCGCATGGGCCTGGATCCCGCCGCCGCCATCCGGAGCGGCGATGCCGACTTCGTGCGTCGATCCATGGAAGCGCGGGCCCTGCTGGCGCGCACCGACCTGCCGGAGGAGGCCTCGGTGGCCGTGGCGGAGAACGAGTTCCGCGTGCTCGTGCGCGAACGTCCCACCGACGCGCGCGCGCGAACCGGCCTTGCGCTGGCGCTGTTGGTCCGCTCCCAGCGCCAGCCCGCGCATGCGCCGGCCCTGCGCGAAGAGTCGCTGCGCGAGGCGATGATCGCCCGGCAGCTCGATCCGACGCAGCCCGAATCGTATTCCGTGGAAGCGCATGCGGCGTGCGACCGCAACGACTGGGAGCACTGCCTGGCGCTGAGGGAGCAGGCCCGGCAGATGGCGCCGAGCAACCTGTTCGTCGTGTACGCGAACGTGGTATCGCTGGCGGAGCTGGGCTATCTGGATCGCGCCGAGGCGCTGGCACGGGACCTGTCGATGCGCGACCCTCTCGCCGGTTCCGTCCATTTCATCCTCGGCCGCATCCTCGACACGCAAGGCCGCCACGATGAGGCGCGGGTCGAGCTCGAACAGGCAGGAAGCAGGGCGTTCGGCGCACGCTGGCTCAATGCCGTGTGGCGCGGCGATCTCGCCGGTGCACTGCGCATCGCCGAAGCGGACATCGCCAGCGCGCCGGCAGCGGGTTTCGTCGCCACGTCGCGCGCGCTCGCCGATCCGGCCTTGTGGCCGCAGGCGAAGGCGGCGTTCGAGCGGGCCGGGCAGGGCACGCCGGCATGGAGCTTCCTGCGCGTGCTGGCTCCCGACGCCGGGGACGATGCCGCGGAGACGATCCGCCAGCTCGATGCGATGCGGCACAGCGGCTACTCGTCGTGGCAGCTGCTGCTGTGGTCGCGCGACCTCGCCTGGCTGCGCCGCGACCCGGCATTCCCGGCGTATCTGCGCGACAGCGGCATCCTCGACTACTGGCGCAAGCACGGGTTTCCGAACCAGTGCCGCCCCGTCGGCGATGGGGCAGCCTGCGACTGAGGCGCGGATCCTCTCCCGGGGTTTCGATGTACTCGCCGTGCGTCGCCGGTCCCCGGGACCCTCGCCATTACCGCCACCACCGATCGGGCCCGCGTGGGAACCCGGGCCGCCGCGCAGCCCGGGTGTGGCCTTCCGGACGACGGCGGCAGGGCGATGCGCGCCGTGCCGCCCTCTGGGTATATCGTCGAGAACGGACGATCCTGCCCTTTCTCACCGCACAGGGTCGCGACAACGCCGCGCCACCGGTGGCGCGGGTCGACGGCTCGTGCCGTCGACCCGCGCGCGATCCCTCCCTGGATCGCACTGGCAGGCTGTTTCCCGGCAGCCCGTCAGAAGATCGCCACCTGGCCGATGAAGTGCACGTTCTCCTTGGCGTGGGTCTGGCCCGAGATCGGATCGAGCGGATCGACCGGCTGCTGGATCGTCGCGCTCGAATCGCCCCAGACGGCGTGCACGACACCGGCACCCACGCTGATGCCGGTGTACTCGCCCAGCGACGAGCACTGCGTCACCAGGCGATCGTAGTTCGTCGTCTGGTACGGGTTGGCGGCGGTCGGGAGCGGGATGTTGGTCGGCGCGAGCGCGATCGGCTTGGCGTTGAGCCGGCGCTTCCTCGCATCCGGGAAGCTGTGGCCGCGGTCGCGTGACTGGGCGAGGTTGAAGCTGAGCGTGCCGTCCGGCTCCTGCGTGTAGTAGGTGATGTGGACATTGCGCGGCGAGGGCAGGAGCGGCAGCGCGGCCTCGGCGCCGAACGCGCCGATCGCGATCGCCGGCGTCACGCTGCGACCGGTGCCGCCGGCACCGGCGTTGACGGCCTCCGGCTCGCTCCAGGTCGCGCCGTTGTTGTCCGATCGCATGTAGAGCACGTCCGCACCGGAGGTCGGTTCGCCGAACACCTCGCTGGTCGAGTTCGACCACACCATGTGGATCACGCCCTTGGACACGGCGAGCATCGGCTGCAGGTTGATGCGCGTGGCGTTCACGTAGCGCGGGACACCGTTGGTGGAGTTGCCGATGTCCGGGCCGCTGTGCAGGGTCAGGACCGTGTTCGCCGCGAACTGCGGCGGGCTGCCGGGAACATCGAAGCGCACGGCGCCGCATTCGGTGGTGGTGCCGGGCTGCACGACCGGGATCACCTCCGGCGACGGCGCGCCGGGGCGGTTGAACGCGAGCGAACGGAACGTCTCGCCGCCGTCGTCCGACGTCATGATGCGCACGTAGTCGTTCGAGACCCAGCCGAACTGCAGGAACGCGATGTAGATGCGGCCGTTGTACGGATCGACCGCGACCGTCGGGAACTGCACCACGTTCTGCGGATGGTTCGGGTCGGGGTCCAGCTCCGGCGCGAACAGCGTCTTCGTCGTGAACGTGCTGCCGCCGTCGGTCGATCGCGCGAAGCGCAGCACGCTCGAGCCGACGCTGTCGTCGAAGCTGATCCAGCTCAGGTAGACGTTGTCGCGCAGGCGCGGGCCGGGCGCCGGACCGATGGCGAGCCAGGGCCGGTCCGGCCGGCCGGCCGAATCGACCGGCACCGCGGTCGCGAACCGCCGCCCGCCGTCGACGGAGCGATTCAGCGTCACGGCCATGCGTCCGTCGGCATCGACGCCGAGGGCGCTCGCATAGAACCGGCCGGCCCGGTCGGCGGCGACCATGCCGTAGCCGAGCGTCGTGGTGCTGCCGGGCAGGGGCGGCAGATAGTCGCTGCGCCAGCTGCGCCCGCCGTCCTGCGAGTGCGAATAGGCGAGCCGGCGGTTGCTCTTGAAGTACAGCTGGCCTTGCGCGTTGGTGTCGATCTCGGCGCCGGCGGTACGGAACACGGAGACGAGCGATGCGCCGAACTCGGCGATCGTGGGCTCGCTGTGGGTGGTCTTCACGAACGGCCGCGTGCCGGCGAACGTCTGGATCGAATCCAGGGCCGCATCGTTGATGCGGCGGTCGACCGGCTTGAACGGGGAGGCGGCAAGCGTCGAGCCGGCCACGAGGACGGCGCAGATGGCGCCGGCGAGATGAAGGGTTCGCATGATAGGTCCTGTGCTGGAATGGAGGTGTCGCATGCACGTCGTGCAGCGATCCCTCGAGAGGCTAGGTTCGCCGGCGCGAATCGACCATCTGTCAGCGGAGGCGGCCAGCGGTACTCCTTGGAGGGGGACGATCCGCTCCGAACGATCCGGTTCTCCCCCTCCGAAGACAGGGGTGTGAGGCGCCTGCACCGGCCTATACTGCGTGTCGGGTCGCGCCGTGCGTGTGGAGGATCTCGTTCTGACTGCTCAAGATTCGCCGCCGCCGGCGGTCGCCGATACCGACGGTGCGCCGACGCGGCAGGCGCGCCTGCTGCTGGTGGACGATCACGCCATCGTCCGCGAAGGCCTCGTCTCGCTGTTCGAGGAGGAGGCCGACATCGTCGTGGCCGGCGAAACCGATTCGGCGCAGGCGGCGCTGGCGTTCGTCGGCAGGCAGGCCGTCGACGTGGTCGTGCTCGACCTGCGCATGCCGGGCCTGCCGGCGCCCGATGCGGTGCGCGCCCTGCTGGCCGCCAAGCCCGGTCTCCGGATCGTGATCCTGACCAGCTTCTTCGAGGACAACGAGGTGCACGCCGTGCTGAGCGCCGGTGCGCACGGGTTCCTGCTCAAGGATGCGAGCCGTGACGAGATCCTCGCCGCGATCCGGCACGTGGCCGCCGGCGAGAGCTGGATCCACCGGCCCGTGCAGACGCGCCTGCTCAAGCTGCTGCGCCGTGGCGCGCGGGACGACGATGCGCTGACGCAGCGCGAACGCCAGGTGCTCGACCTGCTCGGCCAGGGCCTCAGCAACAAGCGCATCGCGCTGGCGCTCGGCATCACCGAGGGCACGGTGAAGGGCTATCTGCGCCAGCTTTTTCCGAAGATCGGGGCGACCGACCGGCTGCAGGCCGCCTTGCACGCGCGCGGGCTGCGCCCGGACGACGGCCACTGACGCGCCCGATGCGCGATCGCGACAGCGCGGTCACGCATCGAGCACGGCGCGATCCGCACGCGGCAGTGCCGCTTCGACCTCCGTTCCGCAGGTCGCGCCCGCGCCGATCCGCACGTGGCCGCCGAGCGCGGCAATGCGCCGGCGCATGCTCTCCAGGCCGATACCTCGCCCCGGCGCGCCGTCGAGCAGGCCGCAGCCGTCGTCGCTGACACGAATCCGCGCGACGGACGCCTCGATGCGTCCGCTGACTTCGAGCGTGGTCGCCCCCGAATGGCGCACCGCGTTCGATACCGCTTCCTGGCAGACGCGGAACAGCGCTTCCTCGTGCTCGAACGCCTGCGGCGGGAACTGCGCGAAGTCGCAGACGACGCGCATGCCGTCGGGTACCGCCGTCGCCAGCAGGCGCTGCACGGCGTTCGGCAGCGAGCGGTCGTGCAGGTAGGCGGTGCTGTCGTCGGGCGCGACCGGGATGGACGCATCGGGGCGCAGCTGCTCGACGTAGGTGCGCATCTCGGCGACGGCGATGCGCGCGAGCTCGGCGAGCCGATCGGCGTGCCGCGTCGACGTCTCGGACTGGCCGCGGCTCTGCCGCGCGAGCGTCTGCGCGCGCATGCGGATCGACGCGAGGATCTGCATCACGTTGTCGTGCAGGTCGTGCGCGACGCGCTGGCGCTCCGCGACGATCGCCACTTCCTGCGCGCGACCGAACAGGCGCGCGTTCTCGATCGCGACCGCGAGACAGTCGGCGACGATCGCGAGGCTGCTGACGTCGAGGTCGTCGAACGGACGCGAACCGCCGGCGCGGATCGCGCCGAGCCGTTCCTCGCCGAGCAGGATCGGCACGTCGAGCGTATAGGCCGAGGCCGCGACGGCGGCGGCAGCGGCAGGGCGAATGCGCCCGGAGCCGCCGGCGAGCGCAATGTCCACCTGCTCGCAGCCGAGCATCTCCAGCAGCGACGATGCGGCGTGGTGCACCAGCGCGTCCGCGTCGAGATTCGACGAGAGAATCGATGCGATGTGCGCGATCAGGCTGAAGCGCTCGGTGCGGCGGCGCTCTTCGGCGTTCGCCGCCGCCAGGGCCGTCTCCGCCGCGGCGCGCTGGCCGACTTCGTCGCGCAGGCGTTCGACCGCCACCTGCAGCGCCGCCGTGCGCTCGCCGACTTGCGCGTCGAGCTGGCGATTGCGACGGCGCAGGAGTGCGGTGCGCCACTGCAGCACCTGCAACAGGAGCAGGGCGGCGGCGAGCGCGACGGCGGCGCGGAACACCGGCGTCTGCCACCACGCCGGCCGCACCTCGAACGCCAATGCCGACATCGGTCCCCAGTCCGCGTCGGGCCCGGTGCGCGCGGCGGCTTCGAGACGGTACGTGCCGGGCGCCAGTTCCGAGAAGCGCAGGTTCGGGCTGGTCGCGACGTGCGCCTCGTGCTCGAGGCCGGCCAGACGGACGCGGTACTCGAGCGCTCGCCCGGCGACGTAGCTGAGCCCGGCCAGCCGCGCTTCGAGGACGTTCTGGTCGTACGGAACCCACGGCTCGGGCTGGCCGGCGAGCCAGCGGCGCGATCCGAGGCGCACGTCCATCAGTGCGACGTTCGGCGGCGGCGGGACGGGCGCATGGTCGTACGCATCGCCGTCGAAGCGCGCGAGGCCGGCGCTGGTGCCGATCCATACCCGGCCGTCGGCCTCGGCGAGGAAGGCGCCGCTCGCGACGTCCTCGCCGAGGAGTCCGTCGGCCAGCCCGAAATGGCGGTGCGATCCCGTCGTGAGCAGATCGACGCCTTGTGGCCCGCCCAGCCAGTAGCGCTGCGCGGCATCCTCGCCGACCAGGTAGACGGCGTCGGCACTGCCGCTCTCGCTGTCGTGGTGGCGCAGCACCTGCAGGCGGCCTTCCGTATAGCGCGCACGCGCGACGCCGAGCGGATCGCCGTAGCCGACGAAGAGCTCGCCGGACGAGGTCGGCAGCACGTGCGAAACGAAGTCGCGGCGCAGGCCGTCGGCGCTGCCGAAACGCGACCAGCGGCCGCCGTCGCGCACCCACAGTCCGAGCCGGCCGGCGACCCAGAGGCGGCCGGCCGCGTCCGCGCGCACGTCGACGATCGGGCCCTCGGGGACCGGGCCCTCGGGGATCGGGGCGGTTCGGGCGACGCGCGCGAACTGCGGCCGTGCGGCGTCGTCGGCGCGGTAAAGCCCGTCCGAAGTCGCGGCCCAGAGCGCCTCGGCATGATCCCTCTGCAGACGCAGCACCCGCGCCGACGGATCGATGCCGGCCAACGGCAATGCCGTCAGCGTGCCGTCGCGCAGGTCGAGCGCGAGCACTTCCGCGCCGATGCGCCCCGCCAGCAGCAATCGCTCGTCGGACACCTGCGCGATCGCGCGCAGGTCCTTGCCTTCGGTGCCCGGCACCCGCCGGAAGCCGGTCGCGGTGAGCTCGGCGGCACCGGAGTTCGTCGCCACCCACAGGCGCTGCGTACGGTCGCGCAGCACGGCCCAGACGACGTCGCCGGGCAGGCCTTCACGCGCGGTGTATGCGCTCCACGCACCGCCGCCCAGACGCCGGTGCAGACCCGCGGATCCCCACCAGAGCGAACCTTCGCGATCCACGAGGGCTGTGCGGCACCACTGCGCGGACAGGTTCGCCGGGCCCTGCACGTGCATCCAGCGGTCGCCGTCGTGATGCAGCAGGCCGGCCTCGGTCGGCACCCAGAGCCCACCGCGTGCATCGGGCAGCAGGGCGCCGAACGGGGCAGCGACCGGAAGCGGCGTGGCGACCGTCGCGAACCGGCCCTCGCGCGGCTTCATCGAAAGGCCGTTCGGGTGGCGCACCCACAGGCGGCCCTGGCCGTCTTCGAACAGATCGTCGATGCGCTCGTGATCGCTCTCGGCCGGAAGGTCCATGCGCTGCCATTGCCCGGTCTCCCGGCGCAGCACGTAGGCGCGCGATCCATCCCACACGCCGACCCACAGGTGCCGCCCGCCCGCTTCGCCGGCCACCGCGGTCGCCGTACCGCCGGGCCAGTCGGGCAGGGGTGCGAAGCGTCCGGTGGCATCGCGCACGACCGGTCCCTGGCCTGCGGTGCCGGTGGCGGCCCATACGCCGTCCGCGTTCTCCGCCAGCGCCCGGATCGCCGCCTCGGGCAGGCCCTGCTCGGCCGTGCCCGCGATGAATTCCTCGCCGTTCCACCGGTGCAGGCCGCCGCGGGTGCCGACCCACAGCGTGCCGTCGCGGTCCTCGAGCAGGTGCACGATCGAGGCCGAGCGCAGGCCGTCGCGCAGGCCGAAGCCCTGGAATCGTTGGCCGTCGTAGCGGTACAGGCCGTTGTCGGTACCGACCCAGACGAAGCCTTCGCGATCCTGCAGCAGGGCCTGGATGTAGACCGACGGCAGTCCGTCGGCGGGACCGTAGCTGCGATACGGCGCATGGCCCGGGGCCTCGTCGGCCGCCGCGTGCGCGAGCAGGGCGTGGGCGAGCAGCAGCACGCCGGCGAGTCGTCGGAGGATCGCCGTCGCGCGCATCATCTGGGGTGTCGCGTGAGCATGGCCGTGCATGCCGCTGGTCCGCCGGGAACGAACGGTATCTACCATCGGGGGACGCCGCGATGCCACTGTCGTTGGAGGGGGATGGCTGCAAAGTCCCACACCGTGACCCGAGGGGCGGGGCATTCGCGGCCGGTGTCGGGGTGGTGCCCTGCGGTGGGACAGGCCGTTGGGCGCCGGTCGAAGCGGCGAGCCCCGGCCGGGATCCGCGCAATGAGCGACGAGGCGCCCCGGATCGGCGGTGGCGCACGGCCAGTGGAATGGCTACCGGAACGGCCGTGACCCGGGCGGTTCTCGAAGTCGTCCGCTGGATGTCCGGGGTATGCCCGCATCGCGCCGCTTCACCGGCGCGGTACGAGGCGTCCTGTCACGCGCCGTCCCGGTACCCGCCGGGCCGGGACGCGGCCTGGCGCTGCGGATGCGTGCCCGAGCGGTCGGGCGCTTCGTTCTCGTGCGCGTTGTTCGGTCGCGGATCCGCGCGCTAGACTAGCTCACCCACTCCCCAAGCGCCGCTCGGGCTATGGGAAGCGTGGCCCGGCTCCGGCGGTTCCGGACGCCGGATTCCCCGTTCCACTCTCCGCCCCAGAACGCCACGGATCGCCCCGAGCCTGCGTCGATGAAGATCGCGATCCTTTCGCGCAATGCGTCCCTGTATTCGACGATCCGCCTGGTCGAGGCGGCGCGCGCGCGTGGCCATCAAGCGCGCGTGCTGGACCCGCTGCGCTGCTACCTGCGCATCGCGCCCGGTGCATTCGAGATGCACTACAAGGGCCGGGTGCTGGGCGGCTTCGATGCGGTCATCCCGCGCATCGGCGCTTCGATCGCATTCTATGGAACCGCCGTGGTGCGGCAGTTCGAGATGATGGGCGTGCATGCGCTCAACGGCTCCGATGCGATCCTTCGTGCGCGCGACAAGCTGCGCTCGCTGCAATTGCTGGCGCGCGAGGAGATCGGCCTGCCGACGACGGTGTTCGGTGACAACCCCGACGACACCGCCGACCTGCTGGCGATGCTCGGCAGCCCGCCGCACGTCATCAAGCTCAACGAGGGCGCGCAGGGCCAGGGCGTGCTGCTGGCCGAGAAGCGTTCGGCCGCCCAGGGTGTCATCGAGGCATTCAGGGGGCTCTACGCCAACTTCCTGGTGCAGGAGTTCATCGCCGAGGCCGGTGGCGCGGACCTGCGCTGCTTCGTCGTCGGCGGCAAGATCGTCGCCGCGATGCAGCGCCAGGCACCCGAGGGGGAGTTTCGTGCGAATCTGCACCGCGGCGGGAAGGCCACCGCGGTCGTGCTTTCGGCGGCCGAGAAGCGCATCGCCGTCAAGGCGGCGCGGGCGATCGGCCTGCATGTCGCCGGCGTGGACCTGCTGCGTTCGCAGCGCGGTCCGCTGGTGCTCGAGGTCAACGCCTCTCCCGGCCTGGAAGGCATCGAGGCGGCGACCGGTGTCGACGTGGCAGCAAGTGTCATTCGTCACATCGAGGCCAGCGTCGGGCCGCTTCCTCGTCGCCGGACGAGACCACGGCGGGCTTGACAGAACTACGAAGATTGTCGTTGACACCCGCAAGACGGAATCCTAGGATGGCATCGCCCGAACCGGGGCTCCGCGCGGTGTGCCGTAGACCGCGTTGCGTGTCGGGCGACCAGGCACCTGATCGTATGACGGGACAGCGTTCAGGCCGGCCCGTGCGCGGGCACCCCGAGTTCGTCGTTCGTATTTTCCCGTTAGAGAATTTTTCCTAGGAGGGTTTCCATGCTGTTCCGAGTTCGATCGATGTGCTCCGTGGCGCTGGCGGCCATGTTGTTGACCTCCCTGCCGGCATTGGCCGCACGGGAAAGCGGCGAGACGGCCATCACGGCCACGACGCCGGAAGCGTTCGCCGAGCAGGCCCAGGGCGTGCGCAAGGAAATGGAGAAGGGCGGTCGCTACGAAGGGATCAGCAGCTCCAATCGCCAGAAGGTCGACGCGCAGCTGGACTTCATCGCCAAGCTGCTCACGCGCCGTGGTTCGGTCGACGCGCTGAACGACCAGGAGAAGGTCGACCTGATGAATGCGCAGGAGGAAGCCAATTCGATCCTCGTCGGTTACGACGATCAGCGTCTGGTCTGCGAGTTCCGCAAGATCGCCGGCTCCAACCGCAAGGAAAAGGTCTGCCAGACCAAGCGGGAAATCGCCGCGGCTCGCGATGCCTCGCAGGAGGCCTACCGCCGGCAGACCTCGGGCCTGCAGAACAAGGACCGCATCGGCGGTCCGTGATCGGATCGCCGGCCTTCGGCCGGTCCCCCCTGGCCGCTTCCGGGCGTTCCGGCTTCGGAAGCGGCGGGCACTGGCCGGGGCAGGGAGCGTGAACGGCCGTCTGCGGGTCCGCGGGGATCCCGCAGCCGGCCGCGTGAGACACGGGCTTTGGAAGGCGGTCCATGCGTCGCCGGCACCCGGCGGGGGCATGGATGGCCTGCAAGGCCATGATGGGGCTATGATCGGGGCCCCGGGGCACGATCCCCGGGTGATCGGATAGCTGTCGCGTTGTCAACCGAAGGATCCGTTGCGTGCGAAAACGTCTTGATCCACCGAAACCTACCGAAGCGGAGCTCAGCATCCTCGGGATGCTTTGGGACCACGGGCCCAGTACGGTCCGCGATGTCCATGAGGCGCTTCACGGCGAGGACGGTGTCGGCTATACCACCGCGCTGAAGCTGCTGCAGATCATGCACGTCAAGGGCCTGGTCGATCGTGACGATTCGCAGCGGGCTCATGTCTACCGCGCAGCGGTCGACAAGCAGCGCACCCAGAAGCGGTTCCTCAGCGATATCGTGCAGCGCGTATTCGACGGTTCGTCCTCGCAGCTCGTCCTGCAGGCGCTGGGCGGCAAGCCCCGGGCGACCCGTGAGGAACTGGACGAAATCCGCGCGCTGCTCGACCAGATGGAGCGTCGCTCACGGTGAACGCGTTGACGCAGGCCGACTGGCTCATGCCGGTCCACGCGCTCGGCTTGTCGCTGCTGCACTTCCTGTGGCAGGGCGCGCTGATCGGTGTGGGCTATCTCGGCGTGAGGCGGTTCGTGCCGGCGTCCAATCCGGAGCTGCGCTACGCCTGCGGCATGGTCGCGATCGTGTTGCTGGCGCTGTGTCCGATCGCTACCTGTCTTTTTCTCCTGAACACCCAGCCGGCCACGCTGGCACCGCTGCCGTTGATGGCGGCGGTCGTCGGCCCCGTCGCCGGACCGGCCGCCGGCCTGCAGGTGGCGCATCCGGGGCTCTCGGCCTATTCGCTGACCTGGCTGGTGGCGCTGTGGCTGGCCGGGGTTCTGCTGATGGTGCTGCGGACCGTGCACCAGTGGCGGTCGCTCAATCGCATCGTCCGCCTGCACGCGATCCTCGACCCGGAGCTGCAGCGCATGGCGAGGCTGCTCGCCGACCGGCTGGGCTACCTGCGCAGCCTGCGCGTCCGGGTGACCGATCGCATCGACACGCCCACCCTGGTCGGCTGGTTCCGGCCGGTGGTGCTGCTGCCGGCAGCGCTGGTCCTGCGCTTCCCGCGGCAGCAGCTCGAACTGATCCTGGCCCATGAAGTCGGCCACCTGCGCCGGCTCGACCACCTGGCCAACCTGGTCCAGGCGCTGGTCGAGACGCTGCTGTTCTACCACCCGGTCGTCCACTGGATCTCGCAGGAGGTCCGCAACGATCGCGAGCTGTGCTGTGACAGCCTGGTCCTGCGTACGACCCGGCACGAGCCCTACCTCTACGCGAGGACGCTGGCCGAGCTGGAGGAGTGGCGGCAGCAGCCGGCCCGCCTGGCGATGGCGGCCACCGGCGGCCACCTGCTGGACCGGGTTCGCCGGATCGTGGGCATCCACAACCATGAGGCCGACTGCCATCAGCAGGGTGGGCGGCCGTCGTTGTTCCAGGGCATCGCCGTGGCGGCGCTGCTCGCCGTCATCGTGACGGCCGTCGATCGTGGCCGGTCGGGGAGTGGCGCTGAAGCCATCGAGGCGGTTGCCGCACGGCCGCTGCCGATCCGCCCGGTACAGATCGAAGGTGCCAGGCTGGTGGCCGGTCCGCTGGCATTCGACGTGATCGCCCCCGATCTTCGCCTGAGCACCGGTGACGCGGATGCCGACGAGCTGCCGCCGGTTCCGGAAGCGCTCGAACCGCCGGCGCACGATTCCCTTGCCGAGGCGGTGTCCGCATCGCACGAGCACGTGGCCGAAGCCCCGCAGGTGGCCGGCATCGCCGAGGCGTCGCCGCCGGTCGTGGCCGCCGCGACACCGGCCGTCTGGCCGACCGGCGGATCAGCACCGCTGCCGTCCGGCGCGGCGGCCGATGCGACCGCCTATGTCGAGCGCGGCTGGTCGGCCCCCGACCTGACCGCGGCCGATGCCGCTGCGGCGGGTTTCCAGCCGGTCGAGCTGGAGCTGCACCTGACGGACCAGGGGCGCGTGCTCGGTTCCAAGGTCGTGAAGGGCGATCCGTTCAGCCCGTTGGCGGTGCAGGCGCGCCGCGAGGTCAAGCTGTGGCAGTTCGAGCGCGAAGGCGCACTGCTGGACCGGCGCGCCGTGGTCCGCCCGATCTTCGTGTCCGACGGCGGCAACGAGCCGCGCCTGGTCGAGACGCGGATCGAGGTGCCGTGCCAGTCGCGCACTGGGACCCGGATCTGCCGGCCGTGGACGCCGATCGAGACGACCGTCGAGTTCATGCGCGGCAGCGAACTCCTGACCGCGGACGCGTTCCTGGTGCTGCGCGGCAGCGCCGGCTGAACATTAACGCTTCACTGAAGCGCCTTTAACAGCCATTTAAGCCGCGTCTGCTTACAGTCGCTGCACTGTAGTCGTGCTCGACACTCCGGTCATCCCAGTGACAGGCCGATTACGGTAATCGGGGCAGTAGCTATATTCGGCCCAAGTGAAGCGCGTTCCCCCAATAGCGCTTCCTTGGGCCATTTCTTTATGCCCGCCGTACGCTCCCGCAACGCGGTCCCCTCGCGCGAAACTCTCCGGCGGCACAGCGGTCTATCCACGGTCCAGAGCTACGGCTATTCTTCCGCCATGCGCATCCTCGTCATTGAAGACAACAGCGACATTGCGGCCAATGTCGGCGATTTTCTCGCCGACAAGGGCCATGTCGTCGATTTCGCCGGTGATGGCGTAACCGGCCTGCATCTGGCCGTCGTCAACGATTTCGACGTGATCGTCCTGGACATCGGGCTGCCCGGCATGGACGGCCTGGAGGTGTGCAGGAAGCTCCGCCAGGATGCCCGCCGCCAGACGCCGATCCTGATGCTGACCGCGCGCGACGCGCTCGAGAACAAGCTGACGGGCTTCGACGCCGGTGCCGACGACTACATGGTCAAGCCGTTCGCGCTGCAGGAGCTGTCGGCGCGCATCGAGGTGCTCGGCCGGCGCGGCAAGGGCCCGAAGAGCCGCCTGCTGCAGGTCGCCGACCTGACGTTCAACCTCGACACGCTGGTCGTCGTCCGCGAAGGCAAGTCGATCCAGCTCAACCCCATCGGCCTGAAGCTGCTGCAGGCGCTGATGGAGGCCTCGCCCGCGGTCGTCACGCGGCAGGACCTGGAAACCCGGGTATGGGGCGAGGAACTGCCCGACAGCGACTCGCTGCGCGTGCACATCCACGGCCTGCGCGTCGCGATCGACAAGCCGTTCGAAAAGCCGCTGATCCAGACCCGGCACGGCATCGGGTACCGCATGGTCGATCCGGATGCGGTACCGGCGTAGGCTCCGCAGCCGCATCATCATCTCGTTCACGTTGTTCGGCCTGGGTCTGACGGCCTTGTTCGCCGTCGCCAGCCTGTACATGCGTGCGCGCCTGGAAGACCAGCTCATCAACCGGACGCTGCTGCGCGAGGTCGCCAACTTCGTCGAGTTCAAGCGGCGCAACCCGTCGCCGGATGCCGCCTACAAGATCTCGCTGTTCGACGTCGACATCTTCGGCGCGCGCAAGTTCGCCAACGTGCCGTTCGACGCGCAGAAGTACGGCCCGGGCGTGTACGACATCGAGGATTTCGACGGCGACGGCAAGCTGCGCTCGTACAAGCTGGCGGTCTACAAGTCCGACGAATACTGGGCGTTCCTGCGCTTCGACGTCGGCGCGCAGAAGCTCAGCGCGCAGCAGCTCCTGGTCGTCCTGGCCGGCGTGGTGGCGTGCTTCCTGGCCTTGTCCTGGCTGATCGGCCGCTGGCTCTCGGTGCGCGTCATGAGCCCGGTCAGCGACCTGGCCGCACGTCTGGACCGGTTCCAGCGCACCGGGCTGCGCGAGCCGCTGGCGCCGCATTTCGCCGACGACGAGGTCGGGCAGCTGGCGCGCGCGCTGGACGACTACGCCGATCGCCTGACCGACCTGGTCGAGCGCGACCGCGAGTTCAACGCCGACGTCAGCCACGAGCTGCGCACCCCGCTGGCGGTGATCGCGACGACGACCGAGCTGATGATCGCATCCGACCTGCCGGACAAGGCGCGCGACCGGATGAAGCGGATCGAGCGCGCGGTCCGGCAGTCGACCGAGCTGACCGACGCCTTGCTGCTGCTGTCGCGGCGCGAGCGCCGTGGCCCGTCCAACGGCGAGACCACCGACGTCGGCCGCGTCGTCGAGCAGGTGGTCGACGTCAACCGGCCGCACCTGGGCAGCAAGCCGGTCACGGTCTCGGTCGTCAACGAGGAGCCGATCGTCGTGTCGGCGCCGTCCTCGGTGATCGCGGTCGCGCTCGGCAACCTGATCGGCAACGCATTCAAGTACACGCAGCAGGGCGAGGTGACCGTGATCGTCGGCCACGGCCGGGTCGCGGTCGAGGACACCGGTCCGGGGATCAAGGCCGAGGACGCGCAGCGGCTGTTCCAGCGCGGCGTGCGTGGCGACGCCGGCGGCAAGGGCGCCGGGCTGGGCCTGGCCATCGTGCTGCGCCTGTGCGAGCTGTACGGCTGGAAGGTCTCGCTGGCGCCGCGCCCGCAAGGGGGCGCCGTCGCGGTGCTGCAGTTCGACCGGCGGTCGTCGGGGGCCTGACGCCGCGATGCGTCAGGCCGGGGATGCGGCCAGCCTCAGCCGACCGGTTCCAGCCAGCCCCAGCGGTCGGGCGTGCTGCCGTCGAAAAGCCCGAAGAACAGCTTCTGCATCTGCTTGGTCAGCGCGCCCACCTTGCCGTCGCCGACCGGCTTGCCGTCGACCGAGCGGATCGGCGTGATCTCCGCCGCCGTGCCGCACATGAACAACTCATCGCACAGGTAGAGGTACTCGCGCGGCAGGTCGCGCTCGACCACCTCGATGCCGGCCTCGCGCGCCAGCGTGATCAGCGTGTTGCGGGTGATGCCGTTGAGCAGCGCGGCGCTGACCGGCGTGGTGTGCAGCGCGCCGTCGAACGCCAGGAACAGGTTCTCGCCGGCACCCTCGCTCAGCAGGCCGGTGGACGCCAGCGCGATGCCCTCGCCGAAGCCGAGCCGGCGCGCCTCGCGGGCCACCAGCTGGCCGGAGAGGTAGTTGCCGCCGGCCTTGGCGCCGGCCGGGATCGTATTGGGGGCGAACCGCTGCCAGCTCGACACGCAGGCGTCGATGCCCTTCTCGAGCACGTCGGCGCCCAGGTAGGCGCCCATGTTCCAGCAGGCCACGGCGACCTCCGTCGGCGTGTCGGCGGAAAGACCGAAGCCGCCCAGGCCGCGGAACGCGAACGGGCGCAGGTAGGCGCGCTCGAGCTTGTTCGCCTTGATGACCTCGCGGCAGGCGGCATTGAGCTGCTCGAGCGTGTACGGGATCTGGATGTCGTGGATCTTGGCCGACTGGAACAGGCGCTTGATGTGATCGGTCAGGCGGAAGATCGCCTGGCCGTCGGGGGTGGGATAGCTGCGTATCCCCTCGAAGACCGAGGACCCGTAGTGCAGGGCATGGGCCATGATGTGGACCGTGGCTTGGGCCCACGGCTTGATCGCGCCGTTCTGCCAGACGAATTCGGGATAGGAGGCGCTCATCGGGGATCCTCGGCAATGACGAAACGGCGCGCAGGTGCGCCTCGACATGATAGCGGTGCCGCTGCCACGGCCGTTCCGGTGCAGGAAAAAGAAGCTTTCCGATTCGGCATCAACCGGCCGGCGGGACAGGGGCGCGAGCGGGGTGGCGGGCGGCAGCCTCGGACGAGGGCAGCGGCGGTCCGGTGCCCGCCAATCACCGCCTGCGCTAGGGAATCAGCCACCAGCAGCGGTGCACGGATCGCGCCTCGAACGCCAGCACCGTCGCCGGCGGCGGGCCGCTGCGGACCGTGATCCAGGCCGATTCGCCAGGGGCGGCGGGCGCCAGCTCGACGGCCTGCAGCGGCCCGCGCAGACCCGCCGCCAGCGCCTCGAGCCGCCGCTGCGCGGCCTGGGCGCCGTAGCCGTCCCAGAGGAAGGCGCCGCTGAGATCGATCAGATTGCCGGCCTGCCAGGCGCGCGTCACGCGCTTGCGCAGGTCGTCGGCGGACACCGCGCAATCGCCGGGCGGCACCGTCGTGGTTTCGGGGAGTGCCGGGACCGCGGTACCGAGCGCCGGATCGCTGCAGCGCCGGTCGGTGAACACCGTCTGCCCACCGGCGCCGGTGCAGCGATGGACCGGCGGCTCCTGCGCCGCGGCCGCCACGGGTAGGGCCAGCGATGCCGCGATCAGCAGGCGCGCCGGCACGCGGTCGGCCTTCAGCGGGCGGGGTCGAGCCGCTCGAGCACCGCCAGGGTCGGCCGGGCGCGGTTGAGCGTATAGAAATGCAGGCCCGGCGCGCCGCGTTCGAGCAGGGTGCGGCACAGGTCCGCGACGACGTCGGCGCTGAACTCGCGGATCGCGTCGGCATCGTCGCCGAACGCCGCCAGGCGCTTCGTCAGCCAGCGCGGTATCTCCGCGCCGCACAACTCGGAGAAGCGCCTGAGCTGGGAGAAGTTGGCGATCGGCATGATGCCGGGGACGATCGGCGCATCGACGCCGAGGCGGCGGGCGGCGTCGACGAACCGGAAGTAGCCGTCGGGGTTGTAGAAGTACTGGGTGATCGCACCGTCGGCACCGGCCTGGATCTTGCGCTTGAAATGCGCGAGGTCGGCATGCGCGTCGGCCGCCTGGGGATGCACCTCCGGATAGCAGGCCACCTCGATGTGGAAGTGGTCGCCGGTTTCCGCGCGGATGAACTCGACCAGGTCGCTGGCGTAGCGCAGGTCGCCGAAGCTGGCCATGCCCGAGGGCAGGTCGCCGCGCAGCGCGACGATACGGCGCACGCCGAGCGCCCGATAGGCCTGCAGCAGGTCGCGGATCTCGGCCCGGGTGCCGCCCATGCACGAAAGATGCGGCGCGGCGTCCAGCCCGTGCCGCACGTGCAGCTCGCGCACCGCTTCGAGCGTGTAGCTCAGGGTGGAACCGCCGGCGCCGAAGGTCATCGACACGTACTGCGGCGCGCGTGGCCGCAGCTGCGCGACGGTCTTCTCCAGCGTGCTGCGCTGGTCGTCGGTCTTGGGCGGGAAGAACTCGAAGCTGATCGGGGTCATCGGACGGCTTACTCCGCGGTCATCAACGCCAGCCGGGCGCGAACCTTCCCGGCATAGCGGTCGTAGTGTTTTCCGAGCACGCCGCGCAGTTCGGCGTCGGTCACGTAGTCGAGCGAACGGCGGTGCTCGGCCTTGATCTGGTTCGATTCGATCCACTGGCCCTCGACGCCGTCGAGCGAGGCCGGAACATCGACGTGGCAGTCGGGATGGGCGGCGAGGTAGTCCTCGACCCGCTCGGCATGGCGTCGCGCGACGGCGGCCGGGCCGCTGCCGCGCGGCAGCGTCTCGAAACGGAAGTGCTCGGCGCCGCCGTAGTCGAACGGATCGGGGCCGGCCTCGCGCGTGCTCAGGAAGCAGCCGTCGCTGATCCGCGCCGAGCATTCGAGCATGCGCTGGATGCGCCACTTGCCGCTGAGCAGCATGACCAGGTAGCCCAGCAGCCCGGGCCACTTCGGCCGCATCGCGAAGGCTGCCGCGGCACCGAACTGCGGATGCGTGAACAGGCGGATCAACACCCGCTGCCCGAGCGTCACGGTCAGGTTCTTCGCCTCGGCATCGGCCAGCGGCAGGTAGCCGAGCGGCTCGATCGCGCGCGCGACGGTGTCGGCGTGGCGTCCCTGGTAGGCCGGGAAGTCCGCCGGCACGGCCGGTTCCAGCCCCGGAGGCGGCTCGTGGGCCAGGTTGTAGATCTGCCGGGCGATGTAGGTGACCGTCATGTCGTCCGGCGAGTCGGAGACGAAGGTCTCCAGCGCCGCCGGCACGTCGGCACCCTTGCGGATCTGGTCGGCGGCGCTGCGCATCGCCGCGTCGGCCCAGTCTTCCCGGAGGCTGCGATCGGCATTCGCCGCGCCGAGCGAGGCCTCGATCATGCGCGCGTAGTGTTCGCGCTCGCCGGCGCTGCCGCCTTCGGCGCGGTCGCGCAGCGCCTGGACATGGGCGCGGGCGGGGTCGTCGCCGGCCAGGCGGCGCAGGGCGGCGTCGTAGCGTTCCAGCGCTTCGGCGGGCCGGTCCAGCCGCTGGGCGATCTCGGCGATGCGCAGGTCGGTGCGCGTGTCCTCCTCGATCGCGGCTGCGGACTCGTAGTCGGCCAGCGCGGCCTCCAGCAGCGTCCGGTCGTAGGCAATGCCCAGCGGATCGCGCACGAGCGTGGCCGCAGGGACCGCGTCGCCCGGCTGCGCGGCGGCGCGGTAGCGCAGGTCGGCGCGCAGCCGCCAGGCGTCGTGCTGGCTGGGGTCGGCCGCCAGTGCACGGTCCAGCAGCGGCAGCGCGGCGTCGGCATCGTCGGCAAGCGCACGCGCCAGGCGGTAACTGGCGCGCGGATGGCCGGGTTCCAGCGCCAGGATCCGCCGGAACAGGCCGGCATCCTCCGGCACCGCCTCATCCCCGTCGCCGAGGTCCATGCGTGCGAGCAGGGCGGGGAGGTAGTCGGACCGGCGCTGGATCACCTGGTCCAGCTCGGCGATCGCCTCGGCGCGGCGGCCGAGTTTCTCGAGACAGCGGCTGCGGTGCCAGCGCAGCGCGGTGGCCTCCGGGTGGACCGCCAGCAAGGCCTCCAGCGGCCGCAGTGCGGCGTCGAAGTCGCCCCGCTGCATGAACCGGCGGGCCGAGTCGAAAACGATCTGGTCGTCGCTCTGCATCGGTCAGCCCTCGCCGTCGCGGCCCGCGGTGTACGCCGCGGCCGGGAAGCGAAGCGTGCAGCGCCGGCGTCCCGGGGCGGCGCCGGCCTTCGGCGCGGCAGCCGCGGGCGCAGGCGCCGGGCGACGGTGGGAGAAAAGCGGATCGGTCATCGTATGCCCCCTGGCTGACGACGGAAGAAAGGCGCCGTACCGCAATGGTACGGCGCCCCCGGTCTCCGAGTGCGCTTGTGGATCAGTAGCGATAGTGGTCGGGCTTGTAGGGCCCTTCGACGGGCACGCCGAGGTAGTCGGCCTGCTCGGTCGTGAGCCGGGTCAGCTTGACGCCGATCTTCTCCAGGTGCAGGCGCGCCACTTCCTCGTCGAGCTTCTTGGGCAGGATGTAGACCTTCGGATCGTAGAGGTCCTTGTTGGCCCACAGGTCGATCTGCGCCAGCGTCTGGTTCGAGAACGAGTTGGACATCACGAAGCTCGGATGGCCGGTCGCGCAGCCCAGGTTGACCAGGCGGCCTTCGGCGAGCAGGAAGATCGCGTTGCCGCCGGCGAAGGTGTACTTGTCGACCTGCGGCTTGATGTTCAGGCGCGCGGCACCGGAAGCGGCGAGCGCGTCGACCTGGATCTCGTTGTCGAAGTGGCCGATGTTGCAGACGATGGCCTGGTCCTTCATCTGCTGCATGTGCACCAGGGTCAGCACGTCCTTGTTGCCGGTGGTCGTGACGTAGATGTCGCCGACGCCGAGCGTGCTCTCGACCGTGTTGACCTCGAAGCCTTCCATCGCCGCCTGCAGGGCGTTGATCGGGTCGATCTCGGTGACCACGACGCGCGCACCGTAGGCGCGCAGGCTGTGGGCCGAGCCCTTGCCGACGTCGCCGTAGCCGCAGACCACGGCCACCTTGCCGGCCAGCATCACGTCCATCGCGCGCTTGAGGCCGTCGGCCAGCGACTCGCGGCAGCCGTAGAGGTTGTCGAACTTGCTCTTGGTGACCGAGTCGTTGACGTTGATCGCCGGCACCAGCAGCTTGCCGGCCTGGGCCAGCTGGTAGAGGCGGTGGACGCCGGTCGTGGTCTCCTCGGAGACGCCCTTCCAGTCCTTGACCACGCGGCCCCAGAAGCCGGGGCGCTCCTTGGCGACGCGCTTGAGCAGGTTCTTGATGACCTGCTCCTCGTGGTTGGACGAGGGGGTGTCGACCCAGGTACCGCCGTTCTCGAGTTCATGGCCCTTGTGGATCAACAAGGTGACGTCGCCGCCGTCGTCCACGACCAGCTCCGGGCCGAGGAAGCCGCCGGCGCCATCCGGGAAGCTCAGCGCGTCGAGCGTGCAGTCCCAGTATTCCTCCAGCGTCTCGCCCTTCCAGGCGAACACCGGCGTGCCGCTGGCGGCGATCGCCGCGGCGGCGTGGTCCTGGGTCGAGAAGATGTTGCACGAGGCCCAGCGCACGTCGGCGCCGATGTCCTTGAGCGTCTCGATCAGCACCGCCGTCTGGATCGTCATGTGCAGCGAGCCGGTCACCCGCACGCCCTTGAGCGGCGCGGTGGCGGCGTACTTCTTGCGGATCGACATCAGGCCCGGCATCTCGTGCTCGGCGATGTCGATCTCCTTGCGACCCCAGTCGGCGAGCGCGATGTCGGCGACCTTGTAGTCCTGGGCGGGGGTGTTCTTGGCGACTGCATTCATCGCGGAATTCTCCGGTGCAATTCGGTAGGCGCGGTTCGAAAGGGGACGGCCCGCCGAGCCTGGTCGTCGACGGAGCGACGGTCGCAGCGCCCCTCGGTGGGCAACGAGGGGCGCGATTATATCGCTTATTCGCGATGGAGGGATGAATCACCGCGCCGCCGCTCGCGGCGGTTCCTTCCGGCGGGGCGACGTGGTTGAATGCACGTCGAGAAGCGGGGGTGCCGGTCCGTGCCGGCTGAGAGAGTCCCTTCGAACCTGATCCGGTTAGCACCGGTGTAGGGAGCTTCGCCGAGCGGCCTCGCGGGCTGCCGGTGCCTCGCTTCGTCCGTCGTGCCACCCCCGTGCACCGCATTGCCTCGCGGTGTCGCCATCACACAGGACGCAAGCCGATGAATGCCGTTCCCGCCCCGCTGCTGCGCCAGGCCCAGGCGCTTTCCGAGACCGTGACCCGGCCGATACCGGGCTCGCGCAAGACCCATGTCGAAGGCTCCCGCGCCGACCTGCGCGTGCCGATGCGCGAGATCGTGCTCGACGATACGCCGAGCCTGTTCGGCGCCGAGAAGAACGCGCCGTTCACGGTCTACGACACCTCCGGTCCCTATACCGACCCGGACTACCGGGTGGACCTGGTCGCGGGGCTGCCGCCGCTGCGGGCGGCATGGATCGCCGAGCGGGGCGACACCGAGCACCTGGCCGACTTCAGCTCGCCGTACACGCGCCGCCACGCGACCGCCGCGCAGCTCGACCACGTGCGTTTCCCGAACGTGCCCAAGCCGCGCGTCGCCAAGGCCGGCGCCAACGTCAGCCAGATGCACTACGCACGCCGCGGCATCGTCACGCCGGAGATGGAGTACGTGGCGATCCGCGAGAACCAGAAGCTCGACGCGATCCGCGAGATGCACCTGCTCAAGCAGCATCCCGGCCAGAGTTTCGGCGCGGCGATCCCGAAGATCATCACGCCGGAGTTCGTCCGGTCCGAGATCGCGCGTGGCCGCGCGATCATCCCGAACAACGTCAACCACCCGGAAAGCGAGCCGATGATCATCGGCCGCAACTTCCTGGTGAAGATCAACGCCAACATCGGTAATTCGGCGGTGACCAGCTCGATCGCCGAGGAAGTGGAGAAGATGGTCTGGGCGATCCGCTGGGGCGCGGACACGGTCATGGACCTGTCGACCGGCCGCCACATCCACGAGACGCGCGAGTGGATCATCCGCAACGCGCCGGTGCCGATCGGCACGGTGCCGATCTACCAGGCGCTGGAGAAGGTCGGCGGCGTCGCCGAGGACCTCACCTGGGAGCTGTTCCGCGACACGCTGATCGAACAGGCCGAGCAGGGCGTGGACTACTTCACGATCCACGCCGGCGTGCGCCTGCCGTTCATCCCGCTGACCGCGTCGCGCGTGACCGGCATCGTCTCGCGCGGCGGGTCGATCATGGCCAAGTGGTGCCTGGCCCACCATCGCGAGAGCTTCCTCTACGAGCGGTTCGAGGAGATCTGCGAGATCATGAAGGCCTACGACGTCGCCTTCTCGCTCGGCGACGGCCTGCGCCCGGGCTCGATCGCCGACGCCAACGACGCGGCGCAGTTCGCCGAGCTGGACACGCTCGGCGAACTGACCCAGGTCGCCTGGAAGCACGACGTGCAGGTCATGATCGAGGGGCCCGGCCACGTGCCGATGCACCTCATCAAGGAGAACATGGAGCGCCAGCTCGAGAAGTGCCACGAGGCGCCGTTCTACACGCTGGGGCCGCTGACCACCGACATCGCCCCCGGCTACGACCACATCACCTCGGCCATCGGCGCGGCGATGATCGGCTGGTACGGCACCGCGATGCTCTGCTACGTCACGCCCAAGGAACACCTGGGCCTGCCGGACAAGCAGGACGTGCGCGACGGCATCATCACCTACAAGCTGGCCGCGCATGCGGCCGACCTCGGCAAGGGCCATCCGGCCGCCCAGGCGCGCGACAACGCCCTCAGCAAGGCGCGTTTCGAGTTCCGCTGGCAGGACCAGTTCAACCTCGGGCTCGATCCGGAGAAGGCCAAGGAGTTCCACGACGAGACCCTGCCCAAGGACGCGCACAAGACCGCGCACTTCTGCTCGATGTGCGGTCCCAAGTTCTGTTCGATGAAGATCACCCAGGACGTGCGCGACTACGCCCGCGAGCATGGCGTCGGCGAGCGCGAGGCGCTCGGCGAGGGGATGGCCGGGAAGGCCAGCGAGTTCCGCGAACAGGGGGGCGAGCTGTACCGGCAGGCGTAGCCGGGACCCGCCGGGAACGCGGCGCGCGGCGGCCGGGGGCCGTGCGTCACGTTTCCTCCGCGTGGTTCTTGCGCAATGCCGCAATTGGGACGAGGATGCGGGTGACGTCGAGCCGCCTGCGCGGGCGGTTCGGTGGAGCGGTGGACAGGGGGCGCGTGCAATCGGAAAAGATTTCCAACGCATACGCAGACTCGGGGGTTTACGCTCATGGCTATTCGTTCAATCGTGGTTCTCGCCGCGTTCGCGGCACTGCCGGGCTACGCCCTGGCGCAAGGGACGATCAGCAGCGGCGCGGCGTCGTATGTCATCGCCACTTCGCATTTCGACACCTCGCCCGCGGCCAACTTCACCGGCGTCGGCACCGGCGACCAGATCTTCGAGGCGGGCTGGTGGTTCCGCATCGAGGGGGATGCTTCCGAAACGGTGTTTCCGACGCCGGATACGCAGAACTACAGCGGGGCCACGGCGACGATCGCCTGGACCAACGTCGGCGGCCGTGGCTTCTCGGCGACCAAGACCCACACCCTGGTCGACGGTGCCGGTAACGGCGAGGTGACCACCAACATGGTGGTGACCAACGGTGGCAATGCGCCGATCACCCTGCACCTGTTCCAGATGACCGATTGGGACGTCAACGGTTCGGCCGGCACCGACGTCGGTACGCTCGTCGGCCAGGGCCACATCCGCATGGACGACGTCGGCTTCGCCGAAGCGCGCAGTCCGAATGCGGTCGCCGTGAAGGCGCTGCCGTTCGCTGCGGCGACCGATATCGCCGCATTGCTCAGCGATGCGTCGGTGACGAACTTCGACGACGGCGGGTTCCCGTTCGGCCCCGGCGACATCACGATCGGTCTGCAGTGGACGTTCACGCTGGCGCCGGGCGCATCCGAAACGGCGGTGCTGTTCAGCGCCGCCAACCGGGTCGCCACGCCGGTGCAGCTGCAGTCGTTCGGCGTCGACTGATCCGTCGCGGGCGAAGGCGCAGTCCCGGGCTCCGTCGCGCCGTCGACGGATGCCCGGCCGCTGGTCGTGCCGGTGGGGCCGCGTGGCTCCGCCGGTGCGCCGTGCATCCGGTCCGGGGCATCGCGCTCCGGGCGCCGGCGGCGACGTACGCCCGTTCATCCTCCTTTCGCGCTCCGGGGCTTAGCGTGCCCGGATCGCCGCGCACGCCGTGGCGATCCCCACCCACTCCAGCGAGGAGGCAGGTATGGCCGCACAGCCGCAACGCAGCAAGCCCGCGACACCCAAGCCGTTTCTCACCGACATCCAGACGCTTCGCCGCCGCGCCCGCGAACACATCGAGCAGGGTGCGGTGACGGCGGGCTATGCCGCCGACCGACCCACCGTCATCCGGTTGCTGAACGAGGCCCTGGCCACCGAGATCGTCTGCGTGCTGCGCTACAAGTACCACTACTACATGGCCTCGGGCATCCACGCCAAGAGCGTCGCCGCCGAGTTCCTGGAGCACGCCCGCGAGGAACAGGCGCACGCCGACCGCATTGCCGAGCGGATCACCCAGCTCGACGGAAAGCCCGATTTCTCGCCGGAAGGCCTGCTGACGCGCAGCCACTCCGAGTACGTGGAGGGGGGCGATCTGGTCGAGATGATCCAGGAGGACCTGGTGGCCGAGCGCATCGCCATCGACAGCTACCGCGAGATCATCCAGTACCTGGGCAACGACGACCCCACCACGCGGCGCATGATGGAGGAGATCCTGGCGATGGAGGAAGAACACGCCGAGGACCTCGGCACGATGCTGGAAAACCTCGGGAAGAAGGGCGAGCCGGCCAAGCGCGCCCCGCGCGCATCCTAGGCCCGGGGCGCGCACGGCGCCCCGCGTGCCGCCGTGCGGGCCGCCCAGGTGGCGGCACCGCCGGGGAGTCGCGGCCGGTGCGCTGTGGCGCGTCGCGGGCCTGCCGGCGCCGCGAGGCGCACGGTGCCGGCATCGTCCGCGACGGCAGCGCCACTCTGCTAGGCTGTCGACCTGTCTTCGACCCGCATGGGAGTCCGAACGATGCAGCAGACCGTACCGCCGCGCCGCTCCTGGCTGGCGCGTTCGCTCCTGGGCGTGGTCGGGCTCTATGTCCTGGTCGTCGTGGCGCTGATGTGGTGGTGGGACGACGAGCCGCCGCGCTTCGACGTCGCGCAGGCGGCGCAGGCGCGCCTGGGACCGGGCCAGTCCCTGACCACCGGCTATGTGACCGTTTCCACGCTGATCGGCTCGGCCGAGGTCCTGCTGGACAAGCGCGGCGGCTATCTCAGCAACGACAAGCTGCCGCCCGGCGTGCTGATGGACAACGTGCCGAACTGGGAATTCGGCGTGCTGACCGCCACCCGCGACCTGGCGCGCGCGCTGCGCAACGACTTCAGCCGCTCGCAGAGCCAGTCCGCCGAGGACAAGGACCTGCAGGAGGCCGATCCGCTGTTCAACTCGCCCAGCGACCGCTGGCTGCTGCCCAGCTCCGAAGGCCAGTACCGCAAGGCGATCCGCCGGGTCGAGGGCTATGCCGCGCGCCTGGCCGACCCGGGCCGCGGCGGCGCCCAGTTCTTCGCCCGCGCCGACAACCTCGCCGACTACCTGCAGGTCGCTTCCGGGCGGCTCGGCTCGCTCTCGCAGCGGCTTTCGGCCAGCGTCGGCCAGGTGCGGCTGGAGACCAGCCTGGGCGACCCCGGCGACGGCGCGACGTCCGCGAGCGGGCCGCTGCTGGTCAAGACGCCCTGGCTCAAGATCGACGACAACTTCTACGAGGCACGCGGCTATACCTGGGCGCTGCGCGAGCAGCTCGAGGCGATCGCGATCGACTTCGGGCCGGTGCTGCGCGACAAGAACGCCGTGGCGAGCCTGGAGCAGGTCATCCGCGAGCTGGAGGAAGCCCAGCATTCGATCTGGAGCCCGATGATCCTCAACGGCTCGCCGTACGGCTTCTTCGCCAATCATTCGCTGGTGCTCGCCAACTACGTCTCGCGGGCCAATGCCGCGCTGATCGAATTGCGTACGCTGCTGCGGCGCGGTTGAGGCGGCCGCGGCGGCCGTAGCCGCCGCCTGCGCCGAAGCGTGCGCCCGGCGCGACGAGCCGTTTTCCGGTGTCTTCGCGAGGCCCTAGCATGCGACGGTCATGAGCGAATCGACCGTTCCCGTCTTCCGCAGCCTGGTATCGGGTACGCCGCGCCTGTTCTGGATCCTGCAGACGGCCGGCTGGCTCGGTTACTTCACGTTGAACGCGCTGGCCGCACTGGGCTACGGCAAGCCGCTGTTCTACCTGTGGGTATCGGCCGGCTCGGCGGTCGCCGGCTTCGTGGTCACCGCGCTGCTGCGGCTCGGCTACCGTGCGGTCGGCGGCTGGCCGGTACGGCGCATGATCGTCGCGTCGACCGTGCTGCTCGTCGCCGCGACGGCGATCTACGCCAAGGCCTGTGCCGAGATCCTGTTCGGGGTCTGCGCGACCTGCCGGCCCGCCAGCCCGGCCGGCTACATCGCCCATTTCGGCACCTCGCTCTACGTGATCCTGTCCTGGAGCGGGTTCTACTTCGGGATTCGCTTCGGCCGCCAGCTGGCGCGCGAGCGCGAAACGGCGCTCAAGGCCACCGCGATGGCGCACGAGGCGCAGCTGAAGATGCTGCGCTACCAGCTGAACCCGCATTTCCTGTTCAACACGCTCAACGCGATCTCGACGCTGATCCTCGACGACCAGAACGTGACCGCCAATCGCATGGTCGGCGCGCTGTCGGGCTTCCTGCGCCACACGCTCGATTCCGACCCGGTGCAGCTGGTCGCGCTCGGCGAGGAACTGGACGCGCTCGAGCGCTATCTCGGGATCGAGCAGCTGCGCTTCGGCGAGCGCCTGCGCGTGCGGGTCGAGGCCGGCGCCGAAGCGCGGCGCGGACGCGTGCCGAGCCTGGTCCTGCAGCCGCTGATCGAGAACAGCATCAAGTACGCGGTCGCGCCGCGCGCCGACGGCGGCACGATCGAGATCGGCGCCCAGGTGCGCGGCGACCGCCTGCACATCCTGGTGCGCGACGACGGACCGGGACTGCCGCCCAAGACTTCCTGCACCGGCGTGGGCCTGGCCAACACGCGCGAGCGGCTGCGCGTGCTCTACGGGGCGCGCCAGCACATGGGCACGCGCAACCTCGCCCCGCGCGGGCTGGAGATCCTGCTCGACCTGCCGTTCGATCCGGTCCCCGAAGGAGGCGCGCCACGATGAACCCGAACCTGCGCGTCCTCATCGTCGACGACGAGCCGCTGGCCCGGCGGGGCCTGGAGCTGCGGCTGGCCCGCCATGCGGACGTCACGATCGTCGGCCAGGCCGGCAACGGCCACGAGGCGTTCCTGGCGATCGCCCGCGTGCGGCCGGACCTGCTGTTCCTCGACGTGCAGATGCCGGAAGTGGACGGCTTCGCGCTGCTGCGGGCGCTGCCGGCCGAACAGCTGCCGATGACGGTCTTCGTCACCGCCTACGACCAGTACGCGCTCGATGCCTTCGCGGCGAGCGCGATCGACTACCTGCTCAAGCCGGTCGACGACGCGCGCCTGGACCAGGCGCTGGCACGCGCACGCGAGGCGCTGGCATCGCGCGCGGCCGGCCAGCACCGCGACCGGCTGCTCGGCCTGCTCGCGCAGGTCTCCGGGCGACCGGGGCTCAGCCTGGTCGATGCCCTTTCCGGCGATGTCGCCGCCCCCTGCGACAAGCTGGCGTTTCGCGACGGCGACCGTACCGTGCGCCTGGACCCCGCCGACGTCCGCTGGATCGATGCGGCGGGCGACTACCTGTGCATCCACGCCACCACCGAGACGCTGGTGCTTCGCGCGACCATGCGCGAGATGGAGCAGCGCCTCGATCCGCGGCGTTTCGTGCGCATCCACCGCTCGACGATCGTCAATCGCGATTGCGTGCGCGAGCTGCGTTCGCACGTCAACGGCGAGTACTTCGTGACGCTCCAGACCGGGCAGACGCTCAAGCTCTCGCGCAGCTACAAGGACAAGGCCGCGCTGCTGCACTGACGCGGCGCCGCAACGCCTCGGCGCGCGGCCCGGGCGCTTCGGCGCAGGCGGTGAAATTCCGGGCGCGCCGGGCGTCTCATCGGCCCCGTGCTGCCGAGCGCCGGTGCGCCAAGGGAGTCCGCGCATCCGTGCCGGCGGCACCGCCGAGCGCTCGTGCGGCCGGGCGTGGTCCGCGACGGGCTGGGTCGAGGCCGGCGCCGTGAATGCAGGCGATCGCGTCGTCGTGCGAGGGGCGGAGCGGCTGGCCGACGGACAGCGCGTGAGCGATCGCCGGGCCGGTTGATCGGCCTGCGGGCGATCCCCATATCGCCGGTCGGCGGCAGGTCACGCCGCCATTCCCTCGCTTTGCCGGAGTGTCCGATGTCCGCCGCCGCCGGTCCCGCCCGTATCCGGATCGATTTCGTTTCCGATGTCGTGTGCCCCTGGTGCGCGATCGGCCTGTATTCGCTCGAACAGGCGATCGCGCGCATCGGCGATGCGATCGCGGTCGATCTGCACTTCCAGCCGTTCGAACTCAATCCCGGCATGGCGCGGGAGGGCGAGGCGATCGACGCGCACCTGGCGCACAAGTACGGCATCACGCCGGACCAGATCGCCGAAAACCAGGCCCGCCTGCGCGAGCGCGGGGCGGCGGTGGGCGTCGTGTTCGGTCCGCGGACGCGCATCTACAACACCTTCGACGCGCACCGGCTGCTGCACGCGGCCGCGCTCGAAGGGCAGGGCCGGGACCGCGCACTCAAGCACGCGCTGCTGCGGGCCTACTTCACCGACGGCGCCGACATTTCCTCGCATGGAACGCTGCTCGCGCTGGCCGGGGAGGCCGGACTCGACGTCGCCGAAGCCGATGCGCTCCTGCAATCGGACCGCCACGCCGACGCGGTGCGCGCGCAGGAAGCGTTCTACCACCGCAACGGCATCCGGTCGGTCCCGGCGGTCATCCTCAACGAGCGCCACCTGGTCTCCGGGGGACAGCCGCCGGAGGTGTTCGAGCAGGCGCTGCGGCAGGTAGCCGGCCTGGCCTGACGGCAGACGTTCCGGCGCGGCCGTGGCCGCGCCGTGCGGCAGCGCGCCCTGGTCCGGCGTGCGCTTGCCGGGCGTGCGTTCCGTTCCGGCGCCCGGCCGGTGTCGTGACGGGCACGGTGCGACCGCCTCCGGCCGTCATCCCAACGTCCGCCGCACGCTCTACAATCGGCGCCCTTTCGCGCCTCCCACGCCGCCCGGCGGTGTCTCCGATGTCGATTCTTCCTTCGTCCCGGCGTACGGCCGCGGTCGCGTTCATCCTCGTCGTGGCGATGCTCGACATCGTCGCGATGGGCATCGTCATCCCGGTGCTGCCGCCGCTGATCGAGGCGTTCGCCGGCTCGACCGCACAGGCCGGCGTGATCAACGGCGTGTTCGTCGCGCTGTGGGCGCTGATGCAGTTCATCGCCTCGCCGGTGATCGGCACCCTGTCCGACCAGGTCGGCCGCCGTCCGGTCATCCTGATTTCGACGGCGGGACTGGCCGCCGACTACCTGCTGATGGCGGTGGCGCCGAACCTGTGGTGGCTGGCGCTGGGCCGCATGATCGCGGGCGTGACGTCGGCCAGCTTCACGACGGTGTACGCCTACATGGCCGACATCACGCCGCCGGAAGGGCGTGCGCGCGGCTACGGCCTGGTCGGCGCCGCGTTCAGCGCCGGCTTCGTCGCCGGCCCGCTGCTCGGCGGCGTGCTGGGCGAGGTGTCGCCGCGCGCACCCTTCTGGGTGGCGGCGGCGCTCAGCGCCGTCACCTTCTTCTACGGGCTCTTCGTACTGCCCGAGTCGCTGCCGGCCGATCGGCGGATGCGCTTCACCTGGCGGCGTGCCAATCCGTTCGGCGCGCTGACGCTGCTGCGCTCGCATCCGGAGTTGTCCGGCCTGGCCGTCGTCAACTTCCTGCTGTACTTCGCCCATCACGTGTTCTCGGCCGTGTTCGTGCTGTACGCGGCCCACCGCTACGGCTGGAGTCCGTGGACGGTCGGTGTCCTGCTGGCCCTCGCCGGGGCGCTGGACATGCTGGTGCAGGGCGTACTGGTCGGCCGCGCGGTCAAGCGCTTCGGCGATCGGGCGACGATGATCTTCGGCCTGTTCGGCGGTGCGGTGGGCCTGGCCTGCATGGGGCTGGCGCCGACCGGGCTGCTGTTCGCGCTGGCGCTGCTGCCGAACGCCCTGTGGGGCCTGGCGATGCCCACCTTGTTGTCGTTGATGACCCAGCGCGTCTCCGAATCGGAGCAGGGGCAGCTGCAGGGCGCGAACATGAGCGTCGCCAGCGTCGCCGGCGTGCTCTCGCCGATGTTCTTCGGCACCGTCTATGCGGTATCGATCGGGGATGCCGCGCTGTTGCCGCTGCCGGGCGCGGCGTTCCTGATCGCCGCCCTGGTCCTGCTCGCCGCGGCCCTGCTCGGCTGGATCGTCGCGCGCCGGGCCTGGCGTGCGGCGGACGCCTCGCCCGCAACCGGCGAGGACGGCCGCGGCCCGATGTGACCCGGGGCCGCGGCCCGGTAGCGCGGCATGCACCGCGCTACCGGTTGGCGGCTACGGACGCGCCGTCGAGGCGACGCCGCGTCCGTCGAGGTTCCAGCGGCTCTCGCTCTCGGCACTGCCGGCGAAGGACGGGTACCACGCGTCGCGCGTGGCCAGCTCGAAGCGCCGCAGGCACAGCCGATCGTCGGACGCGGCGTCGTCCGGGCAGGCGGCGACCACCAGCAGGCGATCGGCCGCCTCGCCCGCGGCGGCCGGCGTGAAGGCCATGCCGGCGCCGATCACGTTGCGTGAGGGTTCGGCGCGGATGACGTTGAAATGACCGCCCTTGAACTCGCCACGGGTACTGAACGCGAGGATGTCGGTGGTCCGCCGGGTCTCGCCGCCGCTGTCGGCAACGGTCGAGTCGGCGAGGATCCAGACATGGTCCTTGAACACCTGGACGTCGCGGATCGCCGTGAAGTGCCACGGGTTGTTCGGGAACAGGATGTCGCTGCCGCCATCCGGGTTCCAGGCGCCGGTGGTGCCCCAGGCCAGCGGGGTTCCGGTCGCGTCGTAGCGCGTGATGCCGATGTTGTCCGCCGTGCCCGTGCCCGCCGCCGGGACCAGGCTGACGACGACGATGTCGTTGCCGATCTGCACGACCTTGCGGCTCTGGGCCGGTGCTTGCGCACGCAGTGCCGTGGCGGTGGCGTCGGAAGCGGTCTGCGGCGGCGCGGCGTGCGTGATGCTGGCCGCGAGCAGGCCGATCGACGCGCCGAGGATCAGGTTTGCGAAGTGCATGGTGCGTCTCCTCGAGGGTGAAGAAGGATTAGCCGGCGCCGGGCGGTCTTCGCCCGGAGCTGCCAGGGCCTGACGTTAATGGTGCTATGCACCATTTCAGTCTTTGCCTGTTCGCTGGTGTTTGCAAGGGGTGAAACTGCAAGATTCCGGAATATTGTTGCAGTGCAGCTCAAAACCAGCCGGGCAAATTGTCGCGATGGCCGTCGGTGCTGCCCGGCCGCCCGGCGCGGGGCGCCGTCGCGGCGACCTGATCGCGCCCGGCGGGCGGCGGTGTGCCTCGGCTGCGGTCGCGGACCGGAGCTTGCCGGGGGCGCTTCGGTCGCACCACCCGGCCTCGCGCGACGCGCACGCCACGGCGTTTCCCGGACCGGAGGGCGAGCTCGGTGGCCGGCGGCCGGGACCGATGGCGGGTACGGACGGTGCCCCGGTATCCGTTGTCGCATGACCGGTTCCGGTCAAGCCGCTGTGCTAGGTTTGACCGCACCGATCGCGAGAGGGACGCCGCCCAGATGACGCCGCAACTGCGCCGCACCAAGATCATCGCCACGCTCGGGCCGGCGACCGACCCGCCGGAGATGCTGCAGCGCATCCTGGCCGAGGGCGTGGACGTGGTGCGCCTGAACTTCTCGCACGGCCAGCCCGAGGACCATCGTCTTCGTGCCGATGCGGTGCGCACCGCCGCCGCCGCGCTGGGCCGCGAAGTGGCGATCCTCGGCGACCTGCAGGGCCCCAAGATCCGCGTCGAGCGCTTCGCCGACGGCGCCGTCCACCTCGACCCGGGCGATTCGTTCACGCTGGACTGCCGGCCCGATGCCCCCGCCGGTGATCGCCACCGCGTCGGCGTCGGCTATCACGACCTGTGGCGCGACGTGCGCGTCGGCGACGTCCTGCTGCTCGACGACGGCCTGCTCGCGTTCGAGGTGGCCGCCGTCGCCGACCAGCAGATCCAGTGCCGGGTGACCGTCGGCGGCCGCCTGTCCGACCGCAAGGGCATCAACCGCATGGGCGGTGGGCTCAGCGTCGCCGCGCTCTCGGACAAGGATCGCGCCGACATCCGCCTGGCCGCTTCGATCGGGGTCGATTTCCTGGCGGTCTCGTTCGTCAAGAACGCCAGCGACATGGTCCAGGCGCGCGACCTGCTGCGCGCTGCCGGCGGCGCCGCCGCCCTGGTCGCCAAGATCGAGCGCACCGAGGCGATCGGCGTGCTCGACGAGATCATCGAGGCCAGCGAGGTGGTCATGGTCGCACGCGGCGACCTGGGCGTGGAGATCGGCGACGCCGAACTGCCCGGCCTCCAGAAGAAGATCATCCGCGAGACGCTCGAGCGCAACCGCATCGTCATCACCGCGACGCAGATGATGCAGTCGATGGTCGAGTCGCCGATCCCGACGCGCGCCGAGGTGCTGGACGTCGCCAATGCGGTCATCGACGGCACCGACACGGTGATGCTGTCGCAGGAGACTGCCGCCGGCCGGCATCCGGACAAGGCAGTGGCGGCGATGCGGCGCGTATGCCTCGGCGCCGAGCGCCAGTTCGAGCCGCAGGAGGATTTCGCGCCGCGCGCGGCACTGATCGAGCGTACGGACCAGGCGATCGCGCTGGCCGCGATGGTCCTGGCCGGCCGTGTGGGACCGCGCGCGATCGTCGCGCTGACCGAGTCCGGCGAGACCGCACGCTGGCTGTCACGCCACCGTTCCAGCGTGCCGATCTTCGCGCTCTCGCGCCACGCCGCCGCGCGGCGGCGCATGCTGCTCTATCGCGACGTGCACCCGATCGACTTCGATCCGCACGACGTCGGCCCGGTGCAGGCGGCCCGCGCGGCGGTGCAGCACCTGTTCGGCCTGGGCCTGCTGGCCGAGGGCGATCGGGTGATCCTGACCACCGGCGACCACACCGGCCAGCTCGGCGGGACCAATACGCTCAAGTTGCTGCGGGTCGGGCCGGCCGGCCTGGCCGAGGGGCTCGGCGACCTCTGAACCGCCGCGCACCGGCCGGCGCGCGGCGACGGCCGCGCCCGCGGTGCGCAGTACAATCGTGGCGGGCGTGCCCGCCCGTCGCGAAGCTCCGGAGGCCCCATGATCTGCGCAGGTCATTCATCATCGTCGTCCGCGGCGCGCTTGGCATCCGTCCCGCTGCGCCGGGCGGCGACACGCGCAGCCGGACTGCTGGTCCTGGCTGCTGCCCTCGCGCCGGCCGTGGCGCTGGCGCAGAAGCAACCGCGCGTGGTCGCGCCGGACGACCTGCCCAAGCACTGGGTGTTGATCAACGCGTCGGTGCAGGGCGACGCGCCGATGTTCGGCAAGGGCCTGGACGTGCCGACCTGTGCGGCGGTCTCGTTCGTGGTCGAGGGCACCGGCCGCACCAGCACGGTGAAGCTGCAGCGCATCGTGCCGGAGGGACCGGACCTGGCCAAGCTCGCGGTCAGCATCGCCAGTCACCTGCAGTTCGAGCCGAGCGTCAACAACGGCGGCCGCGACCGCGTGTTCAGCTGGCTGATCTTCCCGTTGAACCTGCCGGCCGATCCGGCGGCACGCAGCGAACTGATGAAGCCCTGCGCGATCGAACGCCTGCGCTGGGCCGATCGCTGAGGGCGGTTCAAGCCGACGTCGAGTGACAGCCTGCTGGGGTGATCCGGGCAGGGCCCGCGTGCGGGGCCGTTGATCTGCGCGACCGATGACGCCGCCGCGACCGCGTGGGAGGGGCAGGCCCCCCTGCTCGACGACCGGCTAGTCGAGCGGCGACTGCTCGGCCGTTTCGCTGCGCTTGCGGAAGATCCAGAACCGCGACGAGACGAAATTGACGACCATGCCGGCCAGCGAGCCGGCGGCGACCGCGATCACCGGCTGCGCGCGGATGCCGGCGTAGTGGAACACCAGCAGCGAATACAGGCCGTAGTTGACCGCGAAGCCGCCGCTCATCGCCAGCAGGTAGCGCGCCCATTCGCCGAACACGCCGTAGCGGCGGTCCGCGCTGAAGGTGTAGGTCCGGTTGAACAGCCAGGTGCCGGTGGCGGCGACCAGGAACGACAGCAGGCGCGTCAGGTAGGGGTTCCAGCCGGCCCACTTGACCAGTACCTGGACGATCGTCGCATCGATCAGGAAGCCGATCACGCCACCGACGGCGAACAGCAGCAGCACGCGCGCCGCCGCACTGCGCTCCCTGCGTGTGCGTGACGGCTCAGGCGATGCCATGGCCGGCCGTTCCCTGGGGCAGTGCTGCGGCGTATGCGCTCATCGGGCGGGTGGGGTGGTCAGGCGGGCGGTCCGAACTGGAGCGCCAGGCCGGTCTGCGCCGGTCGCTCGATCACGCCGCGTTCGGTGACGATGACGTCGATCAGCTCGGCCGGCGTGACGTCGAACACCGGGTTCCAGGCCTGTGCGCCGTCGACGACCGTGCGCTGGCCGCCGTAGCCGAGCAGTTCGGTGGCGGCGCGCAGCTCGATCTCGATCGCAGCGCCGGAGGCGGCCGTCATGTCGACGGTGGAGGAGGGTGCCACGACCATGAAGCGCACGCCGTGGTGGCGTGCCGCGATCGCCAGCTGGTAGGTGCCGATCTTGTTGGCGGTGTCGCCGTTGGCGGCGATGCGGTCGGCGCCGACGATCACCCACTGCACCGCGCCGGACTTCATCAGGTGTGCGGCGGCCGAGTCGGCGATCAGCGTGGCCGGGATGCCGTCGCGCGCCAGCTCCCACATCGTCAGCCGCGCGCCCTGCAGCCACGGGCGCGTCTCGCCGGCGTAGACGCGGTCGATGCGGCCGGCGGCGTAGCCGGCCCGGATCACGCCCAGGGCGGTGCCGAAGCCGGCGGTGGCCAGCGAGCCGGTATTGCAATGGGTCAGCACGCCGACCGGCGCGGGGCCGAGCTGGGCGGCGCCCAATTCGCCCATGCGGCGGTTGGCGGCGAGGTCTTCGTCCTGGATCGCCTGCGCTTCGACGGCGAGCGCCGCGGCATCCGCCCCGGCGGCGATCGCGCGCTTCATGCGGTCCAGCGCCCACATCAGGTTGACCGCGGTCGGCCGCGCCGCGCGCAGCTGTTCCAGCGCTGCCGGCAGCGTCGCCGGATCCGCGCGGGCGGCGAGCACCACGCCCCAGGCCGCGGCAATGCCGATCGCCGGGGCCCCGCGCACCACCAGGTCGGTGATCGCGGCGGCTACCTCGGCGGCGCTGCGGCAGTCGATGGCGGTTTCCTCGAACGGCAGGCGGCGCTGGTCGAGCAGGCGCAGGTGGTCGCCCTGCCAGAGCACGGCGCGGATGGAGTCGTGGAGATCGGTGCGGGTCATCGGATCGGAGGCGATGGAGGTGCCGGAGACGGCGGGCGGCGCGGTTTCGTCGCGGCGGGCTGCCGTATAGTGTGAGGCCCTATTGTGACGCATCCGGCCGTGGCCGGCTGCGGGAGGCGGGCGATGCGACGGTGGATGCTGGCGATGACGATGATCCTGGGCGGCACGGCGGCGGCAGGCGCGGCGGAGCGGACGATCACCGCGGAGGCGCTGGCCGAGCGGCTGCAGGGCGCCCAGCCGCCGACCGTGCTCGACGTGCGTGGCGCCGACGAATACGCCGCCGGGCACCTGCCCGGCGCGGTGCTGATCCCGCACGACCAGGTGCCCGGACGCCTGGCCGAGCTCGGTCCGGCGCGTGAGATCGTCCTGTATTGCCGCAGCGGGCGGCGCGCCCGGCTGGCCGGCGAGGCGCTGGAAGGCGCCGGCTTCGAGGTGGTCTATCTCGACGGCGACTATCCGGGCTGGGCGGCCGGCGGGCGAGCGGTCGCGACCGGCGCAGCCGCGGGATCGGGCCAGGACTGAACCGCGGCGGCTGGCGGCGCGGCCGGTGCGGCCGCGCTAGGCCATCTCGCGATCGCCGATCAGCACGACATCGGCCGGCCGGCGCGCGAACAGGCCGACGCAGACCACGCCGGCGATCTGGTTGAGCTCGCTTTCCAGCGCGACCGGATCGGTGATCGACCAGTTGTGCACGTCCAGGATCCAGTTGCCGTTGTCGGTGACGACGCCGTCGCGCCAGACCGGCTGGCCGCCGCGCGCGGCGATCGCGCGGGCGACGTGGCTGCGTGCCATCGGGATCACCTCGACCGGCAGCGGGAAGCGGCCGAGCACGTCCACCCGCTTGGCCGGATCGATGATGCACACGAAGCGCTGCGAGGCGGCCGCGATGATCTTCTCGCGCGTCAGCGCGCCGCCGCCGCCCTTGATCAGGCGCTTGTGCGGATCGCACTCGTCGGCGCCGTCCACGTACAGCGCCAGCTCGCCGGTGGCGTTGAGGTCCAGGACCGGGATGCCGCGCTCGCGCAGCAGCCGGCTGGACTGCTCCGAGCTCGACACCGCGCCCTCGATCGTGTCGCGGCGTTCGGCCAGGGCCTCGATGAAATAGGCGACCGTCGAGCCGGTGCCGACGCCCACGACCATGCCGTCCTCGACGTAGCGCAGCGCCGCGCGTCCGGCCAGGCGCTTGCCTTCGTTCTGTGCCATGTCAGCGTCCCCTCCGCGGTTTTTCGAGCGCGAGTATGAAGTCCCATTGCGTGCGCGTCACCGGCAGCACCGACAGGCGGTTGCCGCGGCGTGTCAGCGCGAAGTCGCCCAGCTCGTCGCGGTCCTTCAGCTCGGCCAGCGTGATCGTGCGCGCGAGCTTGCGCCGGAAGCCGACGTCGACCAGCAGCCAGCGCGGCGCTTCCGGCGTGCTGGCCGGGTCGTAGTAGTCGCTGCGGCGCTGGAACTGGCTCGGGTCCGGGTATGCCTCGCTGCGGACCTCGGCCAGGCCGACGATGCCCGGCTCGGCGCAGTTGGAGTGGTAGAACAGGATGCCGTCGCCGATGCGCATGCCGTCGCGCATGTAGTTGCGCGCCTGGTAGTTGCGCACGCCGCTCCACGGCTCGGTGCCGACCCGCTCCAGGTCGTCGATGGAGAATTCCTCGGGCTCTGACTTCATCAGCCAATGGCGGCTCATGGCGCTTTCTCCGGCCAGCAGTCGATCAGTTCGCGCTCGGTGGCGACATAGTCGAGCCTGACGTCCCAGGGCTGCGGCTCGATGCGTTCCAGCTCCTGCGCCGAGTGCGCGACGCCGACCAGCAGCGTGTCGCCCGGTTCGTCGCGCTCGCGCAGCCAGGCGAAGCTGCGGTCGTACCAGCCGCCGCCGTAGCCGAGCCGGTTGCCGGCGCGATCGAAGCCGAGCAGCGGCACCAGCACCAGGTCGAGCTTGTGCGGTGCCAGCAGGTCCGCTTCGCCGGCCTGCGGCTCGGGGATGCCGTAGCGGTTGGGGACGACCGCGGTGCCGGCCGTCCACTCGGCGAAACGCAGGCGCCGGTCCGCATGCACGACCGGCAGGTGGTAGCGCTGGCCGCGTTCGCGCAGGCCCGGCAGGATCGCGTGCAGGGACAGCTCGCCGTCCACGGCCCAGTAGCCGCCCACACGGGTATCGGTGAGGAAGTCGGCGAGTTCGCCGAGGCTGCGGCCGACCGCCTCGGCGGCGGCGATGCGCTCGCGCGCGGCGACCGCGCGGCGGCGTGCGCGCAGCTGCGCGCGAAGGGCCTGTCGATCGTCGGGGGCGTTCATCGCGTCGCAGGCGGGAAAAGAGGTGGCGTCCTCCGCGCTGTGGCGGTGCGCATCAAACGACCTTGATCCAGAGGATCAGGTGGGAAGAGTCGGCAGCGCCTTCAGGCTTTCCGCTCGTGGCGGACATGCACACCGGCGTCTGCGTGGTCGTCCCGGAGTCGTTCAATAGGAGCAAGGCAATATGTAAGGTGCGCGATCGCACACTGCAGAGGACACCGGGCTCTATTGTAGTGATGCCGGCAAAGCGGCATCAAGCCTGGATTTGAGCGACAGCAAGTGTTGCGCCAACTGGCTGGCGTCGCTGGCGCGGGCCTGCTGCAGCGTCAGCAGTTCGTGGGCGATGTTCAGCGCCGCCAGGACGGCGATGCGATCCAGCCCGGACGCGCCCCGGTTGCGCATGTCGCGCATCTTGCCGTCGAGATAGCCGGCGGCCGCGATCAGGCCGGGCCGTTCCTCCGGCGTGCAGGCGATCAGGAACTCGCGATCGAGGATCTTGACGGTGACCGGCTCGCTCATCGGGACCTTTACTGTTCCAGCGACTTCAGGCGCAGGATCATCGCCTCGACCCGGCTGCGGGCCTGTTCGTTGCGGGCGAGCAGTTGCGCGCGTTCGGTGGCCAGGTGTTCCTGGCTCTGGCGCAGGACGCGGTTTTCCTCGCTCAGGCGCCGGCACAGCTCGACCAGGCGATCGACCCGTTCGGTGATCTCGGTCAGTTGCGCGATGGCTGGTTCGGAGCCCGACATGGCCGGGACTATAGCATTGGACACCGGCGGTTTTCGTGGCTGCGGCGCGGGCCGCGGCGGTTGCCGGGCGCACGCTGCGGACCGCCGGTCCAGGCCGCGGCGGTCGGTCTGGCCGGGGCGGTGTGGTGGCCGGCGCCGCCCCGTCCTTTCGGTGGCGGGCAGGCTCCGTTCGCGATCGGGAAAGGACCGGCGTGCGATAGTCCGGCGGTCACCCTTGCGGAGAATTCCCATGCCTCGCTTCCTCCTCGTTGCGTGGCTCGGCCGCGCCGCCCTGGCGGTCGCGCTGGCAGGGGCCGGACCGGCCGTCGCCGCGGCGCCGTCGCTGGATGGGCTGGTGCTGCCGGCCGGCTTCCAGATCGCGGTATGGTCGGACCAGGTGCCGGATGCGCGCGCGATCGCGCTCGGCGCCAAGGGCACGGTGTTCGTCGGCTCGCGCCAGGCCGGCAAGGTCTACGCGGTGGAGCCCGCCGCCGACGGCCGCCACGGCGGGACCGTGCACGTCGTGGCGCGCGGCCTGGAGCAGCCCGTCGGCGTCGCGTTCCGTGACGGCGACCTGTACGTGTCGGCGATCGACCGCATCGTGGTCCTGCGCGACGTGGAGCGCGACCTGGCCGCGCCGCCGAAGCCGGAGGTCGTGACTTCGGCCTTTCCGAAGGACAAGCATCATGGCTGGAAATTCATCGCCTTCGGCCCCGACGGCAAGCTCTACGTGCCGATCGGCGCGCCGTGCAACATCTGCGACCGCGGCAAGGACTACGCCAAGATCGTCCGCATGAACGCCGACGGCAGCGGCATCGAGGATGTCGCGTTCGGCGTGCGCAACAGCGTCGGCCTGGCCTGGCACCCCACGACGGGGCGGCTGTGGTTCACCGACAACGGCCGCGACATGCTCGGCGACGACGTGCCCGGCGACGAGATCAACCGGCTGGACCGGGTCGGCGCGCACTTCGGCTATCCCTACTGCCACCAGGGCGACCTGCCGGACCCCGAGTTCGGCGAAGGCAAGGCCTGCAAGGACTACGTGCCGCCGGTGCGCGTACTCGACGCCCACGTGGCGGCGCTGGGCCTGCGCTTCTATACCGGCAGCCAGTTCCCGGCCGCGTACCGCAACGCGCTGATCGTCGCCGAGCACGGTTCCTGGAACCGGTCGAAGAAGTCGGGCTACCGGGTCATGGTCGCGCGGCTGGACGGCGATCGCATCACCGCCTACACGCCGCTGGTCGACGGCTTCCAGAAGAACGAGCAGGCCCGCGGCCGGCCGGTCGACGTCCAGGTGCTGCCGGACGGCTCGCTGCTGGTCTCCGACGACTTGGCCGGCGCCCTCTACCGGATCAGCTACGGCGGCTGACCGTGAACGCCACGGCCGCGACCCGTGCGGCGGCGACTTGGCGCCGCAGCGCGGGCCGGGCGGTATCGTCGGGCGCCGTCCTCGCGTAGGCTTGCCGCGCGAACGCCCCTTCGTTCTTTGTCGATGACCACCAGCACTTCCCGCGCCACCTTTCGTGAACAGCGGCTGCCGGCCTGGCAGCGCGTCGTCGTCAAGATCGGCAGCAGCCTGCTGACCGGTCCCGGCGGCGTCAGCACGCGCCATGCCTTGCGCATCGGCCACGCCCTGGCCGGCCTGATCGACAGCGGCCGCGAGGTGCTGATCGTCTCTTCCGGCGCCGTGGCCGCCGGGCGCGCGCTGCTGCAGGCACGCATGCCCGAGGCCGGCGCGCTGCCGGCGCGCCAGGCGCTGGCGGCGGTCGGCCAGACCGGCGTGGTGGCCCTCTGGCAGCGCTTCTTCGACCGGCCGGTCGCGCAGGTGCTGCTGACCCACGACGACCTGCGCAACCGCAGGCGCTACCTCAATGCCCGCAGCACGCTGCGGGCGCTGCTCGCGCTCGGCGCCGTGCCGATCATCAACGAGAACGACACCGTCTCGGTCGACGAGCTGAAGCTCGGCGACAACGACACGCTGGCGGCGCACGTGGCGATGGTGATCGGGGCTGACCTGGTGGTGCTGCTGACCGACATCGACGGGCTGTACGACGCCGACCCGCGCCGCAACCCGAAGGCGCGCCCGCTGCACCGCGTCGCCCGCGTCACGCCGGCGGTGCGCGCGATGGCCGGCGCGGCCGGCAGCGCCGTCGGTACCGGCGGCATGGCGACCAAGCTCGACGCGGCCGCGCGCGCCGCCGATGCCGGCATCCCGACCGCCATCCTCAACGGCACGTCGGCACGCTCGATCGACGCGTTCGCGCGCGATCGCCTGGTCGGCACCCTGGTCGCCGGCTCGCGCAGCCGGCCCGGTGCCCGCAAGACCTGGCTCAAGAACGCGCCGCTCGCCGCCGGACGCGTCTGCGTGGACGCCGGCGCCGCCCGTGCGCTGGCCGAACGCGGCGCCTCGCTGCTGCCGCGCGGCGTGGTGGACGTCAGCGGCGAGTTCGTGCGCGGCGACGTGGTCGAGATCGGCGTGACCGGCCGCGGCGGCGTGCGCGCCGTCGCCCGCGGTGTCGCCCAGTACGGCGCCAGCGAGATCCGCAAGCTGATCGGCGCGCGCAGCGAGGAGATCGGCACGCGGCTCGGTTTCACCTACGGTCCGGAGATCGTCCACCGCGACGACCTGGCCCTGGCATGAGCACGCCGATGACCCCGCCCTCTTCCGAGACCCTGCGCGAGCGGCTCGCCGCCGCCCGTGACGCCGGACTCGCGCTCGCCGCGCTCGACGCGGCCGGGCGCACATCGCTGCTGGCCGGCATGGCGCAGGCGCTGCGCGCCCGCAGCGATGCGATCCTCGCCGCCAATGCGCACGACGTCGCCGCTGCCCAGGCGCAGGGCCGGCCGGCGGCGATGATCGACCGCCTGCGACTCGACCCGCAGCGGCTGGCGGCGATCGCCGATGCGGTGGACGAGGTGGCCGGCCTGCCCGACCCGATCGGCGTGGTCACGCACACCGCGACCCGGCCCAACGGCATCCGCATCGAGCGCGTGCGGATTCCGCTCGGCGTCGTCGCGATGATCTACGAGGCGCGGCCCAACGTCACCGCCGACGCTGCCAGCCTGTGCCTGAAGGCCGGCAATGCGGTCGTGCTGCGCGGCGGCAGCGAGGCGCGCGCCTCCAACCTGGCGATCGTCGAGGCCCTGCATGCCGCGTTCGATGCCGCTGGCGTGCCGCGCGCCGCGCTCACCTTCATCGACGACCCGGACCGCGACCGCATCCGCGAGCTCGTGCAGGCCGACGACCTGCTCGACCTGGTGATCCCGCGCGGCGGCGAAGGCCTGATCCGATTCGTCGCCGAGCACGCGCGCGTGCCGGTCATCAAGCACTACAAGGGCGTGTGCCACCTGTACGTGGACGCCGCCGCCGATCCGGCGCTGGCGCTGGGCCTGCTGGTCGACGGCAAGACCTCGCGGCCATCCGCCTGCAATGCGCTGGAGACGCTGCTGGTCCACCGCGCCATCGCGCCGGTGTTCGTGCCGCAGGCGCTGGCCGCCTTGCACGCGCACGGCGTGGCGGTGCGCGGCTGCGAGCGCACCCGGGCGATCGACGCCACCGTCGCCGTCGCCACCGAGGACGACTACGCGGCCGAGTACCTGGACCTGATCCTGGCGGTGCGCATCGTCGAGGACATCGACCAGGCGATCGCCCATATCCGCCGCTACGGCTCGGACCATACCGAGGTGATCGCGACGGCCGATGCCGCGGCGGCGCGGCGGTTCGAGCAGGCGCTGCGCTCGGCGGTGGTCATGGTCAACGCCTCCTCGCGCTTCAGCGACGGTGGCGAACTCGGGCTCGGCGCCGAGATCGGCATCTCGACGACGCGCCTGCACGCCTACGGGCCGATGGGTCTGGAAGCCCTGACGATCGAGCGGACGATCGTGCGCGGCGACGGCCAGGTGCGCCATGCGCCTGCTGTCGCTTGAGGGCAAGCTCGGCGCCGCGCTGGGACTCGCCGCGGGGCTCGCGGCGGCGCTGACAGCCGCGCTGACGGGCTGGCTCGGGACGACGGTCAGCGGCGCGCTCGCCGCGCTGGCGATCCTGCTGCCGCTGCTGCTGGTGCTCGCGCGCGCGCTGGCGCGGCCGGTGATCGAGCTGATCCGCGCACTGTCGGGCAGTGTCGTCGCGTTCCGCGACGGCGATTTCAGCTTCTCGATCGCCGAGCGTCGCCGTGACGAGATGGGCGACCTGGTCGCCGCCCACAACCGTCTCGGCCAGGTGCTGCGCGAACAGCGCCGCGGCCTGATCGAGCGCGAGCTGATGCTGGACACGCTGGTGCAGAACTCGCCGACGGCGATGGTGCTGGTCGAGCCGGGCGGCCATGTCGTGCACGCCAACCTCGCGGCGCGGGCGTTGCTCAACCACGGGCGCGCGATGAACGGCGAGCGCTTCGACGCGATCGTCGCCGAGGCGCCGCCGCAGCTCGCGCTGGCGCTGGCCGAGCACGACGATCGGTTGTTCGCGGCCGAGATCGACGGCGAGGAGGAGACCTTCCACCTGTCCCAGCGCGACTTCAAGCTGCAGGGACGCCCGCATCGCATGGTCATGCTGCGGCGGATGACGCGCGAGCTGTCGCGGCAGGAAGTGGCCACCTGGAAGAAGGTGATCCGCGTGATCAGCCACGAGATCAACAACTCGCTGGCGCCGATCCGCTCGCTGTCGCATTCCGGACGCGAGCTGGCGCGGCGTGGCGACGGCGCGCGGCTGGAGACGGTGTTCGGCACGATCGAGGACCGGGCGCGGCACCTGGAGGCGTTCATCCAGGGCTATGCGCGGTTCGCGCGGCTGCCGCAGCCACAGCCGCAGCCGGTGGAGTGGGGGCCGCTGCTGGAGGCGCTGGTCGCCCAGTACGGTTTCGGGCTGGCCGCGCCGCCGCCGGCGGAGCCGGGCTGGTTCGACCGCACGCAGATCGAGCAGGTGCTGATCAACCTGCTCAAGAACGCGCACGAGGCCGGCGGGCCGCCCGAGGGCATCGAGCTGAAAGTCGCGCGCAGCGGGCGCGAGCTGCGCATCGACGTGCGCGATCGCGGGCCGGGCATGAGCGAGACCGTGCTGGCCAACGCCCTGCTGCCGTTCTACTCGACCAAGCGCAGCGGCACCGGACTGGGGCTCTCGTTGGCGCGCGAGATCGCCGAGGCCCACGGCGGTCGTGTCCAGCTGGCCAATCGCGCCGGCGGCGGCCTGGAAGTGAGCCTGCTGCTGCCGCAGCCGGCCTGAAGCGCCCGCCCGGCATCGCCGGGCAATCCCCCGTCCGCGGCTTTTTCGCGCAACCCGCGCCTGCTATGGTGACGTGCATTCAACGGAGGAAACCCTCATGACCAGCGTCATCATCGGGATCGGCGTGCTCGCCGTGATCTTTCTGTACAAACTCGTGCGCATCGTGCCGCAAGGCTACGAGTGGACGGTCGAGCGCTGGGGCAAGTACACCCATACGCTGACGCCGGGCTTCCACCTGCTGGTGCCGATCATCCAGAACGTCGGCCGCAAGATCAACATGATGGAGCAGGTGCTGGACGTGCCCTCGCAGGACGTCATCACCAAGGACAACGCGGTCGTGCGCGTCGACGGCGTGGTCTTCTACCAGGTGCTGGACGCGGCCAAGGCCGCCTACGAGGTGTCCAACCTCGAACAGGCCGCGCTGGCCCTGATCATGACCAACATCCGCACCGTGCTCGGCTCGATGGACCTGGACGAGTCCTTGAGCCAGCGCGACGCGATCAACGCCAAGCTGCTCGGCGTGGTCGACGAGGCCACCCATCCCTGGGGCGTCAAGGTCAACCGCATCGAGATCAAGGACATCTCGCCGCCGCGCGACCTGGTCGACGCGATGGCGCGCCAGATGAAGGCCGAGCGCGAGAAGCGCGCGAACATCCTCGACGCGGAAGGCTTCCGCCAGGCGGCGATCCTCAAGGCCGACGGCGAGAAGCAGTCGGCCATCCTCGAAGCCGAAGGCAAGAAGGAAGCGGCCTTCCGCGAAGCCGAGGCGCGCGAGCGCCTGGCGCAGGCCGAGGCGAAGGCGACCGAGATGGTGTCGCTCGCGATCGCCCAGGGCGACATCAACGCGATCAACTACTTCGTCGCCACCAAGTACGTCGAGGCGCTGCAGGCGCTGGCCAGCGCGCCGAACCAGAAGACGCTGATCCTGCCGATGGAGAGCGCCGGCGTGCTCGGCTCGCTGGCCGGCATCGCCGAGATCGCGCGCGGCGCGTTCGACAAGCCGGCTCCGCCGCCGCCGCCGCCGCGCGTGCCGCCGTCGCCGATCCGCTGAGGAGCGCCCGCATGAACTGGCTTCCCGCGGGTCTGGCGTTGCACTACGGCTGGTGGCTGGCGGCGCTCGTGCTGATCGCCGCGGAGATCGTCGCGCCCGGCTACTTCCTGCTCTGGATCGGCCTGGCGGCGGCGCTGATGGGGCTGCTGACGCTGCTGTTCCCGAACCTGGCACCGCTGGTGCAGGCGATCGCGTTCGCGCTGCTGGCGCTGGCCACCTGCCTGGTCTACTGGAAGTTCATCCGGCCCGCGGCCGAGCGGCGCGACGACCAGCCGCTGCTCAACCGCAAGGGCGAGCGGATGCTCGGCCGGCAGCTGATCGTCGCCGAGGCGATCGTCAACGGCCGCGGCAAGGTCAAGGTCGGCGACACCGTCTGGCTCGCCGAAGGGCCGGACGTTCCCGTCGGGACGGCCGTCGAGGTCATCGGCATCAGCGGCACGACGCTCAAGGTCCGCAGCGTCGTCACGCCGGCCTGACGCCGCCGGGCGAAGCGGTCCGCGGCCGTGCAACGGTCGCGGACCGGGGGCGGCTCAGAAGAAGACGATGCCGCCGAACGAAACGCCGTTCATCTTGACGGTCTCGCCGTCGAATCCCTTCGAGCGGGTCTGGCTGAGCTCGAACGCGAACGTCACGCTGGACGTGAGCGCGTAGTAGGCGCCGCCGGTGACGTTGGAGTTCTGCTTGAGGCCGCCGGTGGCCGGCTCCTGGTCGCGGTTGCGGCTGACACCGTAGTTGACGCCGAGCTTGAGCTTGTCGGTGGCCGCGAACGTGCCCTGGGCCAGCCAGTTGGTCGACTTGGTGTTCTCCTGGTCGCCGTCGGCGAGTATTCCCAGGCCCTTGCCGCTCTGCACGTTGGCCAGCGCGGCGAAGCGGCCGGCGGTGAACGAGGCGCCGATCTCGGCCCCGGTCATCGTGAAGTCCTCGACGGTGGGATCGGTACCCTCGGCGGCGTGGAAGCGCTGGGTCTTGGCGCCGGCCCAGACCTTGAACGCCTCGTTGCTCCAGGCGAGCTGGGCCTGCAGCTGCGGCTCGGACTTGGAGACGTGGTCGATGCCGTTGTCGACCGGGCTCATCAGGCCGGCACTGAAGACCATGCCGCCGGTGGAGCCGGAGGTCCAGCTGATCTGGCCGTAGTTGCCGAGCCAGCTGTAGCCGGCGCCGATGTGGCCGAGCGTCACCCGGCCGCGCTGGGTCGCCTGGATCGGCATGCCGACGCCGAGCAGGGTCATGTCGGTCAGGATCGCGTTGGCGCCGAAGATGCCGTAGTCGCGGCCGAGCTTGAACGTGCCCATGTTCTCGTCGCCGATCGTGAAGAAGGCCTGGCGCACGTCGACGCCGCTGTTGGCGTCGATCGAGCTGGACGTCGCCGTATGCGCCATGATCGCGATCGTGCCGCCGATGTCGTAGCCGCCCTGCGAGGTCCGGAACTTCGTGACCAGCGCGTTGGGCAGCAGGCCGTTGCCGATCGTGGTGCGCTTGTCCTCGCCGCCGCAGCCGAGCGCCTGGCCGGCCAGCGCCAGCCCGCCGACCATCTCGTTGCCGCAGTCGGTGGCGGTGTAGTAGGCGTTGATGAAGCCGCCGACGTCGATCGTCCAGTCGCCGGCCTCGATTTCGACCGCCTGCGCGGCGGACGCCAGCACGAGCCCCGGCAGGGCGCACAGCAGGGCATGGCGCACTGCGGCACCACGGCGGACGGGCAGCGTGCGGACACGGGGCGGCGAGGCATTTCTTGGAATATGGCTAAGCATAGGACTATCCCTCCCAAGGGCTCGGATTGAACCCGGTCGTCCTCTACGCAAGCGATGTGCCATCGACAGGTGTGTTGCAGCGAGTCAACGCCTGCCGGGGACTTGGTACGCGATGGAGGGGTTCCTGGCGCAATGCGTGTTGCTGCGCGTCATCGGTCTGCGGCGGCCCGATGTTGGATTCCTGCACAGTGGTCGCGGGCGACTGTCGCGTTTCCGGGCAGTGGCCGTGCGTGTTCGCGGAACGGACGGTGGTGCCGAGCCCGGCCGGCGATGGCCCGCTGTTTGTGCCGCATTGCAACAGGAGGTTTTCCCGGTCAGGCCGCTAGACGCGGCCGGCGGCCTGCAGCGCGGCGAACTCGGCATCGTCGAACAGCCGCGAACGCACCAGGAAACGCACGCCTTCGCCGTTCTCGAGCGAGAACATGCCGCCCCGGCCTTCGACGACGTCGATGATCAGCTGCGTGTGCTTCCAGTACGCGAACTGCGGTGCGCTGATGTAGAACGGCGCACCGCCGATTTCGCCGAGCCTGACGTCGGCGTCGCCGATCAGGAACTCGCCCTCGGCGTAGCACATCGGCGAGGAGCCGTCGCAGCAGCCGCCGGACTGGTGGAACAGCAGCGGGCCGTGGCGCCGGCGCAGGCGCTCGATCAGGTCGAGCGCGGCCGGCGTGGCCAGGACCTGCGGCGGCGTCACCAGTCGGTCGGACATTGTTCGCACCGTTCGAAGTTCGCGCCGGAGAATACGGCGAAGCGGATCTTGGTGCCGCGCATCGAGGCGTCCTGGAAGTTCGCCGCGCTGAACTTGGTCTCCTGCGCATCGGCCGCGTCGAGCCGTGCGCCGACGAACAGCGTGCCGACCGCCCAGGCCGCCGACAGGTTGGCGGCGTCGAGGTCGGCCTGCGAGAAGTCCGACTTGCTCATGCGCGCCGCCTCGAAATCGGCACCGGTCAGCCGGGCGCGCACGAACCGCGCCTGCCCGAGGTAGGCCTTGGAGAAATCGGCGGCCATCGCGATCGCGTCGGTGAAGTCGGCGCCGACCAGATTGGCGCCGCGCAGGTCGGCGCGGCGCAGGTCCGCGCCGCGGAAGTTCGCGCCGGCGAGGTCCCTGCCGGCCAGGTCGGCGAAGCGCAGATCCGCACCGGCGCAATCGGCCCGCGGCGCGGGCGTGCAGCCGGTGCTGCGCTGGTCGGCCGGCGGCAGGTAGGCGCGGCCGGCCGGCGCCTGCAGCAGGCCGAGCGTCGCACCGAGAACGAGGGAACAGCGGCGTAGGGCGTGCATGGATTTCCGTGTTCGGATCGTGCGCCCGGCGCGAGCGCCGGGCGCGGAGGCCGGCTCAGCGCGCCGGCAGCTTGAACACCCAGTACGAACCGCCCTGCGTGACCTGGCGCGTCAGCTCGGCCATGTCGCCGCCCCACAGCGGTACGGCACCGCCGTAGCCGGAGGCGATGCCGATGTACTGCTCGCCGTCTTGCTCCCAGGTGATCGGGATCGAGACCACGCCCGAGCCGGTCTGGAACTTCCACAGCTCCTCGCCGGTGGCCGCGTCGAAGATCTTGACGTAGCCGTTGGACGTGCCGGTCACGACCAGGCCGCCGGCGGTGGCCAGCGTGCCGGCCCACAGCGGGAAGGTTTCCTTGTGTTCCCAGGCGATCCTGCCGGTCTGCGGATCGAGCGCGCGCAGCGTGCCGACGTGATCCTCGTACAGGCGCTTGATGCGGAAACCCATGCCCAGGTATGCCGAGCCGGGCTTGTAGGCCAGGTGCTCGGCCCAGTAGTCCATGCCCCAGTGGTTGGCGGCGATATAGAACAGGCCGGTGGCCGGGCTGTAGCTCATCGGGTTCCAGTTCTTGCCGCCGAGGAACGGCGGCGAGACGAACACCGATTCGCCCTTGTCGGTGCCCTCGGGCGGCTGCTGCGGGCGCTGGCCGGCGTTCTCGATCGGCCGGCCGCTCTTGAGGTCGAAGCCCTTGGCCCAGGTGATGCCCTCGACGAACGGGTAGGCCGCCAGCAGCGCGGTCGGCTTGTTCGGGTAGCCGCTGCCGCGCGCGAGCTTGGCGGTGTCGGTGACGAAGAAGAAGCCGTTGCGGTCGGCATGGGCGCCGGCCTTGATCGTCTTGCCGTTCTTGTCCTTGTAGTCGAACAGCACGATCTCGTTGTTGCCGGAGAAGTCCCAGGTGTCGTTCGGCGTGTGCTGGTAGAAGCCCTTGAGCTCGCCGGTGGAGGCATCGACATAGGCCTGGCCCGAGGTGAACAGGCTGTCGTACGCGTGCGGGTCGCCGCCCGGCGGCGTGCGCAGGTTGCCGTTCCACGGCGCGGGATTGCCGGCGCCGATGACGATCGTGTTGGTCTCCGGATCGAACGAGGCGCTCTGCCACGGCGCGCCGCCGCCCTGGCTCCAGGCCTCGGTCTTGCCGGTGGGCGAGCGCTTGTCGTCGGGCCAGGAGGGCGCCTTGCGGTTGCCGGTGTAGGTGCCGGGCTTGCCGGCCAGCCGGCCCTGGTGGCCTTCGACCAGCGGCCGCGCCCAGACTTCCTCGCCGGTCTCCGGGTCGCGTGCGAACAGGTAGCCGACCACGCCGAACTCGTCGCCGGAGCTGCCGTGAATCAGCAGCACGCGGCCGCCCTTTTCCTTCACCAGGGTCGGTGCGCCGGTCATCGTGTAGCCGACCTTGTGGTCGCCGAACTTCTTGTTCCAGACGACCTTGCCGGTGCTCTTGTCGAGCGCGACGATGCGCGCGTCGAGCGTGCCGAAGTAGATCGTGTTGCCGTAGATCGCCGCGCCGCGGTTGATGACGTCGCAGCACGGGCGGATGTCGTCGGGCAGGCGGTGCTCGTAGCTCCACAGCTGGCGGCCGGTCCTGGCGTCCAGCGCGAACACGCGCGAATAGGAGGCGGTCACGTAGATCACGCCCTCGTGCACCAGCGCCTGCGCTTCCTGGCCACGCTGTTTTTCGCCGCCGAACGAGAAGCTCCAGACCGGCTGCAGCGCACCGACGTTGCCGCGGTCGATGCGGGTCAACGGCGAATAGCGCTGGGCCTTGAGACCGAGGCCGTAGCTGAGCACGTCGCCGGGCGTGCTGTCGTCGTTGGCGATGTCCTCCCAGGTCACCTTCGATGAGGCGGTGGCGGTGCCGGCGGCGAGCGCGCCGGCCGTGCCGCCTGTGAGCAGCGTCGCGGTGATCGCGTGGACGATGAGCTTTCTCATTGCGGTGCTTCCCCTTCTTGTCGTGTTCGTTCTTGTCGTGTTCGTTGCCGTGGATGGCGTGCTGCGGTGCGCGTGCCGTCAGTCCGGCCGTCGCGTGTCGATGTAGCTGCGGATCGCCCAGATCGCTTCCTGGCTGAAGATGTCCTTGAACGGCGGCATGTAGACGCGGCCTTCGCGTACACGGCCCTTCGCGACGGTGTCGTAGAAGTACTGGTCCACTTCGGCGAGGCATTCGGCATCGGGCGACTCGAACGCGCCGCAGTCGGCATTGAGCTTGCGCAGGTCCGGCGCGATGCCGCCGGACACCGCCTCCAACCCGTGGCAGCGCGCGCAGTTCTGGTTGTAGGCGGAGCTGCCGATGCGGACGGCTTCCGCGTGCGCCGCGCCGGCGGCGTACGGGTTGCGCGCCTGCGGCGCGTCGCCCAGCGCCGGCAGCGTGTGCGTGTCGACCGCCTGGGGCACGGTGTCGCCGTGGCCGTGGACGGGGCCGGCCAGCGCGGCGAGGAGCAGGGCGACGAGCGCGGTGCGCGGGGAGCGGGGTGTGTTCTGCATGAAGCGTCCTGGGAGCGAGGCGGCGGGAGCCGGTGTGCGGGCCGGCCGAACCCGCTCCCGCCGTGGCGGGAGTGGGTACGTCCGGGAGGGCGGCGGGCGGCGGCGCCCGCCGGATCAGAAGAAGCCGAGCTTCTTCGGGCTGTAGCTGACCAGCAGGTTCTTGGTCTGCTGGTAGTGGTCGAGCATCATCTTGTGGTTCTCGCGGCCGATGCCCGATTGCTTGTAGCCGCCGAACGCGGCATGCGCCGGATAGGCGTGGTAGCAGTTGGTCCACACGCGCCCGGCCTGGATCGCGCGGCCGAACCGGTACGCGCGATTGCCGTCGCGGCTCCACACGCCGGCACCGAGGCCGTAGAGCGTGTCGTTGGCGATCGCCAGCGCCTCGGCATCGTCCTTGAACGTCGTCACCGACAGCACCGGCCCGAAGATCTCCTCCTGGAAGATCCGCATGCGGTTGTGGCCCTTGAAGACGGTCGGCTTGACGTAGTAGCCGCCGGCCAGCTCGCCGGCCTGGACGTTCTGCTCGCCGCCGATCAGCACCTCGGCGCCTTCCTGCCGGCCGATGTCGATGTAGGACAGGATCTTCTGGAGCTGCTCGCCGGAGGCCTGCGCACCGACCATCGTCGCGGGGTCCAGCGGCGAGCCGAGCTGGATCGCCGCTACACGCTTGAGCGCCTTCTCGATGAAGCGGTCGTAGATCTTCTCGTGCACCAGCGCGCGGCTCGGGCAGGTGCAGACCTCGCCCTGGTTGAACGCGAACAGCACGAAGCCTTCGATCGCCTTGTCGAGGAAGTCGTCGTCCTCGGCCATGACGTCCTCGAAGAAGATGTTCGGCGACTTGCCGCCGAGCTCCAGCGTCACCGGGATCAGGTTCTGCGAGGCGTACTGCATGATCAGCCGGCCGGTCGTCGTCTCGCCGGTGAAGGCGATCTTGGCGATGCGCGGGCTCGACGCCAGCGGCTTGCCGGCCTCGACGCCGAAGCCGTTGACGATGTTGAGCACGCCGGGCGGCAGCAGGTCGCCGACGACCTCGGCCAGGACCAGGATGCTGGCCGGTGTCTGTTCGGCCGGCTTGAGTACCACGCAGTTGCCGGCGGCCAGCGCCGGCGCCAGCTTCCACACCGCCATCAGCAGCGGGAAGTTCCACGGGATGATCTGGCCGACCACGCCAAGCGGCTCGTGGAAGTGGTAGGCGATGGTGTCGTGGTCGATCTCGCTGATGCCGCCTTCCTGCGCGCGCACCGCGCCGGCGAAGTAGCGGAAATGGTCGATCGCCAGCGGCAGGTCGGCGTTGAGGGTCTCGCGGATCGGCTTGCCGTTGTCCCAGGTCTCGGCGTGCGCGAGCAGCGCGATGTTCTGCTCGATGCGGTCGGCGATCTTGTTGAGGATGTTCGCGCGCTCGGCCGGCGAGGTGCGGCCCCAGGCGTCCTTGGCGGCATGCGCGGCGTCCAGCGCCGCCTCGATGTCGTCCTTGTCCGAGCGCGGGATCTCGCCGCAGGGCTTGCCGGTGACCGGCGTGACGTTCTCGAAGTAGGTGCCGTTGATCGGTGCGCGCCACTGGCCGCCGATGTAGTTGCCGTAGCGCGCCTTGAACGGCGGACGCTCGGCCAGTTGCTGGAGTTCGAGCTTGGTCATGGAGGCTCTCCGTGAGGTCGGGGGTGACGTTCCCTTCAGAGCAGGGAGCGTGCCATCGGCCACGTGCACCGGTTCGTGCTGCGTTGTGTCAACGACCCGGATGCGCTGCCGATGCGATGCATCGATCGCCTGCGTTGCGCTGCAGCAGGTGTCGGAGGCGCGGGTCGCTTGCGCGGGCATCGGCGATGTGCTGTTTATCGGGACACCGTCCCGAGCACCTGTCGCAAAATGCGACACCCGATGAAGCGCATGCCCACCACCGGTTCCGTCGATGCCGCACGCCGTCGTTTCTTCGACGCCGGCACGCTGCCGCATGGCCTCGTGTCGGAGCTGATCCTGCAGTCGTGGCGGCGCTGCCGCGAGCACGGCCTGTCGGTGGACGAGCGCCTGCGCATCGAGCCGGCCAGCGGCTCGGCGCTCGGCGAGCTCAAGGAGCGTTTCGAGCGGCTGCAGCGCCTGTGCCGGCCGGAGATCGAGTCGCTCTACGCCGATGCGCGCGCCACCGGCAGCATCGTCGTGCTGACCGCGCCCGATGGCGTGATCCTCGACGCGCTCGGCAGCGCCGACTTCCTCGACAAGGCATCGCGCGTCGCGCTGCGTCCCGGCGCGCCGTGGGGCGAGACCTCGATCGGCACCAACGCGATCGGCACCGCCGTGGTGGAACGCCGCGCGGTCGAGGTGCGCGGCGGCGAGCACTACTTCCCGCCGCACCGCATGCTGAGCTGTGCGGCGGCACCGATCTTCGATCCCACCGGCCAGCTTGCCGGCGTACTCGACCTCTCCGGCGAGGCCTCGGTGCACCACACCCACGCGCTGGGCATGGTGCGTTTCGCGGTCGAGCAGATCGAGCACCGGCTGTTCATGCACACCTTCGGCGCCGGCACGGTGCTGCGCCTGCACGCCGAGCCCGGCCTGATCGGCACGCCGCGCGAGGGCCTGCTGGCGTTCGAGGGCGACCGCATCGTCGGTGCCAACCGGCACGCGCTGGCGCTGACCGGCCTGTCCTGGGACGAGCTCGGCCGGCGCCGCTACGCGGACCTGTTCACCTCGCCGCTGCCGCGCGGCGAGGACGTGGTCGAGCTGCGCAATCACCTGGGCACCAGTCTCTACGCGCGCGGCCGGGTGGCGGCGCCGCCGCGGTCCGCACCGGCATCGGTGGCGGCGCCCGGTCCGGCCCGCGGTGCCACGGCGCCGGCGCCGGTCTTCGACGCCGAGCAGCGGCACGCGCTCGACACCGCAGTGCGCCTGCTCGACGCTGACCTGCCGTTCGCGCTGATCGGCGAGACCGGCACCGGCAAGGAGGTGTTCGCGCGCGAGATCCACCGGCGCAGCCGGCGCGGCAGCGGGCGGCTGGTCGCGGTCAATTGCGCCGCCTTTCCCGAAGGCCTGATCGAGGCGGAACTGTTCGGCTATGTCGGCGGCGCCTTCACCGGCGCGCGCCGCGAGGGCGCCGCCGGCCTGCTGCGCGAGGCGCACGGCGGCGTGCTGTTCCTCGACGAGATCGGCGACATGCCGCTGACGTTGCAGAGCCGCTTCCTGCGCGTGCTGCAGGAGCGCGCGGTGGCACCGCTCGGCGGCGGACCGGCGGTACCGGTCGATTTCTCGATCATCTGCGCGACCCATCGCGACCTGGAAGCGGAGGTCGCGGCCGGCCGTTTCCGCGCCGACCTCTACTTCCGCATCGCCCAGCACGTGGTCCGGCTGCGGCCGGTGCGCGCGCTCGACGACCGGGCCGGCCTGATCCGCCATCTCTGGCGCGCGCTCGGCGGCGAGGCTGCCGGCCTCGCGATCGGTGCGGAGGCGATGGCCGTGCTCTGCGCCGCGCCCTGGCCCGGCAACTACCGCCAGCTGGCCGGCACGCTGCGCGCGCTGTGCGTGCTGGCGCCGGCACCGGTGATCGGCGTCGAGCACCTGCCGGCGGAACTGCGCCGCGTCGGCGCACCGCCGCCGGTGGCGGCCGACGAGGGCCTGCAGGCGATCGCCGAGTCGGCGATGCGCCGCGCCCTGGCCGAATGCGACGGCAACGTCTCGGCGGCGGCACGCCGGCTGGGTGTCAGCCGCAGCACGTTGTACCGCCGCCTGCGGCCGTGACCGGGCGCCTTTGACGCCCCGGTGTCCGCCCGGCTAGGCTGGCCCGATGCGGATCACGATCGAACTGGAGCCGGCCGACCTCGACCTCCTGGCCACGGCGCTCGAGGCGTCGCGCCGGACCGCCGCGCACAGCGACGAGGTCGACATCATCGACGGCGCCAAGCACGCGCTGGACGGCCTGTGCGCCGGCTCGGTGCCGAGCTACATCCGCAAGCGCCTGGTGCACGTGCAGCGGCTGATCGTCATGCTCGAGGACGAGGCCTGGGCGCTGCCGGCGCCCGAGCGCGAGGAGGTGCTGGCGACGCTGGCGTACTTCAGCGACCCCGAGGACCTGATCGCCGACGACATCCAGATCATCGGCCTGCTCGACGATGCGATCGTGCTCGAGCTGCTGGTGCGCCGCATGCGCCACGTGCTGTCGGCCTACGACCGGTTCTGCGCGGCACGGCGCCTGCTGCTGGCCGATGCCGGCGACCGGATCGACGCCGCCCGCCGGCTGGCCGCCCAGCGCGTGCGCCTGCAAGCGCGCATGCGCCGGCCCGCCGCCGCGCCGGCCTGAGCCGCGGCGGCGGTCGGCTATAATCGCGCGCCCCGGATTGTGTCGAGAACAGCATGCAGGTCGATAAGAACAAGGTCGTGTCGTTCCACTACAGCGTCGGTGCCGACGGCGAGCCCGTCGATTCCTCGCGCGACCGCGGCCAGCCGCTGGAGGTGTTGATCGGCCATGGCGGCATCATCCCGGGCCTGGAGAACGCGCTGGCCGGCCGCGCCGTCGGCGACCGCTTCCAGGTCAGCGTGCCGCCGGCGGAAGCCTACGGCGAGCGCCAGGAAGGCTCGATCCAGCGCGTGCCGAAGAAGTACTTCCAGAACGTCCAGCAGCTGCGCCCCGGCTCGGTCACCGCGCTGGGACTGCGCGAGGGCGGCCACCGCCAGGTCACCGTCGTCAAGGTCGGCACCACCGTGATCGACGTCGACGTCAACCACCCGCTGGCCGGCCGCACGCTGGACTTCGACATCGAGATCACCGCGATCCGCGACGCGACGCCCGAAGAGATCGCGCATCGCCACGTGCACGGTCCCGGCCACGCCCATTGACCGGCGGCGCCGCATTGTACCCACCATGTGAATGGTTCATCTGTCCGGCGCGGCTTTATCGCGCCGGGCAGCGCACCTAGCGTAGACGGCTGTTTTCCAGCCGTTCCGCAGGAGCGCCACCATGTCTGATCCGGTCCGCGTCGTCGGTGTCGTCGCCAGCCTGCGCCAGGGCTCCTACAACCGCCTGCTGATGCGGGCGGCGCAGGAAGCGCTGCCGCCCGGCATGCAGCTGGAGCTGGCCGAGATCGCCGACATCCCGTTCTACGACGGCGACGTCGAGGCTGCCGGTCTGCCGGCACCGGTGCAGCGCTTCAAGGCGCAGATCCGCGCCGCCGATGCGCTACTGATCGCCACGCCCGAGTACAACTACGCCATTCCCGGCCTGCTCAAGAACGCGCTCGACTGGGCTTCGCGCCCGGCCGGCCAGAGCGCGCTGGCCGGCAAGGCGATGGCGGTGATCGGTGCCAGCACCGGCGTGCTCGGCACCGCCCGGGCCCAGATGCAGTTGCGCCAGCTGGCGCTCGGCCTCGACGTGCAGGTCGCCAACCGGCCCGAAGTGCTGCTCGGCCATGCCGCGTCGAAGTTCGACGCGCAAGGCCGTCTGACCGATGAAACCGCACGCACGCTGCTCGGCAACCTGCTGCTGACGCTGCAGTCGCTGGCGTTGCGGTTGCGCGGCTGAACCTGCGGCGGCCCAGGGCATGGCCGTCCCCACGCTGGCGCAATCCGCCCGTCGGGCGTGCCGGGCGTGGCGCATTCCGCCGTGCGACCGGCCTCAGTCGAGCACGCGCTTGCCGTAGACGAAGTGCTCGCGCCACCAGGCGCCGTCGAGGCTGTCCAGGCGGACCGTGCCGCCGCGGTTGGGCGCGTGCACGAAGCGCTGCTCGCCGACATAGATGCCGACGTGGCTGACCTCGCGTCCGGCGGCGAAGAACACCAGGTCGCCCGCCTGCAGGTGGCTGCGGCCGAGCTTGCGGCCCTTCACCTCGGCGATGCGCGCCGAGTTGCGCGGCAGCGCCAGGCCTGCCGCATCCTGGAACACGTAGCCGACCAGGCCGCTGCAGTCGAAGCCGCCCTGCGGCGTGTTGCCGCCGTAGCGGTACGGCGTGCCGACCAGGGCGATCGCGCGGAACAGCACGGCGTTGGCGGCATCGGCCTGGGTGCTGCCGGGGCGCGGCGGTGGCGCTTCGCGGCGGTCGCCGGCCGAGCAGGCCGCCAGCAGCAGGACGGCGAGCAGCAAAAGCCAGCGTGCGCCGCGCGGCGGTGCCATCGTCTTCCGGCCGGTCCGCCCTCGCGTCCGGATCCGCATCCCGACCGGGCCGGCGTCGCCGTCGCGGTGTACCACGCACAAGGGTTCGTTCATCCGGTCCACCCTCGCGAACGAGGCCGCGCCTGTCAATCGCTGGCGGCGCCGATGGCAGCCTGCGCGATGAAAGTGAACTGTTTCACGGTCTTACGGCATGCGTTGGCGCGGCCCGCGGGAATCACGCGGCTGTGCCGCCACAAACTGTCAGGTTCGGACGCCGGACGGTGGTCTCTGCCTCGACCGCCGGCAGCGCGTCGAGCATCGAGTCGTAGAGCGACTGGACGGCCTTCTCGAAGGCGTGCAGGCGAGCCGTGGCGGCATCGGCCACCGGCGCCGGGATCTCGTCGGCTTCCAGCAGGCGGCCGAGCAGGGCGCGTTGCGCCGGGCCAAATTCGGGGTCGCGCATCGCCTCATCCAGCGCGCAGACGACGGCGGCGAGCCAGCCGGAGTTCGGCGCGCGCAGCGCCAGCAGCAGTTCGTGGGTGGGAACGGTCATCGGTCGGCCTCCTGAGAAACGGTCGTGAGTCAAGCACGCACCGTGCCAAACGCAGCCGCAGCTGAATCTGCGCTACGCTTGCGGTTTCCTCGCTGCGAGGCGCAGTCATGCGGGCCAGCTCCGTTGCCGATCCCCTACGCCCCGCGCGGGGCCCGTCGCGCCGCTGGCCGCTGGCCGCCGCCTGGGCGCTGCTCGCCTGGGGCATCGGGGCCGGTGCGCAGCAGGCGCCCCCGGCCGATCCCGCGGCACCGCCGCCGGCAGTGGATGAGACACCAGCCGTGCCGCCACCGCCCGCGCTGCCGTCTGAGGCATTGGGCGAGTACGTGGACGGCGTCGTCTCGGCCTACCTGCGGCGCGACGGCATCGCCGGCGCGGCGGTCGCGGTGGTCGACCGCAACGGCGTGCTGCTGCTGCGCGGCTACGGGCAGGCCGCGCTCGATCCGCCGCGGGCGGTGGACCCGGCGATGACGCTGTTCCGCCTCGGCTCGATCTCCAAGACCTTCGCCTACGTCGCCGCCATGCAACTGGTCGAGCAGGGGCGGCTGGACCTGGAGGCCGAGGCCAACCGCTACCTGCCGCCGGACCTGCAGCTGCCCGACGACGGCTACGCGCCGGTGCGCGTGCGCCACCTGATGACGCACACCGCCGGTTTCGAGGACAGCGTGTTCGGCCACCTGTTCGCGCTGGCGCCCGAGCAGGTCATGCCGGTGCGCGAGTACCTGCGCACCTGGCGCCCGCGCCGCGTGCGCGCGCCCGACCAGTACGCGGTCTATTCCAACTACTCGGTGGCCCTGCTCGGTGCGCTGGTGGCCAACGTCGCCGGCCAGACCTTCGAGCGGCAGGTCGAGACCGGCATCCTCGAACCGCTCGGCATGCGCCAGGCGACCTTCCGCGAGCCGCTGCCGGCCGGAGACCCGCGTGCCGTCGCCGACGCGCTCAAGCCGTCGTGGACCACCGGTTTCGAGCGGTCCGGCGGCGGCTACGTCGCCAAGCCGTTCGAGTACATCAGCCAGTCCGGCGCGGACGGCGCCGGCTCGGCCAGCGCCGAGGCGATGGGCCGCTACATGCGCATGCTGCTCGGCGGCGGCACGCTGGACGGGGCGACGATCCTCAAGCCGCAGACCTTCGCCACGCTGACCACGGTCGACGTGCGCAATGCCGAGGCGGTCGGCGGCATCGCCCATGGCTTTTTCCGCCGCCCGTTCGGCCGCTACGAGAGCCTGGAGCACGACGGCGCCACGCTGTTCGGCCATGCCTCGATGGTGCTGCTGCCCGATGCCGGCGTCGGCATCTTCGTCGCCGCCAATACCGATACCGGCCGGCGCCTGGTGCGCGAACTGCCGCAGCTGGTGTTCGCGCACTTCCTGGAGGACGCGCGGCCCGCGCCGGTGCCGCTGCCGCCGCAGGGCTTCGCCGCCAACGCCGGCCGCTACGCCGGCAGCTATATCGACGAGCGGCGCGCACACACCACCCTGGAGAAGCTGCTGCTGACCAACGCGGTCGAGGTCGCGGTCACCGATGACGGCTACCTGGTCGTCGGCAGCGGCGAGGGCGCGCGGCGCTATGCCGCCGACGGCGACGACATCTTCCGCTCGACCGAGGACGGCCAGCGCATCGCGTTCCTGCGCGACGCCGAGGGCCGCGTGACCGGCTACGCCAACGCCTACGGACATACGGTGTCCCGGCGTGTCGGTGTCCTGGAGACGCCCGCCGCGCTCGGCGGTGCCGCCGGCGTGGTCGCGCTGGCCAGTCTCGCCGTGCTGCTCGGCAGCTGGCGCCGCTGGGGCCGGCCGCAGCGCAGCCTGGCGCGCAACGGCCGCGGCGTCGCGGTCGTGCTGAACCTCGGCGCCGTCGCCTGGCTGCTGTTCCTGGCCGCCGCCGGTGTCGCGCTGATCGCCCTGCAGGCGCTCGGCGAAGCGGCGATCCTCGCCTACCCGACGCCGGCGATCCGCACCGCGGTCGTGATCGCCTATGTCGCCGCCGCCTTGAGCGTGCTGGCGGCGCTGCTGCTGCCGCAGGCACTGCGCGCGCGCGGCTGGACCTTCGGGCGCAAGCTGCGGCATGTCGTGGTGGTGCTGGTGATGATCGCGATGGTGGTCTTCCTGGTGCACTGGAACGTGCTGCTGGCGCCGCTCGCGCTGGCCTGACGCCGCCATGGCCGCGCGCAAGGCCGACGTGCTGATCCTCGGCGGCGGCGTCGCCGGGCTGGCCTGCGCCTGGTACCTGCTCGGCGAAGGGCGCGGCGTGACCGTGCTCGAACAGGGACGGCCCGGCGCCGGCGCCTCGCACGGCAACTGTGGCACGCTGACTCCCAGCCATGCGCCGCCGCTGGCGATGCCGGGCGTGATCGGCCAGGCGCTCAAATGGCTGTTCACGCCCGACGCGCCGCTCAGGATCCGGCCGCGCCTGGACCCGGCGCTGCTGCGCTGGCTGGCCGGTTTCGCCGGACGCTGCACCTGGGACGATTTCCGTCGCGCGACCGCCCTCAAGGCGCCGCTGCTGCTTCGCTCGTGCGAACTGATCGCCGGCCTGGTGCGCGACCAGCATCTGGATTGCGAATACCGGCGCACCGGCACGCTGTATGTCTATCGCGATGCCGCCGCGTTCGCCGGCTCGGACTGGCTGCCCGAAGCGCTCGCGGCGGTGGGCGTGCCGATCGAGCGGCTCGACGGCGCCGCCGTGGAACGGCGCGAACCGGCCTTGCGCACCGGCGTTGCCGGCGGCTACTTCAATCCCGTCGATGCGCACCTGCGGCCGGATGCCTACGTCGCCGAGCTGGCGCGCATCGTGCGCGGCGCCGGCGGGACGATCGAGGAAGGGGCCCGCATCGAGGCGGTCGAGCGCGACGGCACGCGCCTCGGCCGCGTCCGCACCACGCGTGGCGACTACACCGGCGACGAGGTGGTGCTCGCGCTCGGCGCCTGGTCGCCGCTGCTGGCGCGCCAGCTCGGCCTGCGCCTGCCGATCCAGCCCGGCAAGGGCTACTCGATCACCTACACGCGGCCCGCGCGCTGCCCGGCGCTGCCACTGGTGCTGCGCGAGCGCAGCGTCTGCGTGACGGCCTGGGACAGCGGCTACCGGCTCGGCAGCACGATGGAGTTCGCCGGCTACGACACGCGGCTCAACCGCATCCGCCTCGATGCGCTGCGCCGCGGCGCGGCCGAGTACCTGGTCGAGCCGGAAGGCCCGCAGCGCGTCGAGGAATGGTACGGCTGGCGGCCGATGACGCCCGACGACCAGCCGATCCTCGGCCGCGCGCCGGGCCTGGACAACCTGACCCTGGCCACCGGCCACGGCATGCTCGGCGTCACGCTGTCGGCCGTGACCGGACTCCTGGTCAGCGAGTTGCTGGCCGGACGCGCACCCTCGCTCGACCTGGCGCCGTTCTCGCCGGCGCGCTTTCCCTAAGCCGTTCGCCGCGTACCGTAGAAAAAAGCGGCCGGCCGCCGCACCGGAGGCGCCTTCGCGCCTGTCGGCAAGTTTGAACCAGTTCGCATCCGGGGGCGGACCCCCGCGCTACCTTCGCCCCATCCACAACCGTACGGAGAGCAGGAGACTAGGGATGGGAAGCGGCTCGGGGTGCCCGCTTCCGTCGCAGCAAGATCGGCAAGGCCACGACGGGGAAAGGGGGCGCGGCTGCGCTGCGGATGCGACTACGGTTGGGACGGAGCCTCATGACGGGGCCGCGCAAGCGGCTCATCCTGTCCTTTCATCGTGAGGATTCATCTGATGAGGAAGTCGAAGTCAACCCGTGACATGACCCGCACCGCGCTCGCCGTCGCCTGCATGATGCTGGCGGCCGGCAGCGGCCTGGCCGCGGCGGCCGTCAAGATCACCGGCGAGGAGCTGGCGCTGTACGCGGACCGGGCGAATTTCAGTGTCGCCGACGCGCCGGGGAGTGAAGGCCGTTTCATCGTCACCTATGCCGAGGGCACCGCCGAGAGCGGTTCGAGCCTGTCCGTGCAGGCCGACATCGCGCGCGTCGCCGCGCTGACCGGCGCCGAGGTGAAGCACCTGCGTACGCTCGCCACCGGTGCACAGCTGGTGCAGGTCGAGGGCAGCCGCACGCGCCTGACGCGCGCCGACGACCTCGCCCGCGAGGTGATGATCGCCTTCGCGCGCAACCCGGCCGTCGCCTACGTCGAACCCGACCGCCTGATGCGCGCGACGCTGACGCCCAACGACACCAACTGGTCCGGCCAGTGGGACCTGTGGGAAGCCACCGCCGGCATCAACGCGCCGGGCGCCTGGGACATCGCCACCGGCACCGGCGTGCGCGTCGCGGTCATCGACACCGGCATCACGCCGCACAGCGACCTCAGCGGCCAGACCGTCGGCGGCTACGACTTCATCTCCAGCTCCACGACGGCGCGCGACGGCAACGGCCGCGACGCCAATCCCAACGACGAGGGTGACTGGTACGGCAACAACGAGTGCGGCATCGGCTATCCGGCGTCCAATTCGAGCTGGCACGGCACGCACGTCGCCGGCACGGTCGCCGCGGCCGCCAACAACGCCAAGGGCGTGGCCGGCGTTGCGTTCGGCGCCAAGGTCGTGCCGGTGCGCGTGCTCGGCAAGTGCGGCGGCTCCACCTCCGACATCGTCGACGCGATGGTCTGGGCCTCGGGCGGTGCGGTCTCCGGTGTGCCGGCCAACGCCAATGCGGCCAAGGTGCTGAACCTGAGCCTCGGCGGCGGCGGCTCCTGCGGCTCGTTCCAGGCGGCGGTCAACACCGCTCGCAACAACGGCGCGATCGTCGTCGTCGCGGCCGGCAACGACAACACCAACGTGTCGAGCGCCTCGCCGGCCAACTGCGCCAACGTGATCGCGGTCGCCGCGCTGAACCGGCAGGGCAGCCGCGCCTCGTACTCCAACTACGGTGCCGGCATCACGCTGTCCGCGCCCGGCGGGCAGGGCGGCACCAACGCGGGCATCCTGTCCACGCTCAACACCGGCACCACCACGCAGGGCAGCGAGGCCTACGCCTGGTACCAGGGCACCTCGATGGCGGCGCCGCACGTCGCCGGCCTGGGCGCACTGGTGTTCTCGAAGAACCCCGCGCTCACCGTCACCCAGGCCGAGAACTACATCAAGAACAACGTCCGGCCGATTCCCGGCAGCTGTTCGGGCGGCTGCGGCCTCGGCCTGATCGACGCGCAGGCCACGCTGCAGGCGGTGGCCAACGACATGGGCGGCGGCTCCAACGTGCCACCGGTGGCCAACTTCACCTATACCGTCAACGGCCTGACCGTGCAGTTCACCGATAACTCCACCGACAGCGACGGCAGCGTCGTCAGCCGTTCGTGGACCTTCGGTGATGGAGGCACCTCGACCGCGGCCAATCCCAGTCGCACCTATGCCGCAGCGGGCACGTACAACGTCGGCCTGACCGTCACCGACGATGACGGCGCCACGCACACGCGTACGCAGTCCGTCACCGTCAGCAGCGGGGGCGGCGGCAGCGTGCTGCAGAACGGCGTGCCGGTGACCGGTCTCTCCGCCGCCAGCGGGCAGGCCCTGACCTATACGCTGGTCGTGCCCGCCGGAGCCACCAACCTGAGCTTCCAGATCTCCGGTGGCAGCGGTGATGCCGATCTCTATGTCCGCTACGGCAGCGCGCCCGGCACTACCACCGGCACGTTCGACTGCCGGCCGTACCTGAGCGGCAACAACGAGACCTGCACCATCAGCAACGTCCAGGCCGGCACCTACTACGTGACGCTGCGCGCCTACACGGCGTTCTCCGGCGTGACGCTGGTCGGCAGCTACACGCCCGGCAGCAGCGGCAACGTGCTGCAGAACGGCGTGCCGGTCTCCGGCCTCGGTGCGACGCAGGGCAATGCCGTGCGCTACACGATCACCGTGCCGTCGGGCGTGTCGAGCCTCGTCGTCACCACCAGCGGTGGCAGCGGCGACGGTGACCTGTACGTGCGGCTGGGCTCGGCGCCGACCACCTCGACCTACACCTGCCGCTCGTGGGCCAGCGGCAATACGGAAACCTGCACGATCCCGGCACCGGCGGCCGGCACGTACCACATCATGGTGCATGCCTATACGACGTTCTCGGGCCTGACCTTGCGGGCCAGCTACTGACGTCATCCCGGCGTCCGGCCTCGGGGCCGGACGCCGACTTCCCGATGTGGCGGGCACGGTGGTGCCCGCCTTTTTTGTCGGGCCCTGTGTCGTGTTGGATCGGGCATGGCCCCCTCGCATCGGTGCGCGCCGGTCCGGCGCACGCGGGCGACGCGCGATATGGCCGGCATCACCAAAGAAGCGCGGCGCTGGCGCATCTCCTGCCCGAGCGTTCCGTCATGCGCGGCGCTGTGCCGGTGGCGGAAAGTGGTGTTCCGCGAACAGGATCTCGTCATTGCCGATTCTCGTGGACGGCAGCGGCCGCGCGTGCCGGGCGGGGCTTGGCATAGACGGTATCCGGCGATGCGCGTGCAGGCCGGTTTCCGCACATCGGCAGCCGGGAGCTGACTTTCGGCAGGTCGATCGAATGACGAACGGCCCCTGTATCGCCGCCTGCCGTGCCGGCAAGATGCGCATGCCGCAGCCATCGACCATCACGAGGAGTCGCGCGTGAACGCCCACATCAGTACGCGCTATCTCGTCGTCTTCGCCGCCTTGACGCTGGTGCTGGTGGAGGCGCACGAGCAAGTCCACGCCGTGGCCACGCGCCTGCTTTGTGGCGGCTGGGCTTCGCGAGTGTTCGATAACGTGCTGCCGTATCGCGGTTGCAGCGCCGCCCGGATGGCGCTGGTGGACATCGCCGCTCCGCTGTTCTCCTATGCCGTGCTCTGGCTGGGCGCCATCGCGATGTGGCGCCCACCGCCGCGCACGCAGGCATTGGGTTTCACGCTGGCCTTCGCCAGCCTTCCTTTCGGCCGGCTGGTGCCGCAGGTGGTCACCGTGTTCGTCGGGAACGCGACAGCGGATGAATACAGCTTCGTTCGCCGCATGGCCGGCGACGCGATGAACAGGACCGGCGCGGGTGGTCTGGCCATCGTGATCGCCCTGGCGTTCACGCTGCCCCCGCTGGTCGCGATCTGGAGGCGCCTGCCGGCAGACCGCCGCTCGCGCGTGTTCTCCTGGTTCTACCTGCTGCCGCTGGTGTTCGTGATCGTGTGGATGGCCGGCCTGAACGGTGCGTTGGCCCATGGCGTGCTGACGCAGGATGTGCTGCCCGGCTGGCCGGCCTTGATCGCCGCGCATGCCGCGCTGGTCACCGCTGTCGCCTGGTTCGGCCGCGGATGGATTGCTGCGCTGGTCGAGGGGCCGCCGTTCTCGCGTGCCACGGCGAGCGAAGAATCTCGCTGAGCAGGTCCGTCCGTGGGGTGGCATCTTGTAGCGTTGCTGATCGGCCACCACTCGCACGCGGGCCGATAGCCGTTCTTTTTGATCGTTGTCATATCCACGCGTGTGTCGCATGTCGGCGAGCATCGATCGTGCTCAGCGCCGGGGCGTGCGTAACGTGATGTCACACCGCTGTGCTTTTCACGTTCTCGCTTGTCGGCTAAGGTCGATCCCACGTCGCAGGGAAGCCCACAGGGGGTGGCCCCGACGTTTTCGTCAAGGCATCGGGTCGGAATCCGTTGGGACGCCAGGCCGGAGGCACGCAAGGTGCCAGGCCATCGCTGATGGATCTCGAATCCGGGCTTGCAAAGGAGCTTTGCATGTCCATGCTGCGCCGCGCAGTGAGCGCCCCGCCGTTCTTATCAATCTTCAAGGCTGCGCTGGCAGCGTTTCGTCGATACCCGCCGATCACGTTGCCGATGCTCGGCCTGGTGCTGCTGTCGAGCCTGGCGCAGGCGCAGCCGAAAGAGACCTCGATCTACGACGAGCAGGGCAAGCTGCTGCGGGGCAACGAGTCGGTGAGCCCGTTGGGTCCGGAGCTCTTCGGCGACAAGGTGAGCCTGTACACGGGCAGCCTGGAGTTCGTGCAGACGGATGTGAGCATTCCCGGCAACAGCGCGCTGCCGGTGGCGGTCGGCCGGCGCTACCGCCCTACGCAGAGCAACGAGTTCAACCGCCATTTCGGCGACTGGGACCTGGAGGTACCGCACGTCCACGGCGTATTCGCCACGGAGGGTTGGCTGACGACCGGGAGCACGAGCCGGCGCTGCAGCCAGTTCAGCGCACCGCCGGAGGTGACGATGGGACTCCCGGGTGGTGGCAGCGAGCCGATTTCGCCCGTGGCGTATTGGCAGGGCAGTTTCGTCTATCTGCCGGGGAGCGGCGACGAAGAGATTCTGCAGCGCGTGGCGGGTAACACGCAGGCGCCCACCGACGGTTCGAGCTATCCGCTGTTGACCAAGTCGGGCGGGATGATTCGCTGCATTTCGATCGGCCTCAATCCCAACGACGAAGGCTTCGAGCTGCTGACGCCGGACGGCACGCGCTACCGCTTCAACCACATGATCCGGCGCCAGACGCGAGCGCTGACGGGCGGCGGCGGCACGGTGAACCGCGGCGGCCTGGAAAGCGCCTATCCCCCGATACAGGTCACGGGGGAGAACGGGAAGCTGCAGCGGTTCGACGTGTGGATCGTGCCGACGCTGGTGACGGACCGCTACGGCAACACGGTGACCTACACCTGGAGCGGGTCTCAGTTGATGAGTATCTCCTCCACGGGCGCCGCCGGAAGCCCGCAGGATACGCGCACACTGAACTTCACCTATGCGTCGGGTCTGGTGCAGTCGGTAACGGCGCAATCGGGTGGCTCGCCGTCCCGGACGTGGCAGTACCAGTACAGTGGATCGCGGCTATGGAAGGTGCACCAGCCGGACAGCTCGTACTGGGAGTTCACCTTGGCCCAGTTCTCCAACGTGCCGCTCGCCACGGCCACGGACCCGTCGAATTGCAACGCCGCCGATCTGGGCACCCAAGGCACGTATACGGGAACGGTGCGGCACCCCAGCGGTGCGACCGGTTTGTTCGCGCTGACGCGGCTGGAGCATGGGCGTAGCTGGGTAAAGTGGAACTGCATTATTCCACCCGGCTCGACGGAAATTTCGGGGAGCTGGTCTGCGCAGCCGCGGCAATTCAGCGAGCTGTCGCTGACGGCCAAGACCATCAGCGGAGCAGGCCTGCCCGGCTACACCTGGGCGTATGCCTACAACGAGAACATCGGGGCGGGTGACTATTGCTGGGATCCGGTGGGTGCGGGCGGGAGCAGCGCCAGTCCATTGTGTACTGCCAGTTCGGCCACGACCAAGACGGTATCGGTGACCGACCCGCGCGGCTACGTGACGCGATACACCTATGGCATCCGGTCCGAGGTGAACGAGGGCCAGTTGCTGAAGACCGAGATCGGTGTGTCGGGTGGCACGGCCGCACGGACGGTGACCATCGAGTACCAGCCGGTATCGGCGCCGGGCGGCTTCGGCTACTCGGTCCCCTGGCCCGCCCCCTATGGGCACAGCATCCAGCCGCGCGGCAACAACTACATGGCCGAGCAGATCATCCCGGAGAAGCGGCGTCTGACGCTGCAGCAGGCCACCACGTTCGAGTGGGCGGTGCAAACCTACGACCACCGGGCGCGACCACTGGAGATCGTGCGCAACCGGGTACTGGTGGCGAACAACTCGATCACGGAGAAGACGACCTATCACGACAACACGGCGAAATGGATCCTGGGCCAAGTGGCGAAGGTGGAGGCACGCCAGTCCACCCTCATCACGCCGTGGCAGGTGCCGACCGAGAACACGTACGACCCGACGACGGCGACGCTGACCCAGCAGAAGCGGTTCGGGCAGGTGCATCGCAACTACGGCTGGCACACGGACGGCACCTTGGCATGGAGCCGCGACGTGCTGAATCACCAGACGACGTACGGCAACTACAAGCGCGGCATCCCGCAGCAGATCGACTACGCCAACAACGATCGGATCACGGCACAGGTCAACGACACCGGCGAAATCAGTCAGGTGACGCAGCGGGATACCTCCAACAATTTCGCCGAGTACACCGTTGCCTATGGGTATGACGACGTCGGCCGGCTGAATCGGATCACGCCACCCGCGGGTGACGCGACCGCGTGGAACCCGACGACGCTGACGTTTGCATCCACGGACGTGACCGAGCACGGGCTGAGCGGTACGCACTGGAAGCAGACGGTGAGCACCGGCGATACCATCAAGGGATTTCAGAAGACGATCACCTACTTCGACGCGTTGTGGCGGCCGGTACGGATCGACCGGCATGGCACCGATGGCGGCGGCACGACCCTCACGACGACGCAGCGCCTGGTGCGGATGGCATACGACGCCGACGGCCGGACGACATTCGAGTCCTACCCCAAGGTGCCGGCCTCGTCCACCGATCCGCTGGATGTGGGTACGACTACGACGTACGACGCGTTGGGACGGGTTGTATCGACCGCGGCTGCGACGGAGACCCAGCTCTATCCGGTTGGTACGATCACAGTAGCGGTAACGGCGGTCAATTATCTGGGCGGCTTCCGAAAGGAAGTGTTGGACCCGAACGGCAACCTGACGACCACAAGCTACCAGGTGTTTGACGAGCCGACCGAGGACGCTCCGACGTTCATCGACGATCCGGAAGGAGACACCACGTTGGAGCGCGACATCTTCGGCAAGGTGACGAAGATGTCGCGGGGCTCGACCGCAGCGGGCGTACGCCGCTACGTGTACGACGACCAGCACCGCCTGTGCAAACGCATTGATCCGGAGAGCCGGGCTACGGTGTTCGCGTACGACGGGGCCGGCAACCTGGACTGGCAGGCCTCGGGCCTGGACCTGCCGCTGGACAGCTGCGACACCGCGGCCGTGCCGCCGGCGGCGAAGATCGACCACACCTACGACGTTCGCAACCGGCTTACGTTGACGACCTACGGTGATGGCAGCCCATCGGTCAGCCGGTCGTGGACGCCGGACAACCGGCCTCAGGGGGTGGCGTCGGGGAATGCCACCTGGACCTACAAGTACAACCGTCGCCGGCTGTTGCTGGAGGAACGGCTGAACGTCACCGGGACCGGAGGAACGGGGGGGGCTCGATCACGCTCGACTACGGGTATACGGCCAACGGCAGCCTGGATTGGATGCGCTACCCGGGCGGCACGCAGGTGCAATACGCCCCGAACGTGCTCGGCGAGCCGAAGACGGTGGGCGCGTTCGCGAGCGCCATTCTGTACCACGCGAACGGCGGCCTGGCGAGTTTCAATTACGGCAACAACATCGGCCATGCGACCCGGCAGAACACGCGTGGACTCCCATGGGAGACGGTGGATGGGTCGGTGATCAACCGAAGCTACCAATACGACCGCAACGGCAATGTGACGAGGATCGACGACCAGCTCCCGGACAACGAGGACCGGATCTTGAGCTACGACCGGCGCAACCGCCTGACCACGGCGAACTACGGGGACTCAGTCTTCGAGTACGAGTATGACGATCTGGACAACATCACCTGGCAACGGACGCTGAGCGGTATTTTCCCGTCGGGCATGGGCCGCAACTTCAAGTACAAGTACGACGAGCGCGGCCGGCTGTACGAAGTGGAGGACCTGGTCTATCCGATGGGCGAAGATCGGTACCATCGGTACGAGTACAGTTCGGCGCTGGGGGGCGATCGCGGCAACGTGACGCGGCGGAAGCTGGCGTGGCTGATCAACGTGGACCAGGACTACGTGTACAACCTGGCCAACCAGATGACCAATGTGCGTGCGCACGTCGGCGGCGCGACACTGGCGAGCTACGAATACGACGGCAACGGCCGCCGCGTGCGAATCACGGAAGGGACCACGCGCCGCCTGCAGATGTACAGCCAGGCGGGCCAGCTGGTGTACGAGACGACGACGGTTCCGGGCCAGCCGGTCGAGGCGACCGAGTACTACTACCTGGGCCGTCATCTGGTCGCGCAGAAGACGAACGGCGTGACAACCTACATCCACACCGATGCGCTCGGCAGCGTAACGCGCAAGACCAACAGCACCGGTGGGATCGTCGAAGACCGGATCTATGAGCCCTACGGCGAATCGCTGGAAGTGACGACGCGCGCACCGCAATGGCCGCAGGGCATGGCGTATACCGGTCACGTGCTGGACAACCTGACACGGATCACCTATGCCCAGGCGCGTTATTACGACCAGCTGATGGGGCGGTTCATGAGTCCGGATCCGGTCGCGCCAGATGCGGGTAACTTCAATCGATATTGGTACGCCAACAACAGTCCGTTCAGCAATATCGATCCGGATGGTAGAGCATCTTGTCCATCTTCGGGGAGTCAAACCACCGGGACGCACATCTGCTACGACTCACCTCGTTCTGAAACGGGAACGGATAGTCAGGAAGGTCCGTCTGAAAATCAGGTCGCGACAGACAAGCAGGTTGCAAAGGCGTCCCGGTCGGGAAAGTTGTCCGATGGAACTGTGGTTAACCTGACGGCAGGTAGCGAAGAGCAAGGATTTACAGCCGGTGCGAAGGGGACAGGGAAGGCTAACCTGACTGGGCAGCGTTGCGTGAAATGTAGCGACGGAACCACGAGAACTCAGGCGTTCTATGATCCGTCACAAATCGGGCCCGACCAGAGCGGGGGACACACGCATCCGAATGACCATGTGCCGCTTCCAGGTCCGGAGGACGGCAGGATGGCTAGAGCAACAGGTAAGACGGCTTATGTAATAGCAGATGGGAGGGCGTTTGCAGTCGAGAAAACAAACGTCGGATATCGTGTGCGATTGATCAGTGGGCGGCCTCTGAGTACAAAAGAGGCTGGTGCGGTACGCAATCAAATCGACTCTTGGAATCAACATAAGGGAGGCTCGGGTGTGACATGTCAAGCCGGATGCTAGTCATCGCTATTTTTCTCTGTCTTACTGCTTGCTCATCAAGGGGCATCGTTTCGGAGAGAAAGAGTTGCCCAGACGTTGAATTTTGTTCAGTAACTGGGGTGCTGGAGGTGTTTCCTGGGCAGCCAGCATGGGGGTGGTTATCTCGCTCTCGGAAACAACGTGCGCGAAGATCGCCTTTCCCAATGAGCTGCTTCCCAAGCTTGAGAATCTCGAAGGTGAGGTGGTGACGGTGGAAGGGGCCTCATTCAATCAGCCGTCTTCTGAAATAGATGGTGAGTATTATTTGTGGTACGAGGAAAGAGGTAGGAGGTTGCCTTTCGGAGTTTGCGACGATGGCATGGGCGTTTTTGCGAATAAGTTAATACATAGGAATAGAGTAGTCTGGCTCGATGCGGCGAGATAGTGAGGCTTCTATGTGATTACAAGCCACCTCGCAACACCCTAGATATTGAAATGGAGCGCCCAGACACATGAGTATCCCGGGGAGCGGCAACGTGATCCGGTCGAGGCGGCGGAGTACTACTACCTGGGCCGCCACCTGATCACGCAGAAGACGAACGGCGTGACGACCTACATCCACACCGATGCGTTCGGCAGCGTGACACGCAAGACCAACAGTACCGGTGGGATCGTCGAGGACCGAATCTACGAGCCTTACGGCGAATCGCTGGAGGTGACGACGCGCGCGCCGCAATGGCCGCAGGGCATGACGTATACCGGCCATGTGCTGGACAACCTGACGCGGATCGCCTACGCCCAGGCGCGCTACTACGACCAGTTGATGGGGCGGTTCATGAGTCCGGATCCGGTCGCGCCAGATGCGGGAAATTTCAATCGATATTGGTACGCCAACAACAACCCATTCAGCATGCTAGACCCAGATGGACGCAAGGCGTGCGGCAAGGATACAACCTGTGCGCTGGAGCGGGGGGACTGGGGCAGGTCTAGTGCCAGATTCTACGGCTCACATAACGTAAGTCCATCCTTGGGAAATAAGGGACTTATCGGCGGGGTAACAATAGAGAAAAGAATGAGTGTCGCCGCGTCTTACGACTTCGACTCTGCCATGGCAATTGAGCCGCCGTCTCCTCCAGAAGGATTGGTTAATGCTTCGGCGGGATTAGGGGATTCTCTGACGCTGGGACTAACTGACTATATCCGCGAGCTCTTGGGCAGTAACGATGTCGTAGATAAGACGTCTGATGCATACGGAAATGGAGTTTGGGCAGGTGTTGCAGTTGGCGCTGCCGGTGGGATTGGAGTGTTCAAGAACGCCGTCGTTCTTGGTAGAACCGTGACTGTGACTCGTTGGGGCGGGCCGGGTGTCTGGTATATAGTTGGTGGTCGTAGCACGTCAAGCTGGTGGCTTTCTGGCTCTAGAACTATGTATCCATATGGGAGTGCGGTGACTATCGATGTTGCTGCTGGTAGGTTGTCCTACCCATCTGGCTGGCAGTGGTGGAAAGGACTGATTGGCCAAAGAATATTGAACGGGGCGCCGTGATGTTGAATGTCCTATCTTGGCTCCTAGTGATAGCAGCAATCTTCTTCCAGGTGGCTGGCATTGTTTCCGTTCTCAGAGTTCCCAGGGGAAGTCAGCTTTACGTGGTGCCTGTGGTGTGCTGGTATCTGGCCCTGCAGGCAAGGGGGAGTGGATTTTTTGTTGATCCGCCATGGAAGGAGTTTGTTATTGTCCTTCTCCTACATATTGCTTTGGTGCTCACGGTGGGCATGTTAGTGCGGACCAGAAAATAGTGGATTTTTGGCCCGCTGGACAACATCACCGCGCAGTGGACGCCGAGCAGCACCCGTCGGGCAAGGGCCGAAAATTTAAGTACAAGTACGACGATCACGATCAGCTCTACGAGTTGGGGCTTGGTCTACAAAACGCCTCCGGTGGAGGGTCAGTACGCCTCTACGCCTGCGGTCCGGCACTGTGGGGGGCGCGGCAACGTGACGGGGCGGAAGCTGGCGTGGCTGATCAACGTAGATCAGGACCGCGTGTACAACCTGGCCAGCCAGATGATCCATGTGCGTGCGCACGGCAGCGGCGGCGCGACGCTGGCGAGCTACGAATACGACGGCAACGGCCGCCGTGTGCGAATCACGGAAGGGACCACGCGCCGCCTGCAGATGTACAGCCAGGCCGGTCAGCTGGTGTACGAGACGACGACGATCCCGGGCCAGCCGATCGACGCGACGGAGTACTACTACCTGGGCCGCCACCTGATTGCACAGAAAACGAACGGCGTGACGAAGTACATCCACACCGATGCGCTCGGCAGCGTGACGCGCAAGACCGACGGTACCGGCATGATCGTCGAGGACCGGATCTACGAACCCTACGGCGAATCGCTGGAAGTGACGACGCGCGCACCGCAATGGCCGCAGGGCATGGCGTATACCGGCCACGTGTTGGACAACCTGACGCGGATCACCTATGCCCAAGCACGCTACTACGACCAGCTGATGGGGCGGTTCATGAGCGTTGATCCCGTAGAGCCGGATCCTAGCAGTTTCAACAGGTACTGGTACGCTAGTAATAACCCATTCACGCGGATCGATCCGGATGGGCGGGCAGATTGCACGGGGACACACATCAAGTCAGTTTGCGACAGCGGAGGTGTTCCGCAGCTACAAGGTAGTGCGAGCAATCATCAAGATGACGTCGCCGAAATCTATGCTGACTATCAACGTAATTTTGGGCGGTTGCCATCCGCCGCTGCGAAATTGGCGCAAGGATCAAGTGATTTGGCGGATGTAATAGACGAGGAAGCGGTTGCCACGATCAAATACGGGGTGCTAGGAGGGCTCCCGGGCAGAATAACCGGGCGAGTGGCGCGAATTCTTGGTTTGGCTCGGGAGACGGTTAGCTTTGGAAAGAACGCCAATCAGTTAGCGCATACTTTTCGTCATGTGGAGGGGATCGGTCTTAACAGGGACGTGGTACAGCGAGCCATTCAGGCGGATCTGCGCTCATCTTCAGCATTCATCGTGGCAGGAAAGCCATTCAATAGGTCAATTGCCGTCGACGGCGTGGAAATTACGTATACGGCCTTCAGGCTCGAGGGCGGCATAATAAATGTGGGAAGAATCACAATTCCTAGGTGATGCATGGAAAGAAATCTAACTAAACCCGAAAGTAGATTGGTGCGCGAACTGTTGCAACGATCTGGGGTGAATATGGAATCAGACTGGCTGGAAAAGGTGAAAGTAATTCCAATGCGTGATGGCGGAATGGGTAGTCTTCGTTTCAATTCTGCGGATTCCGATCGGAAGATGTCTAGCCAAGCCGCTGAGATTCATTTTAAGGATGCTGATGGGGTAGATGTAATTGCCTCATTGAATCTCGACCATGAGGGAAGTCCTATTGAGCTTGACATATGGAAGGTTAATTTCATGGAGCTCATAAGGATTCCAGATAGCTTTGAGTGACGGGTTAAAAGTTATCGGCCGTCGCGACATCCTGCTGCCCAGCATAGCTGGGCTGCTGCACCCAAGCCCGCGCGTGAGCCTGCGGCCAGGCGCAGACGCCCGCCCAGCGGCATTGCTGACGGTGGGTTGCAGATCATGTGTGCCTGAAGAGGTTCCGCCAGCAATGCCGGTTGGAGCGTGCCGAGCTCGGTGAGAAAATATGAATCTATGATGCTCAATGTGAGGATGAGATGAGAGCGTGTGTCGGGTTATCAATTTGGCTGACGCTTCTGCTCGGTTTGTGTGGTTGCGCAACAACTAGGCGCGATATGGAATCACAAGACATCTCGATATTTTTGATGAATCATGAGCATCCACTTATTTCTGAGAGCCTCGCTCGTCAAATAGTGATTTTGATCGTCAAGGAGAGGTATCCTGTTGATAGATTCTAGTCAGCTGATGTGGTTGAGGTTCTGGATAACGGCGACGTTTGGTTGGTCAAGCTAAAGAACGCTTTGGTTGAGCCAGGTGAGGAGTACTCATCACCCGATCGGATCATTCGATCGTCCTATCTTTTCGTGAAAATTAGAAAGGACGATGGGGCGATCGTCTCTATACGTTGACGGCGTTGTGATTCGAGGATGCTAAATGCTTTGTCGCGGGTGATCATGAGAAAGTCAAATTGCATGCTTATAGATGATCATAGGGCTACTTCCAATCTGGCCTCTTTGTCATTATTTCTTTTGATGGCAGCTTTTGTGCTGATTTTAGTAAACGAGTACGCTTTCAAAGTGCCAGCCGCCCAAAAGGTGATGGCGTCTGTTTTTGGTGGCGCTATGCTGTTTTTCTCTTGCCGGCATGATTTCTGCTACATACCACGTGGTAAAGCAGCGGATGAAGCTGAGCGACCCGTATATGTTTTTGACGATTACGTGGCTTTTGCCATATTTGGGGATATCCATCTTGCTGGGTTGGCCGAACCTTCGGCGGGTTTGCGGGAGAGTTTGATATGAAGATCGATATGTCCTGTTAAATCAAGGAAATGCGTGCGCGCGGCAGTGTGCGGCGCGACGCTAGTGAGCTACGAGTACGACGGCAGTGGACGCCGGCTGCGAATCACGGAAGGCGTCGCGCCGCCTGCAGATGTACAGCCGGCGGGTCAGTTGGTGTACGAGACGACGATGATTCCGGGGTAGCCGGTCGAGGCGGCGGAGTACTACTGCCTGGGCCGTCACCTGATCGCACAGAAGACGAACGTGTGACGACCTACATCCACACCGATGCGCTCGGCAGCGTGACGCGCAAGACCGATGGCACGGGTGTAGATCGTCGAGGACCGGGAGTCGCTGTACGTCACGGCGCTCGCAAAGCTACGGCACGCGGCCTTGTAACGGTGCCCGTCGCTGGGATCTAAGCTGCCTGCAACAACGGCTCCGCATCGCACAGGTGTACCAGCGCGGCGAGGTCCGGCGAGAGATTGGCGTAGCGCAGCGTCATGCCGCGACGGGCGGCGCGGGCGGCCCAGGCGATCAGGACGCCGAGGGTGACGGTGTCGCTCGATTCGAGCGCGGCCAGGTCGACGGCGGTGGGGCCGTCGCCGGCCAGGCGCTCGCCGTCGGCGAGCGCCTGCGGCGCGTTGGCGTAGTCGATGCGGCCGGTCGGCCGCAGGCGGCCGTCGGGGCCGCGCTCGATCACGAAGGCGGCCATCAGTTGCCCTTCTGCGTGGCTTCCATCGATTCCAGCGCCTTCTCGCCCTGGGTCTCCAGGCGCTGGGTCAGCGCGTCCAGGCTGGTCTTGGCGATCTCGGCGGTGACCTGGTTGCGGTAGTTGGTGATGTAGGAAATGCCTTCGATGATGACGTCGTAGGCCTTCCAGTCGCCTTCGCGGGTCTTGCGGAACGCGTAGTCGACGGCCAGCAGCTTGCCGTCGTCGAGCACGACCTGGGTGCGCACGATGGTGCGCTTGTCGTTGAGGTCGCCCTTGAACGGCAGCACGCGGACGCGGCCGCGCGTGTAGTTGAGCAGGCCCTCGCCGTAGCGGTGGGCGATCGACTTGTAGAACGCCTTGGCGAATCGCGAGCGCTGTTCCGGTGTGGCGCTGCGTGCGTTCTGGCCGAGCACCAGGATCGAGGCGTAGTCGATGTCGAAGTGCGGCAGGAAGATGTCGTCGATGACGTCGATCAGCTTCTCGCGATCGCCGCGCAGTTCCGCCTGGTGGCCGTCGACGGCCTTGTCGAGGCTATCGGCGATGGTCTGCACCACCTGCTCGGGCGTGGCCGGGTCGGCCCGCAGGACGGGTGAGGCGAAACCGAGCGCCGCCACCAGGACGGCCGTCGACAGGATCGATCCGAACGTGCGCAACATAGGAAGCAGTCTCCGCGGAAAGGACAGGTCAGGGGCCGGACGGTGCGGCGGGCGGCGAGGTCTCGGCAGGTTTCTCCGGACCGCCGGTGGCGAGGAACTTGCCGATCAGGTCCTCCAGCTGCATCGAGGACTGCGTCAGCACGAACTCGTCGCCGTCCTTGAACGCATCGGGCGACCCGCCGGGCTGGATCGCAACGTACTGGTCGCCCAGTAAACCGCTGGTGAATATCGCGGCGGCCGAGTCGTCGGGCAGCTCGTCGTAGCGGCGGGCGATGGACAGCTGCACCTTGGCGTCGAGCTTGGCGGGGTCGACCTCGATCGTGCGCACCGAGCCGATGCGCACGCCGGCGACCTTCACCGGCGCGCCGAGCTTGAGCTGGCCGACATTGGCGAAACGGGCGTTGAGCGTATAGCTGTCGCCCTGGCGGTAGTTGGCCACGCTGGTGGTCTGCGTCGCCAGCCAGGCGAGCGCGGCGAAGCCGAGCAGGATGAACAGGCCCGTGCCGAACTGGTAGGAATGCTTCTGGCTCACGAGAGGGCTCCGGTCACATCAGGAAAGCGGTCATGACGAAGTCGAGCGCCAGGATGACGATCGACGAGAACACGACGGTGCGCGTGGTGGCGTAGGCGACGCCTTCGCTGGTGGGCGGCGTGGTATAGCCCTGGAACGTGGCGATCAGCGTGACCACCGCGCCGAAGGCCAGGCTCTTCCACAGGCCGTTGGCGACGTCCTTCCAGACGTCGACGCTGGAGGTCATGTTCGACCAGAACGTGCCGTTGTCCAGGCCCAGCCACGTCACGCCGACCAGGTGCGCGCCGAAGATGCCCAGCGCATTGAACACGCAGGCCAGCACCGGCATCGCGACGATGCCGGCGAGGAAGCGCGGCGTGACCACGTAGGCCATCGGGTCGACCGCCATCATCTCCATCGCCGAGAGCTGGTCGGTGGCGCGCATCAGGCCGATCTCGGCGGTGATCGAGGTGCCGGCGCGGCCGGCGAACAGCAGGGCGGTCACGACCGGCCCCAGTTCCCGGTAGAGCGCCAGCGAGACGACGGTGCCGAGCGCGGCGGTGCCGCCGAAGATCGACAGCACGTAGTACAGCTGCAGGCCCAGCACCATGCCGACGAACAGGCCGCAGGTCATGATGATCGTCAGGCTCATCGCGCCGACGAACCACACCTGGCGCACCGTCTCGCGGAAATGCCGCAGGCTGGCCGGCACGGCGGCCAGGATCGACAGCAGGAACAGGCCGCAGGCGCCGACCTGGGCGATGCCGCCGGCGAGCGGCGTGCGGGGTTTGCTTGCGTTGCTCATGCGGTGGCCGCCGGGAAGCCGAGGTCGAGGGCGTAGTCGCGCGCCGGGTAGTGGAACGGCACCGGGCCATCGGCCTCGCCCCCGAAGAACTGCCGCGTCCACGGCGAGCTGCCGGCTGCGAGTTCCGCCGGCGTGCCCTGCGCGACGACCTTTCCCGCGGCGAGCAGGTAGACCTGGTCAGCCACGCGCTGCACGGCCGAGAACTCGTGCGCGACGAGGATGCCGGTGAGGCCCAGTGTGTCGTTGAGCATGCGAATCAGCTTGACGACCTGGTTGAGCGCGATCGGGTCGAGGCCGACGAACGGTTCGTCGTAGATGACCAGCATCGGGTCGCGCACGATCGCGCGGGCCAGCGCCACGCGCCGCGCCATGCCGCCGGACAGCTCGCTCGGCATCAGCTCCGCGGCGCCGCGCAGGCCGACGGCCTGCAGCTTGGTCAGCACGATGTTGCGGACCAGTTCCTCGGGCAGGCGCAGGTGCTGGCGCAGCGGGAAGGCGACGTTCTCGAACACCGAGAAGTCGGTCAGCAGCGCCGAGTTCTGGAACAGGTAGCCGATCTTCTCGCGCAGCCGGAACAGATCGCCGCGCGAAAGCGACGGCACGTTGGCGCCGTCGACGACGACCTCGCCGGCGTCCGGCGCGAGCTGGCCGGTGATGTGGCGCATCAGCGTGGTCTTGCCGGTGCCGCTCGGTCCCATCACGGCGGTCACCCTGCCGCGCGGGATGTCGAGGTCCACACCGTCGAAGATCGTCTTGCCGTTCAGCACGGTGCTGAGCCCGCGAATGCGGATCAGAGGGCTGTCGGCGGTGGCGGAGGAATCGGCGAGAGGCATGCGAGAGGCGGGGAAGGAGGGCGGATGCCGGCGGCCGGACGCGGCGCGACGCCCCATCCTACCAAACGCGCGGCCCGATCAGTCCGGCCCGCTCAGTCGGGCTTGAGCAGGTCGTCGAACAGGGTGGCGTGCCGCTGCAGTTGCGCGTCGCGCCGCAGCCGCCGGCAGGCGAAGATCGCGCGCAGGTCGGTCACCGCCTGCGCGAAGTCGTCGTTGACGACGATGAAATCGAATTCCCGGGCGTGCGCGATCTCGATGCGCGAGTCGGCCAGGCGCCGGGTGATCTGGTCGGGGCTGTCCGACGCCCGGTGGCGCAGGCGCCGTTCCAGCTCGGCGCGCGACGGCGGCAGGATGAAGACGCTGAGCGTGTCGGGCCACAGCCGGCGCACCTGCTCGGCGCCCTGCCAGTCGATCTCCAGCAGCACGTCGCGACCCTGCGCCAGCAGCGGCTCGATGACCGAGCGGGCGGTGCCCTTGTAGTCGCCGTGCACGTTGGCGTACTCGAAGAACGCACCCGCCTGCGCCATGTGCTCGAACACCTGGCGCGAGACGAAATGGTAGTGCTGGCCGTCGACCTCGCCCGGGCGCGGCGGCCGTGAGGTGTAGGAGACCGACAGCGCCAGGTCCGGTTCGCGCTCGAGCAGCGCCTTGACCAAGCTGGTCTTGCCCGACCCGGATGCGGCGGCGATGACGTAGAGCGTGCCGGTCATCGTCATTCCAGGTTCTGCACCTGCTCGCGCATCTGCTCGATCAACACTTTCAGTTCGACCGCCGCCTGGGTCGTGCGCGGGTCGGCGGCCTTGGAACCGAGCGTGTTCGCCTCGCGGTTGAACTCCTGCATCAGGAAATCCAGGCGCCGGCCGACTGCCTCGCGCAGGCCGAGCACGCGGTGCGCTTCGGCCAGGTGCGCGGTCAGGCGGTCCAGTTCCTCGTCGACGTCGATGCGCTGCAGTTGCAGCACCACTTCCTGCTCGATGCGGCCCGGCTCCAGCGGCTGCTTGAGGTCGGCGATGCGCGCGTCGAAGCGGCTGCGCAGGGCGGCGCGCACCTCGGGCAAGTGGCCGCGGACACTGGCGACCAGGGCGGTGATGCCGTCCAGGCGCTCGCGCAGGAACGCAGCGAGGCGCGCGCCCTCGCGCTCGCGCGCGGCGACGAATTCGTCCAGGGCGGTGTCGACCAGGGCCAGCGCCGCCTCGCGCAGGCCATCCTGGTCCACGCCCTGTTCGACCAGCACGCCGGGCCAGCCGAGCAGGGCGGTCAGTTCGGTGTGCAGGCCGGGAAAGCGGGCGCCGAGGTCGCGATGCACGTCGGCCAGCCGCGTGACGACGGTCTCGTCGAGGGTCAGGGCGGTGGCGCCCTCGCTGCGCTTGTGGCGCAGGCCGAAATCGATCTTGCCGCGCGACAGGCGCGCGCCGATGCGCTCGCGGATCGCCGGCTCCAGGCCCCGCAGTTCCTCGGGCAGGCGCACGGCCAGCTCCAGGTAGCGGTGGTTGACCGAGCGCAACTCGACGCTGAGGGCGCCCCAGGCGCCTTCGCTGTCGGCGCTGGCGAAGGAGGTCATGCTGCGGATCATCGGCGTCCCGGCGGGGAAAAAGGGAGGCGATGGTAAACTCCGCACCCCCTTTTCTCCAAAGCACATGCCCATGACCCTCTCCCGCCCGAGCGGCCGAGCGCCCGACCAACTGCGCCCGGTGGCGATCGAGCGTCACTACACCCGTCATGCGGAAGGCTCGGTCCTGGTCGCGTTCGGCGATACCCGCGTGCTGTGCACGGCCAGCGTCGAGGAGCGCGTGCCGCCGTTCCTGCGCGGCAAGGGCGAAGGCTGGGTCACGGCCGAGTACGGCATGCTGCCGCGCGCGACCAAGGAGCGCACGCAGCGCGAGGCGGCGCGCGGCGGCCAGGGCGGCCGGACGATGGAGATCCAGCGCCTGATCGGCCGCAGCCTGCGCGCCTGCGTCGATCGCGCCGCCCTCGGCGAGCGCACGATCACGCTCGATTGCGACGTCCTGCAGGCCGACGGCGGCACCCGCACCGCGGCGATCACCGGTGCCTATGTCGCCCTCGCCGACGCGATCAACGGCTTGAGGACGCGCGGCCTGGTCAAGCGCGAGGTGATCCACGGCGCGATCGCGGCGGTCTCGGTCGGCATCTGGCAGGGCCTGCCGGTGCTGGACCTGGACTACGCCGAGGATTCGGCCTGCGACACCGACATGAATGTGGTCATGAACGACGGCGGCGGCTTCATCGAGCTGCAGGGCACGGCCGAAGGCCATGCGTTCCGCCGCGAGGAGCTCGATGCACTGCTGGGGCTGGCGGCCGGCGGCGTGGAGGAACTGTGCCGGCTGCAGCGGGTGGCGCTGGCGGCATGAAGCTGGTCCTGGCCAGCTCCAATGCCGGCAAGCTCGATGAAATCCACGCGATCCTGGCCGATGTCGGCGTCGAGCTGATCGCCCAGTCGGCGCTCGGTATCGACGATGCCGAGGAAACCGGCGCCACCTTCGTCGAGAATGCCCTGCTCAAGGCGCGCCACGCCGCGCGGCAGTCAGGTCTGCCGGCGCTGGCCGACGACTCGGGCCTGTGCGTGGACGCGCTCGGCGGGGCGCCCGGCCTGTTGTCGGCGCGCTACGCGGGGCGCCACGGCGACAGCGCCGCCAATATCGCGCGGCTGCTCGAGGCGCTGCACGGCGTGCCGCCGGACCGGCGCGGCGCCCATTTCCATTGCACGCTCGTGCTGCTGCGCGCGCCGGACGAGCCGGCGCCGCTGATCGCCGAAGGGCGCTGGGCCGGAGCGATCCTGGCGGCGCCGCGCGGTACCGGCGGACACGGCTACGATCCGGTCTTCCTCGATCCGGCCAGCGGCCGCAGTGCCGCCGAGCTCGACCCGGCTGCCAAGAACGCGGTCAGTCATCGCGGCAGGGCATTGGCGCAGCTGCGCCGCTACCTCGAGGCGGGCGCTTCGGCGGCATTCGGATAACGGCGGGCTGTTCCTCGACGGCCTGCCGGCGCGATCCAGGGACACTCGCTGGCCGATCGACGCGAGCGGTCGATCCGCGGAACCGATAGCGCGCTGTTGTCGCGACCGCGTGCGTCGAGCAGGCGCAGGACGACCGTTCCCGGCACCGCGTCAGTCGGCGGCGCCGCGCGGACGCATCGCGGTCGCCGTTCGGGCGGACCGCGATGCCGGCACCGGCGTCAGGGCACGTAGTCCACGATCACCGTATAGCGCGTGTTGTTGGCCAGGCCGACGCCGGTGGTCGCCGTCACGTTCGGCAGGCCGACGTAGTAGTCGCCGCTCATCGGATTGGTCGGACTGTTATTGCAGGTCGCGCCGTTGTACTGGCTCGCGCGCGTCGGGTTGTTCACCGTCGTCGCGGTGCGCGGGATGTAGTACAGGTTGTGTATGGCGCCGGCGCTGGCGACCGAACCCGGCAGGTAGTTGACCGAGTTCAGGAAGACGTTGCCGGTGCAGTTGGGGCCGTCGTAGGACACGCCGGTGCTGCCGAAGACGTAGCCGTCCGAGAGCAGGCTGACGACGTAGCCGTTCGGAGTGACGAAGCTCAATTGGGCATTGGTGGTGCCCGAGTAGCCGATCGGGTGCAGCGGCTGCGCCAGCGCCGTGCTGACCGTGCCGTTGATGCGCACCGCATAGCGGGCGCTTCCGGCAGGGCCCGTCGGCCCGGTCGGTCCGGTAAATCCGGTTGGTCCCGTCGGGCCGATGGGGCCGGTCGCGCCGACGGGTCCGGTCGCACCGGCCGGACCGGCTTCGCCCGGCGGGCCGGGTGGGCCTACGACGCCCGGCGGGCCCACGGGGCCTTCGGGACCGGCCTGGCCTGTCGCGCCGGTGGCGCCGGCCGGGCCGCTGGGTCCGGTGGGTCCCGTAAAGCCGGTGGGTCCGGTCGGTCCGGTGGGACCGATGCTGCCCGTCGGGCCGGTCGGTCCCGCGGGACCTGTCGCGCCGATGGGGCCTTCGGGGCCTTGCGCGCCGGTCGCGCCATCGGCACCGACCGGGCCAGCCGGACCGATCGGGCCGGTCGGACCCGGGGCGCCGCTGGGGCCGGCCGGGCCGGTGGGCCCGGTTGGTCCGACCGGGCCGGCGCCGCCGGCGCAGCGGCCGAGCACGCCGGTGGTGGCGTGGAAGCAGACCACCTGGTCCTGCTGCAGCGAGGAGGGCAGCGACGGGATCGTCACCTGGCCGTCGGCGCCGACGCGCAGGCGCAGGACGGTGCCGGTTTCGTCGGTGACGATGAAGCCCTGGTTGGCCAGCGGCCGGGCCTCGATATCGCCTTGCGCCAGGGCCGGATGGGCGACTGTGGCTGCGATGGCCAGCACCAGCGCCCGTCGCGTCAAACGCGTGGATACCCGCATCGGATGTACCCCCAAGGTCGGTCCGCCGATCCCCTCGGCGGTAGCCGGCGCAGCATAGCGGCAAATGCCGCAATTGTGGCGTTTGTGACAGGCTCAGCCGAAGGCGGCGTTGGCGGCGACGCGCGCGTGTTCGGACGGCGGCAGGGCCGGGTCGGCCAGCAGTTCGCGGCACAGCGTGGCGCATTCCTCGCGCCGGCCGACGTAGTACGCGCAGACCGCCTGCTCGTCGCGGGCGCGCCAGCGGTAGGCCGATGCGTCCAGGAACAGCAGGTCGTCCGGCTGCGGCAGCGCGGCGGCGGCACGCGCATGCAGGTAGGCGCTGGCGTAGCGGCCGCGCTGCCGCAGGTAGCGGGCCAGGTCGCACAGCGGTTCGGCCCGCTGAGGGCGCGCGTCGTAGGCGGCCAGGTAGGCCTCGATCACCGCGGCGTCGCCGCTGGCGAGACGCTCGTGCAGGCAGCCCACCTGGTACAGCGCATACCAGACCTCCTCGGCCCAGCCACCCATGGCGGCGCGCTTCCGGTACGCCGCCAGCGCCTGCTCGGGCCGGCCGGCGTCGCGCAGGCTTTGCGCGTAGTAGAAGACGTAGCGGGCATTGTCCGGCTCGGCCTTCAGGGCCGCTTCGAGCACGCGGGCGTCGTCGGCGTACTTCTCGTGCACCGGGCGCTGGCTGCGGGCGCCGTCGGGCACGCCGCGCACGCGCAGGCCGCCGAGGTGGGCGATCGCCGCCGCCGGTTCCGCCGCCGGGTACTCGTGCAGGACGCCGTGCCAGCGCCAGGGCGTGGCGTGGCGCAGCAGCTTGGCGCAGAAGTACTCGAACGGTCCGCCGTCCTGGTAGACGCGCAGGTAGTAGCCCGGCGCGTCGAGTCGTGCCGGCCAGCCGCCGTCCGGGTCGATCTCCAGCACCTCGTCGGCATCGACGATCAGCGCGTACTCGCCGTAGCCGCGCGCCAGGTCCAGCGCCTGGTTGCGGTTGGTCGCGAAATCGACCCAGGGGCGCTCGATCAGGGTGCCGGGCAGGTCGCCGAGCAGGTCGCGCAACTGCGCCTGCGTGCCGTCGTGCGAACCGGTGTCGACGATCGCCCAGGCGCCGATCAGCGGCCGTACCGCGGCGATGCAACGGGCGATGACCGCGCTTTCGTTGCGCACGATCATGCTCAGGCAGACCTGGCCGGCGAACGGCAACGGCGGCCGGCCGGGAGCCGGATGCGGGATCGGAAGCATCGGGGACCGCCGGTACGGGGTAGGGCAGCGATCCTACGGAGGCGGCCGCGCGCTTGGCAATGCATGCAGGCGGCCCGACGCCCGGCTATGATGCGTCCGGCCATCAGAGGATGCCGCAATGTCGCCATTTCCCTTTGTTCCCCCTCGCCGGGCCGTCGGGGTGCCGCGTGCGCTCGTCGCCGCCGTCGCCGTGCTGGTCGCGGCCGGTGCCCAGGCCGGTGTCGGCAACGGCGCCATCCTGATCGACGGCGGCTCGCTGTACCTTCCGGCGACACTGGCCGGCGTGGACGTCACGGTCGCCACGGGCAGCCTGGCCGGCAACGGCACGGTGCTGGGCGATGTCGTACTCGGCGCGGCCGGCCGGCTGGCGCCCGGTCCCACGGCGGGGGCCGGCACGATCACGGCGCGCGAGCTGCGCTGGGCGCCGGATGGCAGCGTGCGGCACCGGCTCGGCGCCAACGACGGCGATTCGGACCACACCGACTTGACCGGCAACCTGGTGCGCACCGGCACCGGCACCTATCACTTCGCGTTCGGCGATGGCGCCGTGCTGCCCACGGTCGGCACCACCTATACGCTGGTCAGCTTCGCCGGCCAGGTCGGCTTCAACGTGGCCGACTTCAGCTACAGCTACGACGGTGCGGCGCCGGGGCTCGGCGGCCAGTTCAGCCTGACCGACACCGCACTGCTGTTCCACGTGACCAGCCTTCCGGTCAGCCTGCAGTCGTTCGGCATCGATTGAGGCGCGCGGCGCGGAACGGCGCCGCTTTCCCGTTCGGCCGCTTGCGCCCCGGCGCTGGCGGCCCCACCCTGGGTCCGCCCGTTTCCGGGCGCCACGCCCGCTCCCGATGCCGCTGACCGCTCCACCGCTCTCGCTCTACGTCCACATCCCGTGGTGCGTGAAGAAGTGCCCCTACTGCGACTTCAACTCGCACGCCGTGCGCGAGGGCATCCCGCAGGAGGCCTACGTCGACGCCCTGCTGGCCGACCTGGACCGCGACCTGGCCGATTTCGGTGCTGCCGTGCCCGGTCGGCCACTGGCCAGCATCTTCTTCGGCGGCGGCACGCCGAGCCTGTTCGCGCCGGCGGCGATCGGGCGCATCCTCGACGGTGTCGCCGCGCGGCTGTCCCTGGCGCCCGGCGCCGAAGTGACGCTGGAAACCAATCCGGGCACGGTCGAGCACGGCCGCTTCGACGGCTATCGCGCGGCCGGCGTCAACCGCATCAGCTTCGGCGTGCAGAGCTTCGACGACGCGATGCTGCACCGGCTCGGCCGCATCCACAGCGCGGCCGATGCGGAGCGCGCGATCGGCGAGGCGCGTGCGGCCGGCATCGACAACATCAACATCGACCTCATGTACGCGCTGCCGCAGCAGGACCTCGCCGGCGCGCGGGCCGACGTCGACCGGGCGATCGCGCTGGCGCCGCCGCACGTCTCGCACTACCAGCTGACGCTGGAGCCGAACACGCTGTTCGCGGCGCGACCGCCGCCGCTGCCCGATAGCGACAGCGCCTGGGACATGCAGGAGCACTGCCAGCAGCGGCTGGCCGAGGCCGGCTACGTGCAGTACGAGGTGTCGGCCTATGCGCAGGGCGGCCGGCGCGCCGCGCACAACCTCAACTACTGGCACTTCGGCGACTACCTGGGCATCGGTGCCGGTGCGCACGGCAAGCTGACCGACGCGGCAGCCGGCACGGTCCGGCGCCGCGCCAAGCAGCGCACGCCGCGTGCATATCTGGAGCACGCCGCGACGCCGCGCCGGATCGTCGGCGATGCTGTGATCGTGGCAGCCGACCTGCCGTTCGAGTACATGATGAACGCGCTGCGCCTGATCGACGGCGTTCCGGCTGGCGAGTTCGCCGAGCGCACCGGGCTTGCGCCGGCGGTGCTCGCGGCGCCGCTGGCCGCCGCGCACCAGCGTGGCTGGTTCGACGACGCGCCGGGCCTGCTGCGCACCAGTGTGGACGGCCAGCGCTTCCTCAACGATGTCATCGCCCTGTTCCTGCCGGAGCGCGACCATGCTTGAAGCCGTGGTGATCCACTGCCCTTACTGTGGGGAGGGCTTCGAAACGACGATCGATCGTTCCGCCGGCTCGCAGGCCTACGTCGAGGACTGCGCGGTATGCTGCCGGCCGATCGAGGTGCAGGTGCGGATCGGCGACGACGGCGAGCTGATCGAGGTCGGCACGCGGACCGACCGGGACTAGGGCGTGTCATCAATCCCTCGGTAGGCCGCGCCGTTCTTGCGTGCGTCCGGGCCAAGGAAGAGGGAGGAAGTGGACGTGGGTCCACGCCCGAGCGATGACGCAGTCCCGGGCGCACGCAAGAGCGGCCCTACGGGTTGGCCCTGGAAAGCCGCCAGCGTGCGTTGCGCGGCTTGACCTGACGGCCAGTCAGGCGCGGCGCCACACACCACCCCCTGACGACTTTCCAGGGCCAACGCGACCTGCCGGGGGATTGATGACACGCCCTAGCGTCCCGCCCGCTGCCGCTTGCCGCTGTCGCGCGCCAGCGCATACACTGCCCCGGTCTCAGGTGCCCCGCGGCGATTGCCGCCGCAGGGTTGAACGGGAAGCCGGTGTGAATCCGGCGCTGCCCCCGCAACGGTAAGCGAGTCAAGGCCGATCGAAATGCCACTGCGCCTTCGGGCGTGGGAAGGCGATCGGCCGATGCGTTCCGCATCGCTCGCAAGCCCGGATACCGGCCTGGGATCTTTCGTCCTCGGATGCGGTGGGCAACCGGACGGGCTGAAGCTGCCGTCCGCGTGCCGTGCCCGTCCGTGCTCCTCGCATCCGCCTTCGCGGGTGAGCGATACGGAGCACAACCTGATGAACGCTACCAGCCCGGCCGCCACGGCCGTCCCCGTCGTCGAGCTGCTGATCGGCGGCCGATTCGTCCCATCCCGTTCGCTCGAGTTCCGCGACGTGGTCGATCCGGCCACGCAGGCCGTACTCGCACGCGTGCCGTTCGCGACCGCGGACGAGGTCGACGCCGCGATCGGCGCGGCCCAGGCGGCCTTCGCCAGCTGGCGCCGGACGCCGATCGGCGCGCGGGCGCGCATCTTCCTGAAGTACCAGCAGCTGATCCGCGCGCACCTGCAGGAACTGGCGGCGATCCTGACCGCCGAGCAGGGCAAGACGCTGGCCGACGCCGAGGGCGACGTGTTCCGCGGCCTGGAGGTCGTCGAGCATGCCGCGGCGATCGGCAACCTGCAGCTCGGCGAGTTCGCCAACAACGTCGCCGGCGGCGTGGACACCTACACGCTGCTGCAGCCGCTGGGCGTGTGCGCCGGCATCACGCCGTTCAACTTCCCGGCGATGATCCCGCTGTGGATGTTCCCGATGGCGATCGCCACCGGCAACACCTTCGTGCTCAAGCCGTCCGAGCAGGACCCGCTGGTGACGATGCGCCTGGTCGAGCTGGCGCTGGAGGCGGGCATCCCGCCCGGCGTGCTCAACGTCGTGCACGGCGGCGAGGCGGTCGTCAACGCGCTGTGCGACCACCCCGACGTCAAGGCAGTGTCCTTCGTCGGTTCCACCCGCGTGGGCACGCACGTCTACCGGCGCGCCTCGCAGGCCGGCAAGCGCGTGCAGTGCATGATGGGCGCGAAGAACCACGCCGTAGTGCTGCCCGACGCCAACAAGGAACAGACCCTCAACGCCCTGGCCGGTGCCGCGTTCGGCGCGGCCGGGCAGCGCTGCATGGCGGCCTCCACCGCGGTGCTGGTCGGCGCGGCGCGGGCCTGGATTCCCGATCTGGTCGCCAAGGCCCGGACGCTCAAGGTCAATGCCGGCGTGGAACCCGGCACCGACGTCGGTCCGGTGATTTCCTGCGCCGCGCGCGAGCGCGTGGAAGGCCTGATCGCCGCGGGCGTGGACGAGGGCGCGACGCTGGAACTCGACGGCCGCAGGCCCGAGGTGCCCGGCTACGAGCGCGGCAACTTCGTCGGCCCGACGATCTTCTCCGGCGCGAAGCCGGGCATGCGCATCTACGACGAGGAGATCTTCGGCCCGGTGCTGGTGCTGCTCGCGGCCGACACGCTCGAGGAGGCCATCGCGCTCGTCAACGCCAATCCCAACGGCAACGGCACGGCGATCTTCACCCAGTCCGGTGCGGCCGCGCGGCGGTTCCAGGAGGACATCGACGTCGGCCAGGTCGGCATCAACGTGCCGATCCCGGTGCCGGTCCCCCTGTTCTCGTTCACCGGCTCGCGCGCGTCCAAGCTCGGCGACCTCGGGCCCTACGGCAAGCAGGTCGTCACGTTCTACACGCAGACCAAGACCGTCACCGCGCGCTGGTTCGACGACACGGCACCGGCGGCCGGCGTGAACACGACGATCAGCCTCAAATGACGGCCGCCGTCATGGACTTCCGATCGACGACGGTTGATCCGGGCCTGGGCGAGGACCAGCTCGCGTTCCGCACCGCGGCGCGCGACTTCGCGCGAGCCGAGCTGGCGCCGCACGCGGCGCGCTGGGACGCCGAGGGCACGTTCCCGCGCGCAGCGATCGCCAGGGCCGGCGACCTCGGCTTCTGCGGCCTCTACATCGCCGAGGCGGCCGGCGGCGCCGGCCTGACGCGGCTGGACGCGGCGATCGTGTTCGAGGAACTGGCCGCGATCGATCCGTCCACGGCGGCCTTCATCAGCATCCACAACATGGCGGCCTGGATGCTCGTCGCGCATGCGGGTGACGCCGTCCGCGCGGCCTGGGGCCCGGCCCTGGCGAGCGGGGCCAAGCTCGCCTCGTACTGCCTGACCGAACCGGGGGCCGGCTCGGACGCGGCCGCGCTGGCGATGCGCGCCGAGCGCGTCGGCAACCACTACGTGCTCAACGGCGCCAAGGCCTTCATCTCCGGCGCCGGCGCGACCGACGTGCTGGTGGTGATGGCACGCACCGGCGGACCGGGCGCACGCGGCATCAGCGCGTTCGCGGTGCCGGCCGACAGCGACGGCATCGCCTACGGCCGCAAGGAAGAGAAGCTCGGCTGGAACAGCCAGCCCACGCGCGGCATCAGCTTCAGCGATGTGCGCGTGCCGGCGGCGAACCTGCTCGGCGGCGAAGGCGAGGGCTTCAAGATCGCGATGAAGGGCCTCGACGGCGGCCGGATCAACATCGCCAGCTGCTCGCTCGGCGCGGCCCAGGGGGCGCTCGACGCGGCCCGCCGCTACATGGGCGAGCGCCGCCAGTTCGGCAAGAAGCTGGCCGAGTTCCAGGCGCTGCAGTTCAAGCTGGCCGACATGGCCACCCAGCTGGTCGCGGCACGGCAGATGGTGCACACGGCCGCGCGCAAGTTCGACGCCGGCAGCGGCGACGCGACGGTGTGGTGCGCGATGGCCAAGCGCTTCGCCACCGATGCCGGCTTTGCGATCTGCAACGAGGCGCTGCAGATCCACGGCGGCTACGGCTACATCCGCGAGTACCCGATCGAGCGGCTGCTGCGCGACTGCCGCGTGCACCAGATCCTGGAAGGCACCAACGAGATCATGCGCGTGATCGTCGCGCGCCACCTGCTGAACACCGAAGAGGAACTGCGATGAGCGCTGCCGTTATCGATAGTCACCGTGGCCGCGACTGGACCGGGCTCAGGATCGAGATCGACGGCCACGCCGCCGTGGTCACGTTGAGCAACCCGCCAGCCAACACCTGGACACGCGACAGCCTGGCCGCGCTGCGCGACCTGGTCCGCGCGCTCCACGCCGACCGCGACATCTATGCGATGGTGATCGTCGGCGAGGGCGAGAAGTTCTTCAGCGCCGGCGCCGACCTCAAGCAGTTCGCCGACGGCGACAAGGCCCGCGCGCGCGAAGCCGCACGCCGTTTCGGCGAAGCCTTCGAAACCCTGAGTGCGTTCCGTGGCGTGTCGATCGCCGCGATCAACGGCTACGCCATGGGCGGTGGCCTGGAATGCGCATTGGCCTGCGACCTGCGCATCGCCGAGGAACAGGCGCAGCTGGCGCTGCCGGAGGCGACTGTGGGCCTGCTGCCCTGCGCCGGCGGCACCCAGAACCTGCCGCGCCTGGTCGGCGAGGGCTGGGCCAAGCGCATGATCCTGCTCGGCGAGCGCATCGACGCGGCGACCGCGCTGCGCATCGGCCTGGTCGAAGAGGTCGTGCCCAAGGGCCAGGCCCTGGCGCGCGCGCTGGAGTGGGGCCGGCAGGCCGGGAAACAGAGCCCGACCAGCGTGGCCGCATGCAAGGCGCTGGTGCAGGCCACGCGCAGCCAGCCGCACGCGACCGCCCTGGTGCACGAGCGCGAGGCCTTCGTCGACCTGTTCGACAGCGCCGACCAGGTCGAAGGCGTGGCGGCGTTCCTCGAAAAGCGCGCGCCGCAGTGGAAGAACGCATGAACATGAGCCTGCAAGACGCGCCGGCCATCGCACCGGTGCTGTTCGAGGAGCGCGCCGGTGTGCACGGCCGCATCGGCATCGCCACGCTCAATGCGCCGGGTACGCTCAACGGGCTGTCGCTGGCGATGGCGCACGCGCTCGACGCGCAGCTGCAGCATTGGGCCGCCGATCCGGCCGTGGCGGCGGTGTGGCTGCAGGGCGCGGGCGAGAAGGCTTTCTGCGCCGGCGGCGACCTGCACGGCCTGTACCGCGGCATGCGCCAGTGGCGCGAGGCCGGCGGCGGCGATCCGCGCGACAACCGCCATGCGGCGGCATTCTTCGAAACCGAGTACCGGCTCGACTACCGCATCCACACCTATCCCAAGCCACTGCTGTGCTGGGGCCACGGCATCGTCATGGGCGGCGGTATCGGCCTGATGGCCGGCGCCAGCCACCGCGTGGTCAGCGAGCGCTCCAGGCTGGCGTTTCCGGAGATCACCGTCGGCCTGTATCCCGATGTCGGCGGCAGCTGGCTGCTGGCGCGCGTGCCCGCGCGCGCGGGGCTGTTCCTGGCGTTGACCGGCGCGCCGCTCAATGCCGGCGATGCGATCCACGCGGACCTGGCCGATCACTACGTGCCCGAGGTACGGCGCGCGGCGGTGCTCGACGCACTGGCCGCGGTGGCGTGGAGCGGCGATGCCGCGCGCGACCGCGAAACCGTGAGCGCCTTGTTGCAGGCGCAGGCCGAGCCGGTGCCGGCCGGTCCGTTGCAGCAGCATGCCGCGCGGATCGCCTCGATCTGCGCGGCCGCCTCGCTGGAAGAACTGGTCGCGCGCATCGAGGCCATCGATGCCGATGACGGCTGGCTGCAGATCGCACGCAAGACCCTCGCCGTCGGTTCGCCGGGTTCGGCGCGGCTGGGCTACGAACTGCAGGCGCGTGCGGCCACGCTGTCGCTGGCCGACACGTTTCGCCTGGAATACTGGACCTCGCTGCATTGCGCCGCGCACGGCGACTTCGCCGAGGGCATCCGCGCGCTGCTGATCGACAAGGACCGCAGTCCGCACTGGAACCCGGCGACGCTGGCGCAGGCCAGCGCGGCCTGGGCCGAACCGTTCTTCCACGCCCCGGATCCGGCGCAGCCGCACCCGCTCGCCGACCTGGGCGCCACCGCGGAGCCGCGCGCATGAGCCGCATCGCCTTCATCGGACTGGGCCACATGGGCGGCCCGATGGCCGCCAACCTGCTCAAGGCCGGCCACGAGCTGCGGGTGTTCGACCTGGTGCCGGCGGCGGTCGAGGCCGCCGTCGCGCTCGGCGCGCGCGCGGCGGCGAGCGCGGCGGACGCGGTGGACGGTGCCGAGGCGGTGATCTCGATGCTGCCGGCCAGCCGCCACGTCGAAGGGGTGTACCTCGGCCAGCACGGCCTGCTGGCGAAGATCGCGCCGGGTACGCTGGTGATCGACTGCAGCACCATCGCGCCGGCCTCGGCACAGAAGGTCGCCGCGGCCGCGGCCGAGCGCGGCCAGGCGATGATCGACGCACCGGTGTCCGGCGGCACCGCCGGCGCGACGGCCGGCACGCTGACCTTCATCGTCGGCGGCCAGGCCGAAGCGCTCGAACGCGCGCGCCCGCTGCTGCAGGCGATGGGCCGCAACATCTTCCACATGGGCGCCAGTGGCGCCGGCCAGGTCGCCAAGCTGTGCAACAACATGGCGCTGGGCGTGATCATGGCCGCCACCGGCGAAGCGCTGGCGCTCGGCGCCGCGCACGGCCTGGACCCGAAGGCGCTGTCGCAGATGATGGCGGTCAGCACCGGCCGCAGCTGGGCCACCGAGGTCTGCAACCCGTGGCCGGGCGTGCTCGAGAACGCGCCGGCCTCGCGCGGCTACAGCGGCGGCTTCGGCAGCGACCTGATGCTCAAGGACCTGGGCCTGGCTGCGGAAGCGGCGATGGGCGTGGGCGCGCCGATTCCGCTGGGCGAGCTGGCGCGCAACCTGTACGCACTCAACGCCCGTGCCGGCCGCGGCGGCCTGGATTTCTCCAGCGTGATCAAGCTGCTCGCCGAAGCCGGCTGAATGCGGCCGTCCGCCGCCGGCATGCGCCGCGCTCAGCCGGCCGGCGACGGCGAGGCGGTCCCGCCCAGCGCGTCGAACAGCCAGATGCGCGCGGCTTGCCAGTGGCGCTTGACGGTCGCCGGCGACTGCGCGAGCACCTGGCCGGTCTCCTCGATACTGAGGCCGCCGAAGTAGCGCAGTTCCACGATCCGTGCCTTGACCGGATCGAGCCGTTCGAGCCGTTCGAGCGCACCGTCGAGATCGACCAGGTCCAGTGCCTGGTCGCCGGCGAGTTCCAGCCCGCTCAGGGTGACGCGCTCGCCGCCGTCGCGCTTGGCGGCGGCGCGGCGCCGCGCATGGTCGATCAGGATCTCGCGCATCAGGCGCGCGGCCACCGCGAGCACGGCGCCGCGATCGCCGCCGGCGAGCGTCTCGATGCCGGCCAGCCGCAGCCAGGCCTCGTTGACCAGGGCGGTCGGCTGCAGGGTGTGGTTGCCGCGCTCGCGGCGAAACGCCTGTTCGGCCAGGCGCTTGAGCTCCGGATAGAGCACGGCGACCAGGCGATCGCGTGCGCCGGCGTCGCCGGCGCGCCAGTCCGATAGCAGCTGCGTGACGGAAGCACCCATCGCGCAAGTGTAGAGCCTGCGACCGATCCTGCGATGAGCCGCAGCACCGGTACCGGTCTCCGCCGGCCTGCCGAACGCCCTACACTGCCGCGACGGAACCGGACCGCTGGGGGAGGGCGGCGTGGACCTGGAAACCGAGATCGCGGCGATGCGCCTGCTGGAGGAGGCCCTGGGCCTGCCGGCGGCGGGCCGGCTTGCCTGGCTCGCCGAGCAGGCGGTGCCGGCGGCCGTGGCGGCCCGTGCCCGCCAGCTGCTGGGTGGCCTGGAACCGGCGGAGGATTTCCTGGCACCGGGCGGCGCGGCGCTGACCGGTTTGCCGGTGCCGGGCGACCGGCTCGGCCCGTGGCGGCTGCTGCGCCTGCTCGATGCCGGCGGCATGGGCGTGGTCTTCCTGGCCGAGCGCGTCGACGGCGCCTACGAGCAGCGCGTGGCGATCAAGTTCGTCCGTGCCGAGCACCTGCTGCTCGACCCGGCGCGCCGCGGCGAGCTGGTCGCGCGCTTCGAGAACGAGCGCCGCCTGCTGGCGCGGCTGGAGCACCCGAACATCGCCCGCATCCTGGACGGCGGCAGTGTCGGCGGCCTGCCGTACCTGGTGATGGAGTACGTGGACGGTGGCTCGCTGCTCGAGCATTGCGAGCGTGCCGGCCTCGATGCGCGGGCGCGCATCGCGCTGTTCCGCAAGGTCTGCGACGGCGTGCAGGCGGCGCACCGGCACCTGATCGTGCATCGCGACCTCAAGCCGCAGAACATCCTGGTGGACGCGGACGGCGAACCGCGCCTGCTCGACTTCGGCATCGCCCGCCTGCTCGATCCGGACGCCGACGACGCGGCCGGGCTGACGCGCCACGGCGCGCCGGCGCTGACGCCGGCCTACGCCAGCCCGGAACAGCTGCGGCTGGAACCGCCGACCACCGCCTCGGACGTCTATTCGCTCGGCGTGATGCTCTACGAGCTGCTGACCGGCGCTCGCCCCTACCGGCTGGAGGGCTGCAGCCCGGCCGAGATCGAGCGGATCGTCTGCCAGACCGCACCGCCGCTGCTGCGGCGTGCACCGCTGCCGGCGGCGGCCGGCAACCGGCGGCCGGCGCGATCGATCCACGGCGAGGACCTGGAGCGGATCGTCGCCTGCGCGATGCACAAGCAGCCGGAGCGCCGCTACGGATCGGCGCAGGCGCTGGCCGACGATCTCGGGCGGCACCTGCAGGGCCGTCCCGTGCAGGCGCACCCCGACTCGGTCGGCTACCGGTTGGGGAAGTTCCTCGGGCGCCATCGCCTTGCCAGTGGCCTCGCCGCGCTGGCCGTGGCCGCCGTGCTCGTGGCCGGCACCGCGGCAGCGTGGCAGGCGGCGCAGGCGCGGCGGGCGGCGGCCGATACGGCGGCCGTCAATGCGTTCCTGACCGACGTGCTCAGGACCTCCAACCCGTACATGACCGGATCGGAGCTGAGCCTCAGCGAAGCGGTGGCGACCGCCGCCGCCCGCATCGACGAGCGTTTCGCCGGACGCGAGGACCTCGCCGTCGGCGTCCGCAACACGCTCGCGGAAAGCCTGCTGGCGACCCGCCACATCGAGGCGGCCGAAGCGCAGCTGACGCGTGCGCTGGCCGACGGCGAGCGCCTGTTCGGTACCGACGATCCGCGGACCGTCACGGCGCTCGGCTCGCTGGCCAGCCTGCGCAAGGCGCAGCACCGCAGCGACGAGGCGCAGGTCCTGTTCGACGAGGCACTGGCCCGGCTCGAACGCAGCGGCCAGACCGGCCTGCCGCTCTATGCCAGCGTGCTCAACGATGCCGGCGTCATGCATCTGGTCCGCGAGGACTTCGCACGCGCCCAGCACTACCTCGAGCGCGCGCTGGCGGCCGATGCCGCCGGCGCCGCACCGGACACGGTCGAGCAGCGCGCCCGCACGCTGGCCAACCTGGCGCAGGCGGCCCGCGGCCTGGGCGACCTCGACCGTGCCGACGCGCTGTACCGGCAGGCGCAGCCGGTGCTGGAAGCGGCCTATCCGGACGGCGGTCCGCACCTGGCGGTGATCCTCAACAATCGCGCACGACTGACCTGGATGCGCGGCGAGCGCGAGCAGGCGATCGCGCTGCAGGCCGAGGCGGTGGCGATGCACCGCCGCTCGTTCCGCGGCGACCACGAGATGGTGCTGGTGCCGATGACGAACCTGGCCCGGCAGGCGCTGGCGCTGGGCCGCCTGGACCAGGCCGCCGATGCGGCCGGCCAGGCGGTGGCGATGGCCGATCGCCTCTACCCGCAGGGCGGCAGCCATTTCCACGTGAATGCGCTGGCGGCGCTGGCCGGGGCGCGCCTGGCCCAGGGGCGCCTGGACGAGGCGACCGACCTCCTGCTACGCACGCAGGCGGCGCTGGCCACGCTCGACGAGGCGCCGGCGTCCACGCGTGACTACGTGGCGGAACTGACCGCGCGCCTGTGCGCCGGCACTGTCGCCGGGGCGGCTTGCGCGGGCCGGTAAGGCGCTGTCCGATGCGGTCCTGTGTCGCCGCCTTTTTTCCGAGCCTGCGCGTTTCCGGGCTGGAACGGCGCGCGGATCGCCGCGGCGCGGCTCCCGGGCAGCCACCGCGTGCGCGGCCGGCGCTCGACGGGACGGCCTAGGGCGTGTCATCAATCCCTCGGTAGGCCGCGCCGTTCTTGCGTGCGTCCGTGACAAGGAAGAGGGAGGAAGTGGACGTCGGTCCACGCCCGAGGGATGACGCAGTCCCGGGCGCACGCAAGAGCGGCCCTACGGGTTGGCCCTGGAAAGCCGCCAGCGTGCGTTGCGCGGCTTGACCTGACGGCCAGTCAGGCGCGGCGCCACACACCACCCCCTGACGACTTTCCAGGGCCAACGCGACCTGCCGGGGGATTGATGACACGCCCTAGTGCAGTCCGCCCTCCGGGCCGGCAGCGTGTGCGACCGTATCGGCATCGAGTGCCCGCAGGTGGCGCTCGATGGTGAAGACGTGCGGGTCGTCGGCACCGAGTGCGCGCAGGGCATCGGCCAGCCGCAGCAGGTAGTCGCGGTTGGGCCCGCTCGGGCCGTGCGCCGAGGCGATATGGCGGGCGATGTCGGCTTCCGGGGCGGGACCCAGGTACGCGGCATTGGCCGGATCGGCGATGTAGACCAGCCCGTCGGCGCCGTGGCCGTCGCCGAAGTCCAGCGCGACACGGTGGCGCAGGTAGCCGTTCTTCTCGCGATGGTCGAGGTGGGCGAAGACCTCGGGCGTGACGAGGTAGGCCATGCCGAGGCAGACGGCGCCGGCCTGCGCGACCAGCGTCACGACGCGGCCGGGCGCTTCGGGCGTGCCGCGGTGGTCGTGCGAGCCCTGCCAGAAACGGCGCGTCCAGCCGTCGATGCGCGCGGCGCGGCGTTCCAGGTACGGGAAGTCCGCCTTGTAGATCAGCGAGCCGTAGCCGAACACCCATACCTGTGCGTGGCCGTCGAAGTGGCGCATGCGCTGGTTGATCGCGATCGTATTGGCCGTCATGCCGTACCCATTCCGGGCGCGATGGTAGCGCGCAGCCGGCGCCGGCTTAAAGCCATCTTAAAGAACCGGCCGCAGCATGGCGCAGACCCGGGATGCGTTCCGCCACCAGCCGAGTACCGCGATGCCGCCTTCTGTTTCCGTCCTGCTGCCGGGCATCGCGCCCGTACCGGCCGTGCCCGGCCGCAATGCCCTCGACGCCGGCGCGAGCGTGCGCATCGACCGGGCCGTGCCGGCGGATGCATCGGTGCTGATGGCGCTGTGCGACGAGCAGGTGGCCGAGCATGCCGGCCGGTGGCGTGCCCAGGCCCGCCGTGACGCCATGCCGCTCGAGTTCCACGAGGCCTTGTTCGATCCGCCGGTACGCGCCTGGGCCTGGCTCGTGCGCGTCGATGGCCGGGAGGTGGGCTATGCCGGCGCGACAGCCGGCGTCGCATTTCCCGAAGGCGCCTACTATCTCAACGTCGAGGCGCTGTACCTGCGGCCGGCCTGGCGCCTTCGCGGGCTGGAGCAGCGGCTGCTGGCGCAGGCGCACGAAACCGCACGCCAGCTCGGCTGCACGCACCTGGCCTGGCGCCAGCCGCAGGGGACGACGCCGCACGCCCGCGCCGCCGTCGGCGGCGTGATCGAGTGCCGGCTGGCCGTCGAGGGCTGAGGCGGCGCCCCGTTCCCTATCCCGTGCTGGCTGCGCGGCATAGTTCAAGAATCTTGAAGTAGACGGCGCGGGCCGCTATCGTGCGCGCATGTCCCGCCCGTTCCGGCATCCGCCCGCCAGTGCGATCGGCATCGACGCCGTGCTGCACGCACTGGCCGACCCGATCCGCCGCGGCGTCATGGTCAAGCTGCTCGGCTGCGACGGCCTGAGCTGCAGCAAGGCCTGCTCCGATCTTTCGCCCTCGACGATCTCGTTCCATCACCGCGTACTGCGCGAGGCGGGCCTGATCCGCTCGGAGAAGCGCGGCGTCGAGGTCATCAACACCGCGCGCAAGGCCGAGATCGACGTCCGCTTTCCGGGGCTGCTCGACGCGATCCTGCGTCATCACGGCCCGCCCTGAGCCGTTCGTCCGCACGCGGCTTCCGTTTCTTTCCCACCCATCAGGAGTTCCCATGGAATTCAGGCAGCTTGGCCGTTCCGGCCTCAAGGTTCCCGTGCTCAGCCTCGGCACCGGCACGTTCGGCGGTGTCGGCGAGATGTTCTCCAAATGGGGCGCGACCGACGTCGCCGAGGCGACGCGCCTGGTCGACGTCTGCCTGGAGGCCGGCCTCAATTTCTTCGACACCGCCGATGTCTATTCGGCCGGCGCATCGGAGGAGATCCTCGGCCAGGCGATCAAGGGTCGCCGCGACCAGGTGCTGATCTCGACCAAGGCCACCTTCACCACCGGCACCGGCCCCAACGACAAGGGGTCTTCGCGCTACCACCTGGTCAAGGCGGTGGAGGCCAGCCTGCGGCGCCTGGGCACCGATCACATCGACCTGTACTTCATGCACGGCTACGACGCGCTGACACCGCCCGAGGAGGTCCTCGGCGCGCTCGACGACCTCGTTCGCGCCGGCAAGGTGCTCTACATCGGCTGCTCGAACTTCTCCGGCTGGCACGTGATGAAGGCGCTGGCGACCTCCGAGCGGCATGGCCTGGCGCGCTACGTGGCCTACCAGGGCTACTACTCGCTGATCGGCCGCGACTACGAGTGGGAACTGATGCCGCTGGCACTCGACCAGGGCCTGGGGACGATGGTCTGGAGCCCGCTCGGCTGGGGGCGCCTGACCGGCAAGATCCGCCGTGGCCAGCCGGCGGCGGCCGGCCGGGTCGGCAGCGGCGGCGCCGCCGGCGGGCCCGAGGTGGACGATGCCTACCTGTACGACGTGGTCGACGCGCTCGATGCGGTGGCGCGCGAAACCGGCAAGAGCGTGCCGCAGGTGGCGCTCAACTGGCTGCTGCAGCGGCCGAGCGTGGCCAACGTCGTGATCGGCGCGCGCAACGAGGAACAGCTCCGGCAGAACCTCGGCGCGCTCGGCTGGACGCTCGATCCGGCGCACGTGGCCGCGCTCGACGCGGCCAGCCGGCGCACGCCGGTCTATCCGTACTGGCACCAGCGCGATTTCGACGAGCGCAATCCCAAGCCGACACGCTGGTAGGCCGCGTCCGCGCCGCAGCGCGCAGCCGATGCGACGCGCGTGACCGAACCGGCGGAACCGGACCGGCGTCGATGCCAGCATCGAGGCCGGTCCTCCCGCCGCCGCCGTCGGCACGTTCCGCTCCGTCCTGCGGCTGCCGTTCCTCGCGCTGTCGCCGGCAGCGTGGGCCGGCCGGTGGCAGGCGCCGGAAACGTCATGGCGGGGACCTGTGCGGAAGCACGGGCACGCGCAAGGCGTTCAGGCACCGGCGGCGATCGATGCCACGCACGGCACCGGCGCGGCGGCCGGTCGCCGCGGGGTCAATGCGCGTCCTTGCCGCCCTTGCCGCGCAGCCGCTGGACCAGCTGCACGCCGGCGAGCACGACGATGCCGGTCAGGATGCCGACCCCGGCATTGCCGAGCATCGACACCACGCCGCCGAGCAGGCCGGCCGGCGCGATCTGCGCGATCGCGTGATGGATCGGCGCAATGGCGTGTACCAGGATGCCGCCGCCGACCAGGAACATCGCCGCCGTACCGGCGACCGACAGCGCCTTCATCAGCCAGGGCGTGCTGTAGAGCACCCCGCGCCCGAACGCCCGGATCGCGCGGGCCGGCCACCCGGCACCGGGGCGGCCGGCCAGGTGCAGGCCGGCGTCGTCGAGCTTGACGATGCCGGCGACCAGGCCGTAGACGCCGACCGTCATCAGCAGCGCGATGGCGACCAGCGTGCCGATGCGGGCAGGCAGCGAGGCGGCGGCGACCGCGCCGAGCGAGATCACGATGATCTCCGCGGAAAGGATGAAATCGGTGCGGATCGCGCCCTTGATCTTGTCCTTCTCGTAGGCGACCAGGTCGAGCGAGGCATCGGCGGCGACGGTCTTGAGCTCGGCCTCCGCCTCCTCGGCCTCGTGCCGGTGCAGGAACCGGTGCGCCAGTTTCTCGACGCCCTCGAAGCACAGGAACGCACCGCCGACCATCATCAGCGGCGTCACCGCCCACGGCGCGAACGTACTGACCAGCAGGGCGGCGGGCACCAGGATCGCCTTGTTGACCAGCGAGCCCTTGGCGACCGCCCACACCACCGGCAGCTCGCGCTCGGCGCGGACGCCGGTCACCTGCTGTGCGTTCAAGGCCAGGTCGTCGCCGAGCACGCCGGCAGTCTTCTTGGCCGCCACCTTGGTCATGACCGACACGTCGTCGAGCAGGGTGGCGATGTCGTCGATCAGGGCGAGCAGACTGGAACCGGCCATGGGCGTGGGCGCTGGGTAAGGGGCGCCCGATTCTCGCACTGCCGGCGCGGGTTCGGCGAGGACCGCCCCGGTCGATCGGCCGGAGGGCCGGAGCCGCGGGTGGGCGTCAGGCCTTCTTGAGGAACTCGGTCTTCAGCACGAGGCCCTTGATCTTCTCGGCATTGCACTCGATCGCGCCCTCGTCATCGGTCAGGCGGATGTTGCGGATCAGCGTGCCGCGCTTGAGCGTCAGCGAAGTGCCCTTGACCTTGAGGTCCTTGATGACCAGGACCGAATCGCCATCGGCGAGCGCGGTGCCGTTGCTGTCTCTTACGTTCATGTGGGATCCATGCTGGAACGGCGATGCCGGCCTGGCGGGGCCGCAGCCGCGGGGCGGCGAGTATAGCGGTGCGATGCCGGCGCTTCAGCGACGGCTGGACTTGGCCAGCGAGATGATCAGCTCACGCGCCAGCTTGCGCTGCGCGGGCGGCAGCGCCATGAAGGCCTCGACGGCGGCCCGGTCCTGCCGGTCGGCAGTGGACAGCCACGCCGGCAATCCACGCTCGTGGATGCGGGCCCGGCGAGCGGCACGCTCGCCGTAGCGCAGCGCGTGCGGCTCCATGCGCAGCAAGGCCGCCAGCACCTGCAGCTTGTCCTGGGTCGGGATCGACTTGCCGTTCATCCAGCGCGATACCGCCTGGAAGCTCACCGAACGGCCCCAGAAGTTGGCGTTGAACTCGCGTTCGAGCACCGAGGGCCGCTCGACCATGCCGATCGCCCGCATGGCCGCGCGCAGGCGCTGGGAAAACTCGCGCTTCTCGTTGCTCATGGAACCGGAACTTACGTTCTGGCCCTGATCGCCGATGAACTACTGCTTTCACTGGTTATGGAAGTTTTGGTTTCATTATCCGTCCGCGGCGGAACCTAGCTGACCACGCGCAGCGCGATCGCGGCGTGGCGGTCCCGGTAGCGCGCGCGCTCGGAGCGGCAGTAGGCACCCCCCATCGCGAACTTGCGGCAGATCGCCGGCCGCTGCTCGTAGATGCTGCAGCACATGTGCGTGTGGTCGAGCGCGGCGCACCAGCCGTCCTCGCCCCGCGCCATCACCGGCAGGCCCTTGGCGTCCCGGTCGGTCAGGTGGTAGGGAACGCGGTCTTCGGGCAGCAGCACCACGGTCAGCCGGCAGCACACCGCATCGCAGGCCGTGCACGACACGTCCGGATCGATCCGCGAGGTTTCCTGGAGCTTTGGCGCGCAAGTCACGGCGAGGCCTCCGCGAGGGGCAGGCCGGCGCTGCCGCGCCGGTAGTCGAGCACGCGGCCGCGAAACGGCGCGACCTCGCCGGCGGCGAACGCGCTGCGTGTTTCGCTGACGCTGTAGCCGCATTCGGCCAGGCCGCGGCTGAACGCGCCGCTGTTGCCGCGTCCCGGATCGCTGATGAGCACCTGGGCATCCGGATGGGCGTGGCGCTGCATCAGCGCGACGAGCTGGGCGGCATGGCCGCGCTCGTAGAGCACGTCGCTGCCGATGATGAGGTCGAACCGGCCGAGCGTCGCATCGGGCGTCGCCCAGGGCAGGTTGCGGTAGGTGACCGGCGGCAGGCCGTTGAGCCAGGCATTGCGGTCGAGGAAAGAACCGGCCAGCGGGTGATGGTCGCTGGCCACCACCTCGGCACGGCGGCGTTGCAGCACCAGGCTGGAAAGACCCAGGCCGCAGCCGATCTCCAGGATGCGCTTGCCGTCGACGTCGGCGATCGCCATCGCTTCGGCGAGCGCGCGGCCGGCCGGCCAGACCTGGCCGAACAGGCTCCATTGCGCGCTGGAGATCCCGGCCCGCGCGGCGGTTCCGTCCGGATCGGCAAATTGCTGCAGGTCGCTCAGCGCCTCGATACGGTAGTCGTGGCCGCTCAGGCGGACGGTGAGCTGATGCGTGGCATAGCCCGGCATCGATGGGCTCCCGGAAGTCGAAAGGCGTGCCCACGGCTGGGGCGACGCGAGAGAGGGAGCGAAACGGCGACGTGAGGAAACGGCCGATCGAGACGCACGAGAAGGCGTGGGACGCGGCCATCTTACGCTAAGCGGGACAATGGCGCCGGAACGGGCCGGATACGGCCGCGCCGCAGCTGTGGCGCAACCGGCCGGCGGGCCGGCGTATCCAAGGTGCCTTACCCAGGGCTTTTGCCACGGGGCAGTGGCGGAACGCCGGACTATCCTCGGCGTTCCTTCGATTTCAACGGCCGCGTCGGCGGCCGTCTCTTGCAGAGGAGGTACGTCCGCATGACGCTGAGAATTCCCGTTGCGCTGCTGGCCTGGTGCAGCCTGTCCGCCCAGGCGGTGGACCTGGCCCATACGCGCATGCTGGCCGCGCCGGCCGTGCACGGCGATCGCATCGCGTTCGCCTACGACAACGACCTGTGGCTGGCGTCGCGCAGCGGCGGGGCCGCACGGCGGCTGACGCAGGCGGCCGGGCAGGAGTCCGCGCCGCGCTTCTCGCCGGACGGGCAGTGGCTGGCGTTCAGCGCCAACTACGGCGACAACCTCGACGTCTACGTCATGCCGGCCGGCGGCGGCGAGGCCCGGCGCCTGACCTGGCATCCGGGCGCCGACGTCGTGCGCGGCTTCACGCCGGACGGGCAGGTGCTGTTCCAGTCCGAGGAAGGGCATTTCACCCGGCGCCTGAGCTACCTCTACACGGTGCCGGTCAGCGGCGGCGTGCCCAAGCGCCTGCCGGTGCCGTCGGGCTTCAAGGCGGCGCTCTCACCGGACGGCAAGACGCTGGCCTACACGCCCAACCATGAAGCCTTCGGGCAGTGGAAGAACTACCGCGGCGGCACGCAGAGCCGCATCTGGCTGATGAACCTCGCCGACTACGCGGTGCAGGAGGTGGCCAAGCCGCCCGGTGGCAGCAACGATACCGACCCGATGTGGATCGGCTCCACGCTGTACTTCAGCTCCGATCGCGACGGCGAGTTCAACCTCTATCGCTACGACGGTGCCAGCCGCCAGGCGACGGCGCTGACCACGCTGCGCGACTTCCCGGTGACCTCGCCCAGCGCCGATGCGTCGGGCGTCATCGTCTTCGAGCACGGCGGCTACCTGCACCAGCTCGATACCGCCAGCGGCGCGGTGACGCCGATACGGCTGTCGGTGGTGTCGGACCTGGTCGAGACGCGGCCGCGCCAGGCCAGCGACGCCAAGTGGGTGCGCGAGGCGGCCGGCGCGCCGGACCTCAAGCGCATCGCGTTCAACTACCGCGGCGAGATCGTCACGGTGCCCGCGGAGAAGGGCGATCCGCGCCAGATCACCCGCTCGACCGGCGCCAACGACCATTCCCCGGCCTGGTCGCGCGACGGCAAGCGCATCGCCTGGTTCTCCGATGCCGGCGGCGAGTACGCGCTCTACGTCGGCAACCAGGACGGCAGCGGCGACCCGCGCCGCTATGCACTCGACGGCGCCGGCTACTACGACACGCCGGTGTTCGCACCGGACGGCAAGCGGATCGCCTACCAGGACAACAGCCAGTCGCTGTGGGTGATCGACCTGGCGAGCGGACGCACGACCAAGGTCGCGGCCGAGCCGATCTACTCGCCGCTGGACCTGATGAGCGCCGACTGGTCGCCCGATTCGCGCTGGCTGGCCTATACCGTGCAGAACGCCGGCCTGATCCAGACCGTCTACGCCTGGTCGGTCGACAGCGGAAAGTCGCTGCGGCTCACCGATGGCCTGACCGAGATGGTGCAGCCGGTGTTCGATCCGAACGGCGAGTTCCTCTACGTGCTCGCCTCGACCGACGCCGGCCCGCTCAAGGACTGGTTCTCGCAGATCAGCATCGACAACTCGATGCGCCACGGCCTGTATGCGATCACGCTGCGCCGCGACGGCCCGAACCCGGTTCCGCCGCAGAGCGACGAGGTCGCCTTGGGCGGCGAGGCCGCCTCGGGCAAGGCCGGATCGGAAGAAAAGAAGGATTCGAAGGACGCATCCGCCGGCAAGAAGACACCGGTCGTGCGCATCGACGCCGACGGCATCGAGGACCGCATCGTGGCCTTGCCGGTCGGCGCGGCGACGCGGTCCGCGCTGCGCGTCGGTGCCAGCGGCGAGGTGTTCTTCCTGGAGACCGTCGGTCGCACCTCGTTCGAGGCGTTCGGCGGTCCGGGCGAGCTCAAGCGGTTCTCGCTGGAATCGCGCGAGACCAAGACGCTGGCGAAGAACGTCTCCGGATACATGCTGTCGGCCGACGGCAAGCGCATCGCCTGGCAGGTGGGCAAGGACTGGTTCGCCGGCGAGGTCAAGGACGAGCTGCCCGAGGGCAAGGGCAAGCTGGCGCTGGACAAGGTCTCGGTGGACGTCGATCCGCGCGCGGAATGGGCGCAGATCCTCGAAGACGCCTGGCGCATCAACCGCGACTACTTCTACGCGACCAACTACCACGGCGCCGACTGGAACGCGATGCGCGAGAAGTACCGCGCCTTCCTGCCGCACCTGGCCACGCGGGCCGACCTGGACCGCGTGATCCGGATGATGCTGAGCGAGCTGGCGGTCGGCCACAGCTACCTGTCGCCGGGCGACTACCCGCTGGCGCCGAAGAAGATACCGGTCGGCCTGCTCGGTGCGGACTACACGATTGACGCCGGCCGCTACCGCTTCGCGAAGGTGCTCGGCGGACTGAACTGGGATCCGGAACTGCGCTCGCCGCTGCGCACACCGGGCGTCGAGGTCAAGGCCGGCGAGTACCTGCTGGCCGTGGACGGCGTGCCGCTGCACGCACCGGCCAGCGTCTACGCGCCGTTCGAGAACCGCGTCGACCGCCAGGTGCGCCTGACCGTGGGCCCGAATGCGGACGGCAAGGGTGCGCGCGAGGTCGTGGTGGTGCCGGTCGGCGACGAGCGCGGCCTGCGCTACCTGGACTGGGTCGAGGCCAACCAGCGCTACGTCACCGAGAAGAGCGGCGGGCGCCTGGCCTACGTGCACGTGCCCGATACCGCCGACAGCGGCCACGCCAGTTTCAAGCGCTGGTTCTATCCGCAATCGGACCGTGCCGGCATCATCGTCGACGAGCGCTTCAACGGCGGCGGCCTGATCGCCGACTACTACATCGACATCCTGCGCCGCCAGCCGATCGCGCACTGGACGCTGCGCTACGGTGACGAGCTGGTCAGCCCGCGCGGCGCGATCTTCGGCCCCAAGGTCATGATCACCGACGAGACCGCCGGCTCCGGCGGCGACCTGCTGCCGTGGATGTTCAAGCGGTTCCAGCTGGGACCGGTGGTCGGCAAGCGCACCTGGGGCGGCCTGGTCGGCATCCTCGGCTTCCCGTCGCTGATGGACGGCGGCAACGTCACCGCGCCGAATCTCGCGATCTGGACCGAGGACGGCTACGCGGTGGAGAACGTCGGCGTGGCACCGGACATCGAGGTCGAGCAATGGCCGGTCGAGGTCAACGCCGGCCGCGATCCGCAGCTGGACCGCGCGATCGCCGTCGCGCTCGCCGCGCTGGAGAAGCAGCCGCCGGCCAAGCCGCAGCGGCCGCCGTTCCCGGTGCGCGCACGCTGACGCACACGGGTACACACGACGGCCTGCGCGAAGCGGGCAGGCCGTCGTTCCCCACGCCTCGTGACGGTGCGCCGGCCGCCGGTTCAGCGGCACGGACTATCATGCGCCCGTGGACGAGCTGATCTTCGACAACACATTCCTGCGCGCGCTTCCTGGCGATCCGCTGGCCGATGCCGTGCCGCGCGAGGTGCGCGGCGCGCTCCACACCACGGTGATGCCGACGCCGGTGGCGGCGCCGCGGCTGCTGGCCTGGTCGCGGGAGATGGCCGGAGAGCTGGGCTTTTCCGAGCAGGACGTGCAGGCGCCGGCCTTTGCCGCGGTGTTCGCCGGCAACGCGCTGCTGCCGGGCATGCAGCCGTACGCGACCAACTACGGCGGCCACCAGTTCGGCCACTGGGCCGGCCAGCTCGGCGACGGCCGGGCGATCGCGCTCGGCGAGGCCATTGGCCGCAGCGGCCACCGCTGGGAACTCCAGCTCAAGGGGGCCGGCCGCACGCCGTATTCGCGCAGCGCCGACGGCCGCGCCGTGCTGCGCTCGTCGGTGCGCGAGTTCCTGTGCAGCGAGGCGATGCATCACCTCGGCGTGCCGACCACGCGCGCGCTGTGCCTGGTCGCCACCGGTGAAGCCGTCCTGCGCGACATGTTCTATGACGGCCACCCGCAGCTCGAGCCAGGCGCCATCGTCTGCCGCGCGGCACCGTCGTTCATCCGCTTCGGGCATTTCGAGTTGCCGGCGGCACGCGGCGAGCAGGCGCTGCTCGAACAACTGGTCGATTTCACGATCACCCGCCACTTCCCGCACCTGACCGGTGACGTCGCGGCGCGGCGCGCCGACTGGTTCGGCGAGGTCTGCGAGCGCACGGCGCGGCTGATGGCCGAATGGATGCGCGTGGGCTTCGTCCACGGCGTCATGAACACCGACAACCTGTCGATCCTGGGCCTGACGATCGACTACGGGCCCTACGGCTGGATCGAGGACTTCGATCCGGACTGGACGCCCAACACCACCGACCGCCGGCAGCGCCGCTACCGGTTCGGCCAGCAGCCGGCGGTCGCGTACTGGAACCTCGGCCGCCTGGCCCAGGCGCTGTCGCCGCTGTTCGCGTCGGCCGAGCCGTTGCAGGCCGGCCTGCAACGCTATGTCGACGCCTACGTGGCGGCGGAACGGGCCGTGATCGCCGGCAAGCTCGGCTTGGCCGACTGGCGCGACGGCGACGATGCGCTGATGGCGGCGTGGCAGGACCGCATGCGCGACGCCGGCATCGACATGACGCTGGGGTTCCGCGCGCTCGCGGCGATCGATCCGCGCGCGCCGTCGCTGGCGCCGCTGGCGGACGCGTTCTACGACGAGGCCCGGCGCGAGCGCGAGACGCCGGCGCTGCTCGACTGGCTGGCGCGCTACGCCGCGCGCCTGGCCGGCGACCCGCTGCCGCAGGCCGAGCGCAGCGCGCGCATGCGGGCCGTCAATCCGCGCTACGTGCTGCGCAACTACCTGGCCCAGCAGGCGATCGAGCGGGCCGAGCAGGGCGACGCGGCCGGCATCGGCGAGCTGCTGGATCTGCTGCGCCACCCGTACGAGGACCAGCCCGGGCGCGAGGCGTTCGCCGCGCGCCGGCCGGACTGGGCGCGCGATCGTCCCGGCTGCTCGATGCTCTCGTGCAGTTCCTGAGCCCGGCCATGCCGGCATTCTTTAGAATGCCGGCATGGCCCTGATCACCCTCAACGATGTCGACTACAGCGTCGGCGGTCCGCTCCTGCTCGAAAAGGCAGGCCTTTCGATCGAGCCCGGCGAGCGCATCGCGCTGATCGGCCGCAACGGCGCCGGCAAGTCCACCCTGCTGCGCCTGCTGGCCGGCGAGCTCACCCCCGACGACGGCGACATCCGCCGCCAGGACGGCCTGCGCGTCGCGCGGCTGGAGCAGGAGGTGCCGGGCGCGACCGCCGGCAGCATCTTCGACGTGGTCGCCGGCGGCCTCGGCGATCTCGGCACGCTGCTGGCCGAGTTCCATCGGCTCACGCACGCAGCCGAAGTCGATGCGGCGGCGCTGGGCACGCTGCAGAGCCGGATCGAGGCCGTCCACGGCTGGAGCGCCGAGAGCCGGGTGGAGGAGGTGCTGAGCCGGCTCGGCCTCGACGGCGATGCCGCGTTCGGGCGGTTGTCCGGCGGCATGAAGCGCCGCGTCCTGCTCGGCCGCGCCCTGGTCGCCGAGCCGGACCTGCTGCTGCTGGACGAGCCGACCAACCACCTGGACATCGAGGCGATCGACTGGCTGGAAGGTTTCCTCGGCACCTGGTCCGGCAGTGTCGTGTTCGTCACGCACGACCGCCGCTTCCTGCGGGCGCTGGCGACGCGGATCGTCGAGATCGACCGCGGCCGCATCAGCAGCTGGCCCGGCGATTGGGACAACTACCTGCGGCGGCGCGACGAGCGCCTGCATGCCGAGGCCCAGGAGAACGCGCGCTTCGACAAGCTGCTGGCGCAGGAAGAGGTCTGGATCCGCCAGGGCATCAAGGCGCGCCGCACGCGCGACGAGGGGCGCGTACGGCGGCTGGAGTCGATGCGCCGCGAGCGTGCCGACCGGCGCGAGCAGGCCGGGCGCGTCCGCATGGAAGCCGGGGCGGCGGAGAGTTCCGGCCGCAAGGTGATCCAGGCGCGGGCGCTGTCGTTCGCGCACGGCGAGCGCGACCTGATCGGCGACTTCTCGACGACGATCCTGCGCGGCGACCGGGTGGGCCTGATCGGCCCCAACGGCAGCGGCAAGACCACGCTGTTGAAGCTGCTGCTCGGCGAACTGACACCGCGCGCCGGCGAGGTGGTCCCCGGCAGCAACCTGCAGGTGGCCTACTTCGACCAGTACCGCGCCACGCTGCGCGAGGACTGGAACGCGCTCGACAACGTCGCCGAAGGGCGCGAGTTCATCGAGGTCGGCGGCCGGCGCGTGCACGTCCTGGGCTACCTGCAGGACTTCCTGTTCACGCCCGAGCGCGCCCGGGCGCCGATCACCCGGCTGTCCGGCGGCGAGCGCAACCGCCTGCTGCTGGCGCGGCTTTTCGCACAGCCGTCGAACCTGCTGGTGATGGACGAACCGACCAACGACCTCGACGTCGAAACGCTCGAACTGCTGGAGGACCTGCTGGCGGACTATGCCGGCACGCTGCTGCTGGTCAGTCACGATCGCGATTTCCTCGACCGCGTCGTGACCTCGACCCTGGTCATGGAGGGCGACGGCCGTGTCGGGGAGTACGTCGGCGGCTACAGCGATTGGCTGCGCCAGCGGCCGGCCGCCCGCCCGGCTGCCGCATCGCACCCGGCCGCCGTGCCCGTTGCTCCATCACGGCCCGCGCCGGCACGGCGCAAGCCCAGCTACAAGGAACAGCGCGAGCTGGAGCAGTTGCCGGTCCGCATCGAGCAGCTGGAAGCGACGCTCGCCGAACTGGCCGCGACGCTCGCCGAGCCCGCCTTCTACCAGCGTGCCGCCGACGCCGTCGCCGCGCACCATGCGCGGTTGGCCGCCACCCAGGCGGACCTCGACGCCGCCTATGCGCGCTGGGCGGAACTGGAAGGCTGACCCGCTCGCGCGGTCGTCCGGGCGGTCGACGGACGCCACGCCGAGGCGGGCTTTTGCCGGGCCTCGATCGTTGCTTGTGAAACTATCGACGAGGCCATAGCAGGCTTCCGGCGACGGGTTCGTGCGCCTCGTACCAAAACGCTTGCCGGGGCTCGGCGGCAGTCCTATAGTCCATGAACGTTTTTGTAATGGAGACGTTTCAGAACAGTTACGTGCAGGCGAAATTTTCGATTCGTTTGTGAAAGCGCACGCCCGGGAAGGGCTGATTCACGAAGTCATGCGGGCCTTCTTCCCCCGTGTGTGATCATCGAAACCGACTAGGGGTAAAACATGAAGCGATTGAGTCTGGCAGTCCTTGCCTGCCTCGCGACCGGCTTTGCCGGTGCCGCGGGAGTGCAGCAAGCACGGTGGGCCACGGCGTTGCCGTTTGCCGTTGCGGGCACAACGACGCCGGCCGGGGCATTCCCGGCGCCGTATTGTGCCGAGAACTTCTCCAATAACGTCGAGCCGATCAGCCGCGTGGTCTTCGCCGGCATCGACAACACCTCGCCGACCACGGTCGGTTCGCCGGCCACCCAGCCGGCCCATCAGAACTTCACCGCCATCACCGGCACGGTCGCCATCGACGGCGTCTACCCGATCGCGGTCGAAGGCAACACCGACGGCGACTTCACGACCGCCATCATCGCCTACATCGACTGGAACCAGAACGGGACCTTCGAGACCGACGAGCGCTACCAGGTCGGTACGCTGTTCGATACCACCGGTGCCGACGGCGTCCAGGCGACCTCGTCGATCACGGTCCCCGCGACCGCGCTCACCGGCAGCACGCGCATGCGCGTCTCCAAGAAGTTCACCAGCGCGACGCCGCCAGCCTTCCCGGTGCCGTGCAACACGGCCGGCTACGGCCAGGCCGAGGACTACACGCTCACGGTCACCGGCGGTGGTGGCGGTGGCCAGGCCTGGGACTTCGACGACGTGACCGCGCCGGCGCTGCCGGCCGACTGGACCGCGACGGTTGACGCCGCCGGCGGCACCTGGGCCACGCAGACGACGACGGTCGACACCGCGCCGAATGCGGCCTATGTCGCCGAGGTCGGCTCGATCGGCAGCTCCTACCTCAACAGCCCGTCGGTCGACGTACCGGCCGCTGGCGCCCAGCTCAGCTTCCGTCACCGCTTCAATCTCGAAGCCGGCTTCGACGGTGCGGTGCTCGAGATCGCCATCGACGGCGGCGCCTTCGCCGACATCATCACCGCCGGCGGCAGCTTCGTCGAAGGTGGCTACAACGGCACCATCAGCAGCGCCTGGCAGAGCCCGATCCCCGGCCGTGCGGCCTGGACCGGCTCGCAGGCGGCCTTCGCGACGACCACGGTCGACCTGCCGCCCTCGGCCAACGGCCAATCGGTCGTGCTGCGCTGGCGTGTCGCCAACGACGTCTCCGATACGGCCACCGCGCCGAACGGCTGGTGGGTCGACACGATCACGCTCGACGAAGCGGCCGGTCCGACCGATCCGATCGCCGAAGTGACGCCGGCTTCGCTGTCGTTCTCGCTGGCGGCCGATGCCACCGGTACCAGCCCGCTGACGATCGCCAATATCGGCGCCGGCACGCTGACCTTTGCGATCACCGAGGCGACGCCGGCGGCGGACGCATCGCGCGGCTATTCGGAAGCCTTCTCGTCGAAGGCGGCCTACCAGGCCTCGCTCGAGCTGGGCGACGTGTCGCTGGGCCAATCCCAGGCCATGAGCCAGGTTCCGACGAAGGCCTTCGGCGGCCAGGTTGGTCCGCTGGCCGGTCGTGAGATCCCGCTGCGCTCGATCGAGACGCCGTTCGGTACGGCCGTCGACATCTCGCAGACCGCGTCCAATGCGCCGACTGCAGGCACGGGCGTGGGCTGCGGTGCAAATGGCCCGCCGGCCAGCACGGCCGTCAACAGCTGGTGGCGCCGGTTCTACTTCAACGAGCACAGCATCAGCGGCAGCGTGCAGATCAACAGCGTCACGGTGGCCTCCGAAAGCGGGCCGTCGATACCGGTGACCGTCAACGTCTACACGATCCCGAGCAGTGTCGCGGTCGACACGATCCCGACCGCCCAGCTGACCCTGATCGGTACTGGTACCGGCACCGTCGGTGGTGCGCTGACCACCACCACCGTACCGATCACCGGTGCCGTGGTCGACGACACGGCCGGCAAGAACCTGGTGGTGGAGTACCACGTCGAGCCGTCCACGGCCGGCCGTCTCTTCCCGGGTGCCAACAGCTCGGCCGAGACCCATCCGACCTTCATGTCGTCGGTGACCTGTGGCCTCGCCAACCCGACCAACGTCGCCAACGTCGGTGCCGGCTTCCCGAACTTCCACCTGGTGATGGTCGTCAATGTCAGCCCGGCCGGTCCGCCGACCGGTTGCGCGGCACCGTCCGACGTGCCGTGGCTGAGCGTCACGCCGGCCAGCGGCTCGGTCAATGCCGGCAGCTCGGCCGACGTCACGGTCGGTGCCGATGCCACCGGTCTGACCGCGGGCGAGTCATACGAGGCGACGCTGTGCGTGGCGACCAACGACGCGGCCAACCCGCTGATCCAGGTGCCGGTCAGTCTGAACGTCACCGCCGGGTGCCCGAGCGATCGCATCTACGCCAACGGCTTCGACGACCTGTCCGACGGCAGCTGCGGCAGCAGCGGTCCGACCGTCTACACCGATCGGGCGGCCTTCGTGGCGGCGATCGGCGCGGGCTTCTACGAGGAACCGTTCACGGGTGTGCCGACGGGTGCCGTCAACGCCCCGTTGCCGTTCACGGGCGGCGGCTTCTCGTACTCGATCTTCACGCAGACGGGTGCGGCCTCCGGCCTGTGGCCGGATCCGGGCATCATCTCCACCGCCGATGCGTCGGACCAGATCGTCATCACGTTCACCACGCCGGTGAACGCGGTCGGCGGCAACTTCTGGGCGACCAACATCTCGGTCCAGCCGACCGGCACGCCGGTGGTGATCACGCTCAGCGACGGCACGGTCGAGACCGTCACCGTCTCGGCGGCGAACACCTTCCGCGGCTTCACGACCAGCGCGCCGATCACCAGCCTGACGATCGACGCGCCGGAAGCGGTGCCCGGTGCCTCGCCGTTCTTCTGGTCCACGCTGGACAACCTGATCGTCGGCAGCGCCAACTGATCGGGATCTGACGAAGCTTCGTCGAGAGGCCTCCCTTCGGGGAGGCCTCTTTTTTTGTTCCGGCTCCGGCTCCGGCTCCGGCTTTGGCTCCGGCTCCGGCTTTGGCTTTTTTTTGCCCTAAAGCAAGCCGAGCATCGCAGGACGGCGAGGCCGCAGAGGCGCCCCGTGTCTGAGCGAAGCGAGTTGGGGCGCCGTCCCTCGTCGCCCGAGAGGCGCAGGGGACGCCGGGCGAAGGGGTTTTGGTTCCTTTTGGCCCGTCAAAAAATGTCCGGGAGACATTTTTGACATCGCGTCAGCGATGGCCCGCACGGGTGGCGGCCAGGGATGGACCGCCACAAAAGGGACTCGGCCGCGTAGCGGACGAAAGCTCTTGATCTTGCTTCTGCTCCTGCTTTGCTCCGTGCCGGCAATCCTCAAAAGCCACGGCGAAAGATCAAAGCAAGAGCTTCCGCACGCTGCGCGCGCGGGTCACTTTTGCGGCCCGCCATCCATGGCGGCCGCCCTTCGGGCCGTCGCTGCGCGACGTCAAGAATGTCTCCAGGAAATTCTTTGTCTTGGCAAAAGTAACCAAAACCGTGGTCGCCGGCGCGAGCCGGCACGGCTGCGCCGCGCCGGTCCCCTGCGCTTCTCGGTCGGCCAGGCACGCTGCCCCAACGCGCTTCGCTCAGACACGGGGCAGCTCTTCGGCCTGGCCGACCTGCGATGCTCGGCTCGCTTTAGGCGCCAACAGCAACAGCAACAGCAACAGCAACAGCAACAGCAACAGCGAGAGCCACAGCGAGAGCCACAGCCACAGCCACAGCCACAGCCACAGCCACAGCGACGGAAGCGGCAGCTGATTGATTCCCCTGAATGGGGAAGAAAGCTACAGTGCGGCCCCGCGACAGGCAGGCGGCGCGCCGCCGGGCTATCATCGGCGCGGTCCCCGGCACTGAGTGGAGAACACCGATGACCGCCTTCGCGATCGAGCACGACGAGACCGGCCGACGTTTTCACGTCGTCGTCGAAGGCAGTCTCTGCCTCCTCGAATACACCTTGGCCGGAACGGTCATGACGATCACCCATACCGGGGTGCCCGACGCGGTCGGCGGCCGCGGCATCGCCGCCGCGTTGATGCGGCAGGCGCTGGACACCGCGCGTGGCCGTGGCTGGCGCGTGGTGCCGGCATGCAGCTACGCGCGCGTGTTCGTCGAACGCTACCCGGAGTACGCCGACCTGCTGGCCTGAGATGAGGCCGCGCCGGGCCATGCCGCCTCCACGCAGCCGTCGGCGAACCGGCCGGGCGCACTTGGCCCACGGCGGGCCGAGCGTTTCGTGAACGTCTTCCACTGCGACCATTGCGGGCATCTGGTGTTCTTCGAGAACACCCAGTGCGTGAGCTGCGGCCATCGGCTGGCCTGGCTGCCCGACGCCGGCGTCATGGCGGCGCTGGCGCCTGGTGACGACGGGACCTGGACGCGGTCGGTGCCGGAGGCGCAGGGGCATCGCTACCGGTTGTGTGCGAACGACGTCGAGCATGCCATCTGCAACTGGGCGGTGCGTGCGGACGAGCCGCAGGCGCTGTGCCGGTCGTGCCGGCTGACCCACGTGATTCCCGACCTCGGCGTGCCGGGCAACCATCGCGCGTGGCAGGTACTGGAGGCGGCCAAGCGGCGCCTGCTGCAGACGCTGCTCGCGCTGCACTGCCCGGTCGACAGCAAGGAAGACGATCCGCGGGACGGGCTGGCCTTCGAGTTCCTGGCCGACCCGCCGAATCCGGACGCCGGCCCGATGCTGACCGGGCACGCCGACGGCGTGATCACCGTCAACATCGCCGAAGCCGACGACGTCGAGCGCGAGCGCCGCCGCAAGCAGCTGCACGAACCGTATCGCACGGTGCTCGGCCATTTTCGCCACGAGATCGGCCACTACTACTGGGACCGGCTGCTGCGCGACAGCCCGCGGCTGGCGGCGTTCAGGGAGTGCTTCGGCGACGAGCGCGCCGACTATGCGCAGGCGCTGGACCGGTACTACGAAGCCGGTCCCGCCGCCGACTGGCAGGCTGCCTACGTCAGTGCCTATGCCAGCGCGCACCCGTGGGAGGACTGGGCCGAGACCTGGGCGCATTACCTGCACATGGCCGATGCGCTGGAAACCGTCGCCGCCTGCGGCTTGGCGCTGGTGCCGCAGCGCGGCGACGAACCGGCCCTGGACGCGACGCGGCTGGCGGGGGCGCTGGCCGGTGGATCGTTCGACGGCCTGGTCGAGAGCTGGTTCCCGCTGACCTATCTGCTCAACAACCTCAACCGCGGCCTCGGCCTGGCCGATGCCTATCCGTTCGTGCTGTCCTCGCCGGTGATCGAGAAGCTGCGCTTCGTCCACGAGACGATCGCCGCGCTGCGGCCGCCGCCGGCGGGCTGACCCGGTTCACGGCGGCGCATCACGGCCGCGGGGCGTCGGTGCGCAGTACCGGATAGAGCCGGTAGCGCTCGTCCCAGGAGGCGTGCCGCCGGTAGAAGAATTCCAGCCGCGCGGCCGGGTCGCGCGCGAAGTCCGGATCCTGCGCCAGCTTTTGCGCGAACGCCGCGGCGACCGCCGGGTCGGCCATCATCTCGCGCCCGACCTGTTCGGCGACGTACGCCTCCATGTACTCCTTGCGCTCGAAGGCGCGGTTGAACCAGCCCCAGGCGAGGAACGCGTCGGGCGCCTGGGGTTCGAGCAAGGCCATCACCAGGCGTGCCTTCGCCTGCGCGATCGGCACGAACAGCGTGCCGGCTTCCAGATCGCGCGGTTCGGCGCGCCAGCGGCCTTCGACTGTCAGGCGCTGGCGCCCCTCGACCGGCTGCGGTGCGAAGTCGGCGCGCTCGGCGCGAAACGCCTCGACGGCGGCCTGCCGGTGCGGCGCATCGAGTTCGCGATAGGCGATGCCGTGCAGGTCGAGCTTGGCGCGCAGCCAGCCGGCCTCGGCTGGCGGGACCAGATAGCCGCCGCGCGGCGCCGTCACGCGCAGGCGCGGCTGCACGTCGTCGCGCAGCGGAACCGTCCAGACCTCGGGCCGCCGCTCGTCGTAGCGCGTCACCAGCGCGCCGGACAGCGCCGAGGGCGTGCGCGTGTAGGCATAGCCGCGGAACGCGATCGGCCGGCTGCGTTCGCCGGCCTGGTAGTCGAGTGCGACGGGCGTACCGCCGAGCGTGGCGGCCGCGGTATCGGCCGCTTCGGCCGCCGCCAGCCAGCGCGCGCCGTCGCGCGCGGTGCGTTCCAGCACCGCGACGATCGTATTGCGGGTGCTGCGCACGCGTTCGGGATAGGTCTTCCACGAATGCGTCTCGACCAGGATGCCGATGCGGTTGCGCAACGGCGGATAGCCGTGCGAGAAGCGCGGCGGCGGAACGCCGTCGGCGAAGCCCGAGGCCGGATCGTCTTCGATCACGAACGAGGGATAGAACGCCAGCGGCAGCGAGCCCTGTTCGCGCAGGCGATCGAGGACGGCGGCCTGCAGGTCGCGCCCGATCCGCTGCAGCGCCTCGTCGCCCGAATGCAGCGGCTCGATCTGGACCGAGATGTCGTGCTCGAACTGCGCGCCGTTGGTCGCATGCAGGTCCATCGAGAGCAGCGGATCCCATTCGCCGGTCAGGCGCAGCAGCGCCTGCATCTCCGGTGCCTCCGCCTTGGCGTAGTCGCGGTTGAGGTTGAGGTTCTGGGCGGTGGTGCGCCAACCCATGGCCTCGGGGCCACGCTGGTTGGGCCGGTTCCAGCGGCCGAAGCGCTCGTGGCCGTCGACGTTGAACACCGGCACGAAGACCAGCACCAGCCGTTCGAGCGCGCCCGGTGCGGCGGTCCCGTCGAGCGCCTCGCGCAGGGCCAGGAAGCCGGCATCCTTGCCGTCGATCTCGCCGGCATGGATGCCGCCCTGCACCAGCAGCACCGGCAGGCGCCGCGCGTGTGCCGCCGGCGCGTCGAGCGCGCCGCTGCGCGAGGCGATCAGTGCCTGCATCGGCCGTCCTTCCGGCGTGCGGCCGAACGTGATGCAGCGGACCGCTTCCGGATAGCGGGTGGCGAAGGCGGTGCAGAGCGCGATCGTTTCCGCGTAGCGGCCGGTGCGCACGAAGCCCGACTGCTCGGCCTCGGTACGCAATGCGTCGACCGGGCCGGCAGCGAGGGACGTCGAGGCGACCGCGGCGGCGGCGCCCAGGACCAGCCGGGCGATCATCGTGCAGCCCAGTGCACCTGGCCGTCGACGATGGTGCGGGTGTGGCCGCCGACCCAGACCGCGCCGGCGTCGATCCGCACCAGGATGCGCGCGTCGTGTCCCATCTCGCGGCCCTGGCTGACGCGGTAGCCGGTGGCGAGTGCACCGTGGGGCTCGCGCTCGGCGATGTAGGCGGCGATCAGGCCGTTGGCGGCACCGGAGGCCGGATCCTCGACGATGCCGACACCGGCCGGGAATGCGCGCACCACCAGGTCGTGCCCGGTATCGGCGCTGCGCGCGAAGATGCACAGGCCGAGGCTGTCGCTGCGCCGGGCGAGGTCGCCGATGGCGGCATGGTCCGGCTGCCAGTCGCGTACCTGGCGTTCGCTGCCGAACTCGGCCACCCACCAGCGCCGGCCGCCTTCGACGAAGGCCGGCGGCAGCGTGCCGTCGGCGCGGCCGTCGAGCAGGGCGGCCAGCCGCGGATCGGCGTCGATGCCCTCGCGCAGGATGCGGGCGGCCGGCGCGCGCACCAGCAGGTCGCGCGCCTCCGCCCGGCCCTCGACACGGATCGGCAGCAGGCCCGCCTCGCATTCCTGGACCAGCATGCCGTCCACCGCATGTGCCAGGCCCGTGTCGAGCGCCGCATGGGCGCTGCCGATCGTCGGGTGGCCGGCGAACGGGATCTCGCGCTGCGGCGTGAAGATGCGGACGCGATAGGCGGCCGACGGCTGGCGCGGCGTGAGCAGGAAGGTGGTCTCGACCAGGCCGGTCCAGCGGGCGAATGCCTGCATCCGGTCGCTGTCCCAGTGGTCGGCGTCGACGACGACCCCGAGCGGATTGCCGCCGCCGAGGCGGGCCGGAAAGACATCGAGCTGCAGGTAGCGGGTGACGTACATGGCGGACATCATCAGGGATCGGGCCGGGCGGCGTCATCCTCGCCGCTGCCGAGGGCGGCGGCATAGAGCGCGATCAGCCACCAGAAGAGCAGCCCCCACCAGGCCGAGTAGAACGCCAGGTGGCTGTTCAATGGAAAGACCATCGCCAGCAGCGCCAGGCCAGGCGCGAGCGCGCGATGGCGCGCCGGCGGCGCGGCACGGTGCCAGGCGCGCAGCGCGACGAAGCTGCCGGCCAGCCACAGCAGCAGGCCGGTCGCGCCGGTCTCGCTGAGCAGTTCGAGCACGATCTGGTGGGCATGCGCGGCGCCGGTCCCGGTTTCGCGATCGACGAAGCGGTCGTCGCCGGCGGCATAGTGCGGATAGGCATGGCGGAAGCCGCGTACGCCGACGCCGGTCCACGGATGGTCGGCGCTCATCGCCAGCGCCGTGCGCCAGATCGCCAGCCGGCCGGCGGACGCCTCGTCGATCGCGTGCGCGGTGCCTTCCAGTGCGCGCAGGCTGCGGTCGGCACGCGCGTCGAAGCGGTCCGAGACCTGCCAGAGCACCAGCACGGCGCCCGCGACCAGCGCGACGGCAGCGGCGCCCAGCGCCAGGAACGCGGGCCAGCGCCGCGTCTCGCGCCAGGCGAGCGCGCCGCAGACCACCGCGTAGGCGATCCAGGCCGAGCGCGAGCCGGCCATGAGTACCGGCACCAGCACCAGTGTCATCGCGACGGCGAGGCCGCCGCGGCCGAACCGGTCCCGCGCCGCCAGCAGCACGAACGGCGAGAGCGTGGCCAGCACCGGGCCGAACTTGACGTTGTCTGCACCGAAGATGCCGGTGATGCGCTCGGCCTCGGCCATGCCGGCGACGCCGTGGCCGGTCAGGATCTGCACCCAGGCGTCGATCAGCCACAGCAGCACGATCGCGGCGGTGGCCAGGCCGGTGGCGCGCAGGTCGCCGGGCCGCCGCAGCGCCCAGACCGTGAATGCCGCGAACGGGCCGAAGCGCAGCACGCTGGCGATGGTCGACCAGGTCTTGTCCGGCTGCACCGCGGCCGCCGCCGAGAGCAGGGCCGCCAGCCCGTAGGCGGCGAACAGCGCCAGTGCCAGCGGCAGGCCGGGCTGGTGCAGCGGCAGCCGCCCGCGGGCGGCCAGGAGCAGCGCCGTCGCCGCGCCGATCGCCAGCGGCAGTTCCGCGAGGCGGCCGACCGGCAGCAGCACCAGCACCGCGATCACGCACAGCGCGGCCCAGGGAAAGCGGCCGCCGGCTTGCGCGCCGGTCACGACGTCGCGGCCAGGTCGCGATAGAGCGCGAGCGTGTCGCGCTGCATGTCCGCCAGCCGGTGGCTGGCCAGCGGCGCGATCGCCGGCGCCAGGCGCAGCAGCTCGGCGGCGTGCTCGGCCAGGCGCGCCGGGTCACCCGGCGTGGCGCGGCCGGCCGGGTACAGTTCCGACAGCAGTTCGCCGACGCCGCCGTGCGCGTAGCCGAGCACCGGCCGGCACAGGGCCAGGGCCTCGACCACGGTCCGCCCGAACGACTCGGGCGGGTTGCTGAGCTGGAGGATCAGGGCCGAGATCGCGAGCACGTCGCGCACGTCCGAGCGCGGCGGCGTGATCGCCAGCCGGTCGGCGACGCCGAGCGAAGCGGCCAGCGCTTCCAGCTCGGCGATGTAGGCCTCGCGGCCGGCCTCGCGCGCGCCCAGCAGCAGCAGGCGCGCCGCGACGCCGCGCTCGCCGAGGTCCGCCAGCAGGCGGATCGCATCGGCGTGTCCCTTGAGCCGCGTCCCGCGGCCCGGCAGGGTCAGCAGCGGCGCGCCGCGCAGCTGCGGGAACTGGTCGAAGAAGGCCGCCCGCCAGCCGTCGTCGGGCTGGTAGCCGAACGGGAACTCGGCCGGGTCGACGCCGCGCGGGATCACCACCAGGCGCGCCGGGTCGGTGCCGGGATAGTGGTGCAGGGCGTAGTCGCGCACGCTGTTGGACACGCAGATGACGCGCTCGCCGCGCGTCATGATCGCGCTGTAGCGTCCCGGCGAGTTGAGGCCGTGCATGGTCGTGACGAAATGCGGCCGTGGCCGCAGCGGCCGCAGCGCCAGCCAGCCGATCCAGGCCGGCAGCCGCGAGCGTGCATGCACGATGTCCGGGCGCAGCTCGACGAACAGGCGCCGCAGGTGGCGGATCAGGCCCAGCGTGCGCAACGACTTGCGGCCGATCGGCAGCTCGACGTGCTCGCTGCCTTCCTCGACCAGTTGCGCGACCAGGCGGCCGCCGGCCGACACCACGATCGAGCGGTGGCCCTCGGCGATCAGGGCGCGGGCGATCTCCAGCGTGGAACGCTCCGCACCGCCGGATTCGAGCGCCGGAACCAGCTGGATGACAGTGAGGCGGGGCCCGGACAAACGGCCCTCACGCGACCAGGACGTACTCGGCGCCGCAGTACGGGCACTTGGCGTGCCCCTCGGCCTCGATCGGCAGGTAGACCTTCGGGTGCGAGTTCCAGAGCGACATGCCCGGCATCGGGCAGCTCAGGGGCAGGTCGGCCCGGCGGACCTCGTAGCGGTTCTCGGCATTGGCCGGGATGCGGTGTTCCGCGGCGGGGTTCGGAAGCGGCATGGGCGGACTCGGCTGTGTAGCGTCCGGCCATTCTATCGCAGCGCGAATGCCAAAGCGTTCACGTTTGCGGCGTGACCTGCCGCCGGGAGCGGCCGTCGATCCGTCGTCATGCCGGCGGCGGCGGACTGGCCTAGAATGCACCTCGCGCCGCCTGACGGCCGCCGTCCACCACGGCGCGGAGCGCGGCTCACCGCCTACATCCACTGCGAGGGGAAAGGTATGGATTTCACGAAACTGATCGAGCGGGTCAAGAACATCCTGCTCACGCCGAAGACCGAATGGCCGGTCATCGGTGCGGAGACCACCACGGTCGCCGACCTGTACAAGAACTACATCCTGATCCTGGCCGCGCTGCCGGCGATCTTCGGCTTCATCCAGGGCAGCCTGATCGGCACGACGATCCCGTTCGTCAACATCTCGCTGAAGGTGCCGGTCGGCATCGGCATCGCCCAGATGCTGCTGACCTACGGCCTCTCGCTCGGCCTGATGTACGTGCTGGCGCTGATCGTCGACGCGCTGGCGCCGAGCTTCGGCGGCGAGAAGTCGCTGGTGCAGGCGCTCAAGACGCTCGCCTACGCCTGGACGCCGGCCTGGATCGTGTCGGTGCTGGGGATCGTGCCGGCCATCGGCATGCTGGCCGCCCTGGCCGCCCTGGTCTACAGCATCTACCTGCTGTACCTGGGCCTGCCGCACACGATGAAGATCCCGAAGGAACGTTCCGGCGGCTATACGGCGGTGACGATCATCATCGGCATCGTGCTTTCGATCGTGGTCGGCTGGGTGGCGGCGATGTTCTCCGGCGTCAGCGCCTACAGCGCGCGCGCGCTGCAGGGCCAGATCGGCGCCATCGGCATTCCGGCCGAGGCCGGCAAGGACACCTCGCTGGCGAAGGTCGAGGCCTGGGGCGAGAAGATGGAAGCGGCCGGCAAGAAGGTGGAGGCGGCGCAGAAATCCGGCGACGGTCAGGTGCAGGCCGAAGCCGTCGGCCAGCTGATCGGCGCGGCGCTCGGCGGCGGCGACCAGGTCGAGGCGCTGGCGCCCGACGCGCTCAAGCCGTTCCTTCCCGAGTCGCTCGCCGGCTGGAAGCGCACCGCGTTTTCGGCCGAGCAGAACGGCGCGATGGGCATGCAGATGTCGGTGGCCACGGCCACCTATGCGGGCGAGGACGGCAAGGCCCTGCACCTGGAGATCACCGACGTCGGCAGCGCCAAGGGCCTGCTCGGCCTCGCCGGCATGGCCAACGTGCAGAGCCAGCGCGAGTCCGACGACGGCTACGAGAAGACCTGGAAGGAGAACGGGCGCCTGGTCAACGAGAAGTGGGACGGCCCTTCACGCCGCGGCGAGTACAGCATCATCCTCGGCGACCGCTTCACGGTCGAGCTCTCGGGGACGGTCGACAACATCGACCAGCTCAAGTCGGCCCTTGCCGGCCTCGACCTGGCGGGCCTCGAAGCGCTGAAGAACCAGGGCGTCAAGCGCGGCTGAGCACGCTCCTGATACAGACGGACCGGGGGAAAGACAAAAAAAGAGTCCTGCCACGGCGACAGGACTCCGGGGACCGCGAGAAGCCCGGCTCAGCCGGCCTTCGGACCGAGCGCCTCGGTCGTGATGCGCACCGTGAGCTCGTCGCTGATGTTCGGCACGTAGGCGCCCATGCCGAATTCGCTGCGCTTGATCGTCGTCGTCGCATCGAAGCCGATCGCCGGCACCTTCTTCATCGGATGCGGACCCGCGCCGTTGAGCGTCGCGTCCAGCACGACCGGCTTGGTGACGCCGCGCAGCGTCAGGTCGCCGGTGACCTTGAACTTGCCGGTGCCGACCACCTCGACCTTGGTGCTCTTGAACGTGATCGTCGGGTACTTGGCGGCGTCGAGGAACTCGTCCTTCTTGAGGTGCTCGTCGAGCTTGACGACGTGCGTGTCAAGGCCGTCCAGCGGCAGCGTCACCTGGACCGAGGAGCGCGTCGGATCGGCCGCGTCGTAGACCAGGGTGCCGTCGGCCTTGCCCAGGTGTCCGGTCGGATTGGAAAAGCCGAGGTGGTTCCAGGTGAACAGCACGTCGGTGTGGGTCGGGTCCAGCGTGTAGGTGACCGGGGCGGCGACGGCGCCGACCGAGGCGAAGGCCAGCAGGCTGGCGAGAACGGTGCGACGGAACATGGAAACTCCTCCTTAACGTGGCGAATGGCCCGGCGGATGGCCGGGCAGGGTGACGTTGGAATCGAGGCGGGACCGGATCGTTCCCCGCATCGACCGGCTTCCGGATCTGACGGCGGCGCGCGCGAAAACAAGCGTCCGTTCGTCGAACCGGCCCCGGCGCCTTCGCGGCCGGCTGCCATCCGACCACGATAGTCGGACCGTCGTGCGATGATAAACGGCGATGCGAAACATAGATTGGCACTCAGGAATGGACAATCCGCGCCAACCCGATCGCGCGGGTGCCCGGTGAGCGGCGCCGGGCCGGCGCGCTGCTGGGTCGTCAGCGACGGCGCTGCCGGCAACCTGCGCCAGGCGCTGGCCCTGGCGCGGGCGATGGGCGTAGCGGACGAGCCGCGGTCGATCGCGCTGCGCCAGCCCTGGGACTGGCTGGCGCCGCGCCTGCTGGCCGGTGCGGGCACCGCGATCCGCTTCGGGGACGGCGGTCGTCCGACGCCGCCCTGGCCGGCGCTGGCGATCGGCTGCGGACGTCGCGCGGCCCTGCTGACGCGTTTCCTCAAGGCGCGCAGTGCGGGACGCTGCTTCACCGTGCAGGTTCTCGATCCGCGGATACGGACCGACGCGTTCGACCTCGTCGTCGCGCCGCGGCATGACGCGGTCGCCGGCACCAACCTGATCACGACGACCGGCTCGTTGAACCCGGTGGACGCGGCCTGGCTGCACGAGGCGCGCCTGCGATTCGCCGGGCTGGCCGAGCTGCCACGTCCGCGCACCGCCGTGCTGATCGGCGCGAGCAACGCCGCGCAGCGGCTGGACGAGGCCTATTTCGCCGCGCTGCTGCAGCGCCTGGCCGCGCAGCAGGCTGCCGCCGGCGGCAGCTTCCTGGTCACGCTCTCGCGGCGCACCCCCGCACCGCTGCAGCCACTGCTGCGCCGCGCGTTCGCGGCGTTCCCGGGCCTGTTCTGGGCCGGGCCGGACGATGGCGAGAACCCGTACGCGGGCCTGCTGGCCTGGGCCGACCGCATCGTCGTGACGCCGGACTCGGTCAACATGCTGTCCGAGGCCGCGGCCACCGGCGTGCCGGTGGCGACGTTCGCGCCGGCGCCGATCGGCGGCAAGTTCGCACGCTTCCACGCGACGCTGCGCGCCGAGGGGCGGCTGCAGGCGCTCGACGAACCGCCGCGGCCACCGGCATCTGCGCTGGCTGAAACGGCCGAGGTCGCCCGCGAGGTGACCCGGCGCTGGCAGGCTGCCGTGCCGCCGGCGGGTTGATGCCCGCCTGCCGCCGCGGTACGCGGGCGGCATCGCATATCGCGAAAGCGACAGGCAGCAGACGCGGGGCAAAAAACGTTCTTCCCCCCTTCGCGGGAATCAGTCAGCTGCTGCTTCCTTCGCTCTCGCTGCTGCTGTTGTTTTCGCTGTTGCTCTTGCTCTTGCTCTTGCTCTTGCTCTTGCTCTTCTGTTGCTCTTGCTCTCGCTCTTGCTGTTGCCGCCTAAAGTGAGCCGAGCATCGCAGGTCGGCCAGGCCGGAGAGCTGCCCCGTGTTTGAGCGAAGCGAGTTTGGGCAGCGTGCCTGGCCGACCGAGAAGCGCAGGGGACCGGCGCGGCGCAGCCGTGCCGGCTCGCGCCGGCGACCACGGTTTTGGTTACTTTTGCCAAGACAAAAGTGACCCGCGCGCGCAGCGTGCGGAAGCTGTTGCTCTCAGCTTGTGCCGTGGCTTTTGAGGGGATTACCGGCACGGAGCAAAGCAGGAGCACGATCAAGAGCTTTCGTCCGCTGCGCGGCCGAGTCCCTTTTGACGGGCTGTATGGACGGCACACATAGGTGACAAACGTATCAGGACATGGGTAACACCCTCGGATCGAGGTCGATCGCGGGGGAACACCATGCCTTGGACGGAGAGCACCTGCATGTCACAACGTCGCGAGTTTCTAGCGCTGGCTGTGGGCCAGAGCGTGCCACTGAGCGAGCTGTGCCGCCGGTTCGGCATCAGCCGCAAGACCGGCTACAAATGGCTGGCGCGGGATGAGGTGGTCGATCGATCACGCCGGCCGCACACCTCGCCTCGGCGGCCTCGCCGCCCTGCGATGCTCGGTTTGCTTTAGGGCCACAAAGCCAAGAGCCAAAGCCAAAGCAGGAGCAAAAGCCAAAGCCAAAGCCAAAGCCAAAGCAGGAGCAAAAGCCGAATGCCCCGCAAATGGGCGAAGAACAAAAAAGGCGGGGCGGCCTGTCGGGGCGCCCCGCCTTATCTGGAACCAGGACGCTCGCGAAGCCTCAGATCAGCTTCAGCGTGCCCTTCATGATGCCCCAGTGGCCGGGGAACGAGCAGAAGAACGTGTAGTCGCCGTCGGCGGCGAGCTTGGACACCGGGAAGGTCACCGATGTGGATTCGCCGGCGCCGATCACCTTGGTGTGCGCGATGACGCGCGCGTCGTCCGGCTTGACGTAGTCCTTGTCGAGGCCGGCCGACATGCCGTCGGTGGCGATGCCCTGCACGTCGGCGGTCTTGGCCAGCACCCAGTTGTGGCCCATCACGTTCTTGGCCAGCTTGCCGGGGTGCTTGAGGTTGACGGTGAATTCCTTGCAGCTCTTGCTGACCTCGATGCTGCTCTTGTCGAACTTCATCATGTCGTCGCCGGCGATATCGACCGAGCATTCGGCGGCGAAGACCGGCGCAGCCAGCGCGAACAGGCCGGCGGCGAGCAGGATTCTGGACATGGACGTGACTCCTTGAGGATCGATGGAAGGGAGGGTGCGTGGGGCCCGTATCCGTTCTGTGACACCGCTCGCCGGAGGCGCGCGGCGGGGACGGATTGTCAGTAGCGGCGGACATCATAGCCGAGCGTGCTGAATACAACGCCCGCTGCGCGGGCTGCGACGATCGGTCGCGTGCGGGCCTTGCGTGATCGCGCGGTTTCGGCGGTGTGTCGGCTGCACGCCACTGTGCCACTTCGGGAGCAATTCCTATTGCAACGCAACAGGAATGACTCCCGACCGCTTCGCACAAGTGCCTGAATTGATTGGCCGCGCTGTCCGTTCGCGCGCTTGGCACATCCGCTGCTTAGTAGGGCATGCGCAACGATCGAGGTGGGTGCTGGTTGGTGGCGCGCGGCCCGTGGGTAGGTGCCTTCGGCATCGCCGTTGCCAGGGGTCTTCCATTTGCGAATGAGGAGAGCAGCGAATGAAATTTCACAGAGTAGCGATGGTCTGTACCGCGGTGCTCATGGGGGCCGTCGGCGGGAACGCGATGGCGAACCCCGAAACGATCCAGCGACAGAAAGACCCCAACCAATGGCCGGCGCCCGGACGTGATCTGGCGATGACCCGGCACAGCGCGTTGAAGGACATCTCGACCGAGAACGTCGGCAAGATGCAGATGATCTGGTCGCAGTCCAGCGGCACCCTGCGCGGTCACGAGGGCCAGCCGGTCGTCGTCACCGAGGGCGGCAAGGCGATGATGTACCTCATCAGCGGCTGGCCCAACATCGTCCAGGCGCTGGACCTGAGCGACCCGGACAATCCCAAGGCGATCTGGAAGTACGTCAAGCAGACCGACCGCGACGAATCGGCGGTGCCGCGTGCCTGCTGCGACACGGTCAACCGCGGCCTGTCCTATGCCGACGGCAAGGTCGTGTTCGGCACGCTCGACGGCTTCGTGATCGCGCTCGACGCCAAGACCGGCAAGGAGGTATGGGTCGTCAAGCACGCCTTCCCCGAGAACGGCGAGACGATCACGCCGGCGCCGCTGATCGCCGAGAACAAGGTGCTGATCGGTTTCGGCGGCGACGAGTTCGCCGCACGCGGCCGCTTCACCGCCTACAACCTGGCCGACGGCAAGAAGCTGTGGGAGTGCCACGCCACCGGTCCGGACAAGGACGTGTGCGTGACCAAGAACACCAACAAGGCCAACCCGCACTACGGGCAGGGCGGCAAGGACCTGGGCGTCACCGGCTATCCCGGCGACGAATGGAAGCGCGGCGGCGGTGCCAGCTGGGGCTTCTACAGCTACGACCCCGAGCTCAAGCTGGTCTACCACGCGACCGGCAACCCGGGCCTCTGGAGCCCGTCGTACCGCTGCAAGCACAAGACGCACGAGGAGTGCAACGACGGCAGCCAGGACAATCACTGGTCGATGACGATCTTCGCGCGCAAGGTCGACACCGGTGAGGCGGTCTGGGCCTACCAGATGACGCCGTTCGACCAGTGGGACTACGACGGCATCAACGAGAACATGCTGGCCGACTGGACGATCGACGGCAAGAAGCGCAAGGTCCTGGTGCATTTCGACCGCAACGGCTTCGCCTACGTGCTCGACCGCGTCGACGGCACCTTGCTCAAGGCGCACAAGTACGTCACCGCCAACTGGGCCGAGAAGGTCGACATGAAGACCGGCAAGCCGGTCAAGGTGAAGGAACATTCGCCGTTCTCGGTCGAGCAGAACACGCAGGTCTGCCCGTCGGCGATGGGCGGCAAGGACCAGCAGCCGTGCGCGCTCGATCCGAACGAAGAGGGCGTGGCCTACTGCCCGACCAACAACTGGTGCATGGAGCTCGAGCCGCAGGAGCGTGCCCACACCCAGCAGGGCACGGTCTACGTCTTCGCCAACGTCTACATGTATCCGGAGAAGCCCGGCGTCACCGGCAAGTTCAAGAAGTTCAACGTGCTGACCGGTGAGACCGTGTGGGAGATTCCGGACCCGTATCCGAACTGGGGCGGTGCGCTGATCACCGACGGTGGCCTGGCGTTCTACGGCAGCCTCGGCGGTGATTTCCGCGCGGTCGACCGCAAGACCGGCAAGGTGCTGTGGTCGCGCAAACTCGGCTCCGGAATCATCGGCAACCCGATCACCTACAAGGTCAACGGCAAGCAGTACGTGTCGGTGTGGAGCGGCATCGGCGGCTGGATCGGCCTGCCGGTCACGGCCGGCCTCGACCTCGAGGACAAGTTCGGCGCGATCGGTGCGACGGCGATGACCAAGGCCGCCAACCTCGACAAGATCCCGCAAGGCGGAACGCTCTACACGTTCCGTATCGGCGACTGATGCCGGTCGCCGGTTCGAATCGCTAGGTCTGTCTGCCCGGCGCCGATGAGGCGCCGGGCGTTTGTTTTTCTACCAAGGTCGCGTTGCCCAGGCTCGAAACCACGCGCAAGGTCGAGGACGCCGCGATCGCTTCACGGCAATGCCAGGAGTACCCGAAATGGTCCGGACCAAGAAGATGAAGGTGACGGTGGCGCTGGCGGCCCTGGCCGCGACGGCGGCCGGCACGCTGCACGCCCAGGAGATCCGCGCGCTGCGCGTCTGCGCCGACCCGGGCAACATGCCGCTGTCCAACGACAGGGGCGAGGGCTACCAGAACAAGATCGCCCAGGTGCTCGGCGAGGCGCTCGGCACCGGCGTGCAGTACGACTTCCGCCCGTCGACCGAGCGCGGCCTGATGCGCGGCACGCTCGACGCCAACATGTGCGACGTGATGTTCGACCTGCCGGTCGGCCTGGAGCGCGTGCTGACCACGCGGCCGGTCTACCGCAGCACCTTCGTGCTGGCCTCGCGCAGCGAGCGCGACTACCGGATCGAGAGCCTGGACGATCCGCGGCTCAAGACCCTCAAGATCGGTGTCTACCAGATGTCCTCGGTCCGCGAGGCGCTGGCCGACCACGGCATCAAGGAAAACACCGTCACCCATTTCATCAGCTACGACGGCGCCACCGTGCCCGAGCATCAGCCGAGCTACCAGGTACAGCGGATGATCGACGGCGAGCTGGACATGGTCGCGATCTGGGGGCCGTTCGCCGGCTGGTACAAGACGATCAAGCAGGCGCCGATCACGCTGCAGCCGGTCAACCTGATGACCGCCGATCCGCCGCTGCAGTTCGACATGGCGCTGGGCGTGCGGCGCGGCGACCGCGGCCTGCGCGACAAGCTCGACGAGGTTCTGGCCAGCCACAAGGACCAGATCCGCGCGATCCTCGACGCGTACGGCGTACCGCTGGTCCAGTGCGCGGAGTGCGTCATCAGTGGCGACCTGGTCGCGCAGCAGGCTGCGGCACCCGCGGTGCAGACCGAGGTGGCGACGATGGCGACGCCGCGGGGCGGCACCGGTGCCAGCCTGGACCAGCTCAAGCGCTGGTTGAAGGAAGGCGCCGATCCCAACACGGAACTGTCCAACGCCGCCACCGCCGGCGACGTGGTGCGCGTGCGTTATCTGCTCGAGCACGGTGCCGACATCGACACCCAGGACGACGAGGGCTACACGCCGCTGCTGACCGCGGTCAAGACGCGCTACACCGAGCTGACGCGCTTCCTGATCCAGCAAGGTGCCGACGTCAACCGGGCCGACCGCGACGGCTGGACGCCGCTGATGTACGCGGCCTGGCGCGACAGCCCCGAGATCGTCGGCATGCTGCTGGCCAAGGGCGCGAAGATCGAGGCGGCCAACCAGCAGGGACTGACGCCGCTGTGCATCGCCGCCCAGCACGGCCGCTCCGGCGCTGCCGCTGCGCTGCTGGAGGCCGGTGCGAACGTCGACATCGTCGTCGGCGGCGGCGGCTACACGCCGCTGATGCTCGCCCTCGTCGGTGGCTGGGACGACGTGGCGGCCAAGCTGGTCGAGCGGGGCGCCAACGTCAACGCCCAGAACAAGGCCGGCATCACGCCGCTCATCATCGCGGCGGCGGCCAATCGCGTCGACGCCGTGAAGCTGCTGCTGGAGAAAGGCGCCGACGCGGGTGCCGCCAGCGAGGACGGCACCACTGCGCTCGGCATCGCCAGCCAGCGCGAAAACCGGGCGGTCGTCGAGGTGCTGCAGCACGCGCGGGCGTCCGGTGGCGGTTCAGGCGGATCGGCGCAGCGTGGCTGACGCGGCGTCCGGTGGAAAACCCAGGCAATCCCAGGCAATCGAAGTGAGGAGTCTGTACGTGTTGAACAAAGCAGTTGCAGCAAGTTTACCGGTCATCTTCGCGGCCGCCGTCCTGCTCGGCACGCCGACATCGTCCCCGGCCGCGGGTGAGACCGCCGCCGCACCGGCGGCCGGCGCGATACCGCCGCTGGAACGCATCAAGGCGACGCCGAAAGGCCAGTTGAAGAACCCCTACCAGGATTCGGACAAGACGGTCGTCGAGGAAGGGCGCAAGCTGTTCCTGCGCGCCAGCTGCAACGGCTGCCACGGCGGCTCCGGCGGCGGCGGCATGTGCCCGCCGCTGACCAACGACACCTGGGTCTACGGCGGCGACGACGACACCCTGTTCCGGCTGGTGACCGAGGGCAGCGACGCGCTGCAGAAGGACGGGTACCATCGCATCGGCAAGGAGAACGTGGTCGGCCCGATGATGCCGTTCGGCACCATCGTCAAGACCGACGACGACCTGTGGAAGATCATCACCTTCATCCGCTCGAACTGGCGCGGCAGCGAGGCGAACAAGTTCGGCGATGCCTCCAAGAGCGCCACGGCGGCGCCGGTCGACGTCGGCAAGCACTGAGGGATGCGATCCCGCGCGCACCGGACGGGCAGGCCCTGCCCGCGGTGCGCGCGACCCGAGGGTCGCTCCTCCCCGTCCGGGGCGGCGCGGCCGTGCACCGATCCCGAACGAGGAACCCTCCCATGATCCGATCTTTTCCGCCCCCCGCGATGCGTCTGCCGCGTCGATGGTGCGCGATGCTGGCCAGCGCCGCGGTCGCGCTCGGCGGCGCCTCGGCGCTGGCGGCGCCGCTCGCCTACGTGCCCAACCAGCGCAGCGGCAGCATCTCGGTCATCGACACCGGCAAGGACGAGGTGGTACGCACGCTCAACGCGCAGGGCCGGTTCGGCAAGCGCCTGCAGCAGGTCGCGCTGGATCCGTCCGGCAAGACGCTGTTCGTCATCGACGCCGCGCACAACCAGCTGGTCGCGCTCGACATCGCCTCGGACACCGTTCGCTCCAGCGTCCCGATCGAGGAGGATGCCGAAGGCGTCACCGTCTCGCCGGACGGCCGCTCGCTGGCGGTCTGCGTCGAAGGCTCGCAGCACATCCTGCTGGTCGATGCCGCGACGCTGAAGGTCCGCGCCGACGTGCCGACCCGGGGGCGCAATCCGGAGCACTGCGTGTTCTCGCCCGACGGCAAGTGGCTGCTGACCAGCAACGAGGCGAGCAGTGACCTCGACCTGATCGACGTCGCCGCGGCGCGCTCGGTCGCGCTGATAAAGACCAGCGGCCACCCGCGCGGCATGGCCTTCGTGCCCGGCACCCAGCGGCTCTACGTCGCCCAGGAGACCGCCAATGCGGTCGACGTGATCGACCTGGCCGCGCGCAGCAAGGTCGCCAGCATCGCCACGGGCCTGCGTACCGCGGGACTGACGGCGAGCCCGGACGGCACCTACGTCTACGCGTCCAACGGCGGCGCCGGCACGATCTCCGTCATCGACGTCGCCAAGGGCGCGTCGATCGCCGAGATCAAGGTCGGCGAGCGTCCGTGGAACCCGGCGCTCACCCCGGACGGTCGCAAGCTCTACGTCGCCAACGGCCGCTCCAACAGCGTCAGCGTGATCGACACCGCGACGCGCACCAGGCTCAAGGACATCGCGGTCGGCGAGATGCCGTGGGGCGTCATCATCGCGAAGTAGGCCCTGCCGCCCTGAGCCCGAATGCGGCGGTGTGAGGCGCCTCTTGCCGCGTGGCGTTCGTTCGGGCTCATCTCGCGTAGCGCGTGCCAGGTATGTGTTGCTGCGGTAGCTTCGTCAGGTCCATGGCGGAACGGATCGCCGCCGCTTGCTTTGGTTCTTTGCTCAGTTGCGGCCTCGTTCGGCTTTGGTTTTTGCTTTGGATTTTGCCCTTGGCTTTTTCGCCTTAAAGCAAGCCGAGCATCGGAGGGCGGCGAGGCCGCAGAGGCGCCCCGTGTCTGAGCGAAGCGAGTTGGGGCAGCGTGCCTGGCCGACCTGCGATGCTCGGCTCGCTTTAGGCGCCAACAGCAAGGGCGAGAGCACGGCAACAGCAACGGCAACGACCGCCGATCGATTCCCGAGAATGGGTGAGGAACCTTACTTCTCGAGCGTTTTCTTCAGGTGATCGAGGCCGGTGCGGAAGAAGCGGTGGATCGCCTGCTGTGCGGCCTCGTCGTTGAGGTTCTCGGGCGGGTCGTTGTGGGTGTCGCCGCGGTAGAAGCGCGCCGACCAGAGCACCTCGCTGCCGCCGTCGGTGGCCTTCACGCTGAGTTCGGCGGTGTAGTAGCTGACCGGGAACACCTCGACGTTCTCCTGGTACAGCCGATAGGAATAGCTCATCGCCGCGGCGTCGTAGGTGTCGAGGCTGTCGACCAGCTGGCCGCCGGTGGCGAGCACGACGGTCCTTTCCGAGCCGGGCGCGTTGCCGTTGCTGGCGGCGCTCTGCTTCACCGCGGGATTCCATCGCGCCAGGCCGTCGAAGTCGCCGATCGCCTTCCAGACGTCGGTCGGCGGCCGGGCGATGACGACCGTTTCGTCGGCCTTGTGCGGCGTCGGGCCGTGGGCCAGCGCCGGCAGCGCCAGCAGGCCGGCGGCGAGGGCCGCGGCACGGATGCGGATGTTCATGGGGTTCTCCTGTGGGGTAGCGGGAACGAAGGGTGTGTGTCGGGTCGGCGAGGCCGTCCGGCGGATCGGCGCGGTCGCGGGACGAGGGCCGCGATCACGGCGGCGAGGGCGGCGCCGGCGAGCAGCGGCGCCAGCGCCAGGCGGGCATCGGCGACGCGTGGCGTGGCATGCGTGGCGATCGCGCGGTCCAGCCGCAGTCCCGGGGCCAGCCGGGCGTAGCCCAGGCCGGTGGCGGCGGCCAAGCGCTGCAGATGGTCCTCGTGCACGGCGGACAGGTGCTCCTCGCCGGCAGCCGTGGCCGCGCCCCAGGGCGCGTTGCGCGGATGCCAGCCTTCGCGCTGCTGCGCGTCCGGCGGCGGGGTGCCGCTGCGGTTCTCCTGGACGACGTCCCCGGCGCCGAGGAAACCGATCTCGCGGCCGTCGCGGTCGAACTTCGGGATCGGCGAAGGCAGGCGGTCGCCGACGCCGACCAGCAGGCCGCGGACCTTGCCCGGTTCGCCCTCGAACGGCGGCGGGCCGCTCCAGTGCAGCGGCGGCGCTTCCTGCCCGTCGCTCAGGAACACCAGGTCGGTGCCGAACGCGGCGGCCAGTGCGATCGACTGGTAGAGGCCGGTGGCGACATGGCTGTCGCCTTCCCAGGCCATGCGCCAGTCCAGGCGTTCCAGCGTGCCGGCCAGCGGTGCGAAGTTGGCGCAGGTCTCCACCGGTGCGACCAGCAGGAACGGCCGCCGCTCGGCGAACAGGCCGATGCCGGCGCGCGAGCCGCACGGCAGGTCGGCGATCAGCGCGGCGAGCGTCGCCTTGACGTGGTCGAGCCGGCTCTCCGGCGTGCCGTCGCGGCGGTAGTCGCGCACGTTCATGCTGCCGGTGATGTCGACGATGAACAGGGCGTCGATGCGTTGGCGCCGGTAGCCGACCTGCGGGTCGGCGATACCGGCCAGGGCGAGCAGGCCGGCGGCGACCAGCAGCCAGAAGCGGGCATCGCGCAGCGCCGTCACGGCCCGCCTCGCGGCAGGCCGGGCAGGTCGGTCCACAGCCGGTCGGGCTGCGCCGGTGGTTCCTCGTCGCCTTCGGCTTCGCCGTCCGGGAAGTCGCGCACCAGCCGCATCGCGATGTCGAGGTTGACCTTCGCGTTCCAGTCGCCCGGATCGATCCGCAGCGCCCGCAGGTAGTGTTCCTTGGCCAGGTTCACCTCGGCGATCGTCTCGTCGTAGCGGTGTGCGTCGACGATCAGGAGCGCCCGGCGCAGGTGCGCATTGCCCTTGTCGTAGAGCACGGCGAACGCGAAGCCGCGCGAGCGGCCGAGCACGATCCGTTCGGTCAGCGTGCGTGCCTCGTCGAACCGGTCGCGCGCGAGCAGGTAGTGCGCCCGCGCGAACAGCACCGCTTCGGTCGCGTCGTCGGCGACGGCGACGTCGCGGCCTTCGGCCAGGGCGGCGATCGTGCGATTGTCGGCGCTGCGCCGCAGCAGCATGGCGGCGCCGGCCACGGTCACGCCCAGCGCAACGGCGAACGCGGTCCAGAGCGCGCCCGGCAGCAGCGCGCGCAGGTGTCGGGCGATCGACGAGCCGGTCATCGCGGCGGCTCCGGCAGCGGCGGCCCGATGCGCACCTCGGCTGCCTTGGCGGCGGCCAGCAGTGCGCAGGCGAGGGCGGCGACGGCGAATGCGTAAGCGGACAGGTCGCGCTGCGGCACCGCTTCGAACCAGCGCACCTCGCCGCGCTCGGCCTGGTCGATCGCCGCGACGGCGGCGGCCAGTTCGGTCGCGTTGTCCGCCTCGAACGCGCGGTAGGGCACGCCGAGCGACTGGAAGAAGCGGTGCAGGTGGCGCTCGGGCATGCGCTGCGGCGTATCGTCGGACGGGTCGGCCGGCAGGTCGAACAGGCCGCCGCTGCGCTCGGTGCGCAGGAACAGCCAGTACAGGTGCAGCGCGCGGGAGGCGAATGCGGCGCGCAGCTTCTCCTGGACGCGGCGGTCGATCACGGCGGCGCCGTCGGAGACCAGCACGATCGCCTGCGGGGCGGCCGGATCGCGCCGGTCGAACAGGTCGAAGGCCATCGCCAGGCCACGCGCGACGTCGGTGTAGGCCAGGCCTGGCTGGTCGATCGCATCGATCGCCGCCAGCACCGCCTCGCGCCGGTCGGTCATCGGCAGCACGAACATCGGCGAGGTCGAGAACGCGACGATGCCGACGCGGTCGTGCTCGCGCCGCGCAACGAAGTCCTTCAGCAGGCGCCGGGCCGCCGAGGCCTTGGATTCCTCGCCGCCATCGGGCGCGCGGCCGGCGAAGGTGCTGTTCATGCTGCCGCTGCGGTCGATGACCAGTGCGACGCGGGCACCGGTGCTGATGCGTTCGATCTGCTGGCCGTGCAGCGCCGGGCCGGCCAGTGCCAGGACGAGGGCCACGATCGCCGTCGATGCCAGCAGGCGCAGCAGGCGGTCCAGCCAGGCCGAGCCCGGATCGGACGGCACGCCGCCGAGCCAGGGCCAGTCCGATACCCGGCGCGCGCTGACGAACCACGGCAGCAGCGCCAGCGGCAGCAGGGCCAGCGCCAGCGGTCGCAGTACCAGCCAGTGCGACCAGCCGTTCATGCCGGTCTCCGCTCGGCGGCGGCCAGCCGCCGTGCCAGCGTGGCGATACCAGCGGCCGGCAGCACCGCACCGGCCTCGGCCTCCCCGGCACCGTAGAACGCGAGCCGCGAGGCGGCGAAGAAGCGCGCGATGTCGGGAGCCAGCGGCGCCAGCTGCGGCCGGCGCGCGATCAGCAGGCCGGCGTCCTCGGCCAGCACGCGCTGGCCGGCGGCCGCATCGAACGCGCGATGCAGGACCCGCAGCGCGTCGCGATAGCCGAGCCTGTCCCGGCGCAACCGTCGCGCGGCCTGCGCGAACGGCCGTGCCGGCCGCGCCTGGAACGGCCAGCGCGCGTAGTGGCGGGCCAGCAGCAGCGCCAGCGCCACTGCGGTGCCGGCACCGGCGAGCAGGGCGACCAGCGCCGGCCGCAGCGGCCGCGGGCCGGGCACGATGTCCGGCCGCAGCGCGATGTCCGCGCCGTCCTCGCCGCCGGCGACGCGCTTGACCTCCCGCAGCGGCGACATCGTGAATACGAACGGTGGCACGCGCGCCGCCGCGGTCTCGCCGTCGCGCGCGAAACCCAGCTCGAATGCCGGCAGCGTCCGTTCCAGTGCCTGGATCGGCGCGTAGAAGGTCTGGTAGTCGAGAGTGATGCGGTAGACGCGCGCGTCAGCGTCGACGCGTTCGTCGACGCTGACGGCGCGCAGTTCGAGCCAGTACGCCTGCGGCCCCGGTGCCGGCAGCGAGGTCGGCTGCAGGTGCCAGTCGCGATCGACGCGGATCGTCACCGCGCGCGGCACGCGGTCGCCCAGCAGGTAGCCGACCGTGCGGGTATCGAGCGGCCGCACCTCGCGGATCGGCGCGGCCGCGGACGTGGCGGCGGCGAGCAGGGCGGACAGGGCCAGCAGCGCGCGCATCGGCTTCATCGTTCCAGCAGGTGCCGGCTGAGCGCTTCGGCGCCGTTGCCGCCGGTGAGGGCCAGCAGTGGCTGGTCGCGCTCGCGGCACAGGCGCTCGATCGTGGCCTGGTGCGCGGCTTCGGCGGCCTGCCAGCGGGCGCGCAGGGCCGGCCGCAACCAGACCAGGCGGCGCCGGTGCGATTCCCGGTCGGCCAGCTCGGCCAGGCCGTAGCGCGGCAGCCGCCGCAGCGCCTCGTGCGCGAAGCGGATCGGCACCACGTCGTGCAGCGCCAGCGCGTCGAGCAGGGTCGCCGCCGCCGTCGCCGGGAACGCGAAGTCCGACAGCACGAAGACCAGGCATCGGCGGCGGCCGAGCGCGGTGGCCGCCGCGACCAGCGCGTCGATGCCGGCGCCGGCCGCCGGGACGTACTCCAGCGCGGCGACGGCCTCGGTCGCGGCCTGGCGCAGGGCGGGCCGCTCGACGGCCGGCGTGTCGGCGCCGGCGGTCAGGCCGCAGGCGTCACCCGTCGCGTGAGCGGCCTGGACGATTCGTCGTGCCAGCCGGGTCGCCCGCGCCAGCGCGCTGCCGTCGCCGTCGTCGAAGGCCATCGATGCCGAGGTATCGACCAGCAGCTGGACCGCTGCCGCGGCGCGCTGCTCGAACTGGCGCACGTAGAGCGCGTCGAACGGATCCCGCAGGCTGGCGCGCAGGTCGATGCGGCGCGGGTCGGGACTGCGGTCGAACGGAACCACCTGGCGGAAATGGCCGGACGGTCCGACATCGGCGCCGCGGTGCGCGCCCGGCCGCAGGCCGCGCACGCGCCAGCGCAGCGCATAGGCCAGCGTCGCCTCGTCGGACGTGCCGGTGGCGGTGCGCAGGTCGGCGGCGGTCAAGGCGGCGGCCAAGAGGGGGATCGGACGACGGTCAGGGGGCCGGCACCGTCTCGAACACGGCGCGGCACAGCGCCGGCAGGATCGTCGCGCGGCGTGCTTCGTAGACCGGTGCCAGGAAGACGCGATGGGCGACGGTCTCGAAGAACACCGCACGCAGGTCCTCCGGCACCAGCATGTCGCGACCTTCGAGCCAGGCGCGCACGCGCGCCGCGCGCACCAGGTAGGCGATGCCGCGCGGGCTGGCGCCGCCGATGACCAGGCGGTCGATGTCGACGCCGTCGATCCGGATGCCCGCGCGCGCGGGATGGCGCACGGCGGTCCACAGCGCCTCGACGTAGCCCTGCACGCTCTCGCTGGCCGTAACGTGACGCTGGATCGCGCGCGCCACCGCGTCCAGCTGCGCCGGGTCGAGCAGGCCGGGAGCCACGGTCTCCACCAGCGCGGCCGCGTCGTGGTAGCGCGGATCGAAGACCAGCGCCTGGCGCGTCGGCGCGTCCGCCGGCGTGGTGATCGCGATTTCCATGAAGAACCGGTCGCGCGCGGCCGCCGGCAGCTCGAAGGTTTCCTCGCGCTCGACCTGGTTGCGGTCGGCGAACACCTGCAGGTACGGGAATGCGTACTCGCGGTTGAAGGCCGACAGGCTGCGCTCGGCCATCAGGCGCAGCAGCAGCGAATGCACCTGCGGCCGCGCGCGGTTGATCTCGTTGAAGAAGAACACCGCCAGGTGCTCGCCGTGGCGCAGCACCGGGCCGGGCTCCACGCGCGGGCGGCCGTTATCGTCGAGGTAGGTGTGGTAGACCAGATCGTTGGGCATCAGGTCGATCGTGCCCTCGATGCGGCCGTAGGCGCCGCCGATCGCGCGCGCGGCGGCCTGCAGCAGGGTGGTCTTGCCGACGCCGACGTCACCCTCCAGCAGTACGTGGCCGCGTGCGAACACGGCGATGGTGAGCAGGCGCAGGGCCTGTGACTGGCCGATGGCGGCCTTGGCGATCTCGCGTTCGAAGGCCTGCGCGCGTTGGCGCCAGGCGTCGAGATCGAGAGGGGAAAGGGACGTCTGCGCTGTCGGGGTATTCACGAAGATCGGTCTGGACCGGGGCACGCGGGAGCAAACGGGCGCCCGCGGCCGGTGGCGGGCACGGCGACGATGCGGCAGCCGCCGCTCCGGCAGTCGCCGGAGACGGCGGCCGTCGCGATCAGGGCTTGGGCAGCTTGGCGACGTCGTACTCGAACTTGCCGGTCTTCTTGAAGTGCGCCACGCGCTGCGCGTTGCGCTGCTCCATCGCGGTGATCGAGGCCGACTGCTTGTTGAGCTCGGCCGGATTGTGCTTGGGGTCGTACTTCGAGCCGGCGACCTTCTCCGGATAGCCCGGCTTGGGCTCCCAGCAGTTGCCGGCTTCCTTGCACTGGGTGCCGTCGTAGGCGAGGGCGTTGCCGGCGAACAGGCCGGCGATGCCGATCGCCAGCAGGGACAGCGTCGTGCGCGTGAGTGCGGTCTTCGATTTCATCTTCGGTCCTCTCGGGTGCTGCGGGTGGGTCATCGTTCGCCGGCCGGTGCGGCCGGCGTCCATCGTGTGGGCCGCCGGTGGTGCCGGCGGCCGCCTCCGGTCACGGTGCGCAGGTCGCGCCGGCCGGAACGTCGAGCTTCTGGTCCGGGGACCAGGGCTTGTAGGTCTTGCGCTGCTCGTCGGTCATCCAGTCGGCCGCCTCCACCGGGCCGTGGTAGATGTGCCGCACCCAGGCCATCACCTGCAGCATCTCGTCGAGGGTGAGCGAGAGGTACTGCGGTCCCATCTGGGCGCGCGCGCCGCCGAAGATGATCGAGAACAGACCTTCGTCGATCTTGCCTTCCGGGTAGGTCCAGTAGTCGTCGGTCAGCGACGGGCCGATCTTGCCTTCCGCGTAATGGCCGTGGCAGGCCGAGCAGGCGGTCAGCATCAGGTCCTCGCCGAGCTTCAGGCAGGCGGGCTTCTCGTTGTACGGATTCTTGCCGGTCTCCAGGAACTGCTTGACGCCGGGCGTGTCGCGGCCTTCCTCGCGGGCATTGTTCAGGTCCAGGGCCGAGCCGTCCGTGACGTTGCGGAAGGTGATCTGCGCCTGCGCCTGCGCCGCGGTGGCGGCCAGCAGCAGGGTCGCGAGGGCGAGGCCGCCGGCCGTTCGTATCGTTTTCTTCATCGTCTACCTGTCGGGTGGTCCGGATGTGCGTTGTGGGTCTTGCCTTACGAGGCGGCCGGGATGAACGGGATGCCTTCGTCGCCGAGCACCTTGCGGATCTGCGGCGCCGCCTTGACCAGCGCGTCGTTGAGTGCGTCGAGCAGCGCCTGGTCGCCCTTGCGCACCGCCATCGACTGGTCGAACTGGAACGGGATCGGCTCGCCGGCACCGGTGTCGTCGGCCGGGACGGTCTGCATGTGCAGCGGTATCGTCGAGGCCTTCACGTAGCGGGCGACTTCCGGCGCGAACGCGATCGCCGCGTCGGCCTTGCCCTGCGCGACCTCGTTGACCATCCGGGCCGGGTCCACGCGCAGGTACTGGTTGCGGCGCGACTTGAAGTCGACCAGCGAGTAGACGTAGTTGGCGTTGTCCTCGTACTTGCCGATCTTCTTCATCATCGCCTCGGCGGACGAGGCGAAGCCCATCGCGATCGAGCCCATGGCGGCCAGGCGCGGATCGCTCCAGGAGCCGATCTCCAGTTCCCGGTCCGCGCGCGTGACCAGGACGTAGCCGGCCCGGTAGTACGGCCGCGTGGTCAGGACGCGCTCGTCGCCGGTGTCCAGGCCCATGACGACGTCGCACTCGTTCTTGTCGAGGGCGTCGCGCACCAGGTAGATGGCCGCGCGCGGCGACCAGACGAAGGTCGCCTTGCGGCCCATCTGGGCGGCGACCACTTCGGCGATGCGGTTCTCGAAGCCGCTGCCGTCCTTGTACGAATAGGGGGCCTCGATCTCCGAGGCGCAGATGCGAAGTTCGGCCGGCGCGGCGGCGGCCTGCAGCGGAACGAGTCCGAGCAGCAGGCAGCCGGCGATCCGGAAGGCGCGGGGCAGGCGGGTTTGCAGTGGAAAAGGCATCGGTGACTCCATCGGGCCGTGGGCTCGGAAAGGCGCGGGGCGTGCGCTGACGCCCCGCGCCCGGCTTTCAGTTGCTGGCGTATTCGCCGAGGCTGAGGTCGTCGTACGGCCCCTTGCCGTCGAGCGAGAACACCATGATGCCGCCGCCCATCTGCGTGTAGTTGGCGAGCTTCTTGAACGCGCCGACCGCGCCGAGACCGGCCGTCGGGTCCTCCAGGTCCTGCACCAGGCCGATGCCGGGCCAGCCGCCGACGCCGTAGAAGATCGCCACGTACTGCGTGCCCTTGTGCGTGTAGGTCATCGGATGGCCGATCACGCCGGACGGCAGCTTGAACTTCCACAGCAGGTCGCCGGTGTCGGCATGGCGTGCCTTGATGAAGCCGTCGAGCGTGCCGTAGAACACTAGGTTGCCGGCGGTGGCCAGCGTGCCGCCCCAGACCGCGAAGCGCTCCATCTTGTCCCACTTGTACTCGCCGGTGATCGCGTTGTAGGCCTTGATCTGGCCCAGGCCCTCGTAGTTCTGGCGATCACCCTTCGGGCCTGGGTACATGTTCAGCGTCGCGCCGACGAAGAACTGGCCCGCGCGGTAGGGCAGCATGAACGGCTCCCAGTCCATGCAGATGTGGTTGATGCCGAGGAAGAAGGTCTGCTTCTCCGGGTTGTACGAGTCGTGACCCTGGTTGTGGTAGCCCATCGCCGAGGGACAGATGTCGCGCCCGTTGTGGTCCATGCGCGTGGCGAACTCCGGATCGCGCAGCGGCAGGCCGGTCTTGAGGTCCACGCTCTTGACCCAGTTGACGGTGTCGTCGAGCTTGTCGGCGGAGACGAGGTCGCCGTTCTCGCGGTCGAGCGTGTAGATGATGCCGTTGCGGTCCGGATGGGTCAGCAGCTTGCGCTTCTTGCCGGCCTTGTCGGTCTGCTCGGACAGCATCATGACGTTGACGCCGGCGTAGTCCCATTCGTCGTGCGGCGTCTTCTGGTAGCCGAACTTGGCCTCGCCGTTGTCGACGTTGCGGCCCCAGATCGTCATCGTCCACTTGTTGTCGCCCGGGCGCATCGTCTCGTTCCAGGGCGCCGGGTTGCCGCTGCCGAAGTAGATCAGGTTGGTGCCCGGATCGAACGCGTACCAGCCCCAGTTGGTGCCGCCGCCGATCTTCCAGGCGTCGCCTTCCCAGGTCTTGAGGCCCAGACCGAACTGGCCGTAGTGCGGGTTGGCGCTGTTGAAGTCCTTGGCCAGGCGCAGCTCGTCGTCGGGGCCGGTGGCGTAGGCGCGCCACTTCTGCTCGCCGGTCTTGACGTCGTAGGCGGTCAGGTAGCCGCGCACGCCGAGTTCGGCGCCGGAGGAGCCGACGATGACGTAGTCCTTGACCACGTACGGCGCGATGGTGAGCGTCGAGCCGACGCGGATGTCGGAGTTCTCGAGCTTCCAGTGGACCGCGCCGGTGGTGGCGTCGAGCGCGACGATGTGGCCGTCGAGCTGGGTCTTGAAGATCAGCGGCGGTACCTTGCCGTCGCCGGGCCAGTAGGCCAGGCCGCGGTTGACGACGTCGCAGCAGGCGACCGCGCGTGCCGCGGCGTTCTGCTTGGGCTTGTCCATCCACTTGATGCGCGTGGGGTTGTCCAGGTCCAGCGCGAAGGTGAGGTTCGGGAACGGCGAATGGATGTACATCGTGCCGTTGACGACCAGCGGTGTTCCCTCGTGGCCGTTGAGCACGCCGGTGGAGAAGGTCCAGGCCGGTCGCAGCTGCTTGACGTTCTTTTCGTTGATCTGGGTCGCCTTGCTGTAGTTGTTGGCGTTGTAGTTCTTGCCGGTCATCACCCAGTTCTCTTCGCTCTGCGAGAGCTGGACGAGCTTGTCGTTGGCCAGCGCCAGCGTCGATGCGATCGCCGTCGCCAGTGCCGTTGCCGATAACAGGACTTTCCTCATGACCCCTCCGGATGCTTGTTGGTTGGGATGCCGTGCTGCACAAGCGCTTTCGCGAAAGCGCGACCACGCATCGATGGTGTTCGACGGGCTGGTGCGGGTAATAGGAAGAGCAGGAAGCGGGCCAACCGCAGGCTGTCGTGCGCAAACGGCGGGACATCATGTCGTTTCGTGATCGGTCGTTCGCGCGACGCATCCGGTGATTGCGTCATGGCTTCGGCCGGCGTTGCCACTCCCGTGGCACATGACTGCGCCACTTTCGCTACACGTCATCGACGATGCCGCTGCACGTTGCGTGCTGCGCAGACCCGTTGCAGGTCTCGCGAACGCCTGTCGGCGGCGCAACGCGTCAGGATTTTTTCCCCTGTAGTCAGGAAAAAATCCCTGTTTTTCGCAGCGGCGGCGATGAGACTCGACGGGTGCGATGCACGGCCGGCGATCGGCCTCTGCCGGCGCGCGATGCGTAGTCCGACGCGCACAACGCCGGCATCGCACATCTGTCAGTGGTGCGCAGCGCGCACGTGCAACGGAGGTGACTTCAACGCCGATGCGCGGCGAACGAACGAAAGGCGTGGCGATGTGGAGGACACGGGGGCCACGCAGGCTGCGCGACCGGATGCCGGACGCATCGCGATCGCGCGCCCGGTGTGTCGCGGCGGGGCGTCCGATGCCGGCCGCCGGGCGGGCGCTATTCGATGCCGAGCTTCTCGAGGCGGTAGCGCAGCTGGCGCAGGGTCAGGCCGAGGTGGCGCGCCGCCGCGGTGCGGTTCCAGCGCGTGGCTTCCAGTGCCTTCATGATCGCCGCTCGCTCGGTCTCGGCGACGGCGGCGGCCAGGTCGTTGAACGCGGCGTCCGGCAGCGGCTGCGGAGGTGCCGACGCGAACGGCGGCGGCGCCGGTCGTCCGGCAGGGGCATCAGCGGGTGGCGCGGCCGCCGGTTCACCGCTGCCGCCGGCCTGCGCCGGGATCAGCCGCAGGTCGGCCGCGGCGATGACGTTGTCCTCGCACAGGGCGACGGCGCGTTCGAGCACGTTCTCCAGCTCGCGCACGTTGCCGGGGAACTCGTAGGTCATCAGTGCCGCGGCCGCGTCCTCGCCGAGGCGGGCGGGTGCACCGCCGCTGTCGCGGGCCAGGCGTTCGAGCACGCGGCCGGCCAGCAGCGGGATGTCGCCGCGCCGCTCGCGCAGCGGCGGCACGCGCAGCTCGATGACGTTGATGCGATAGAACAGGTCCTGGCGGAACGCGCCGAGGTCGACCATGCGCGCGAGGTTCTTGTGCGTGGCCGACAGGATGCGCACGTCGACCGGAACCTCGGCGCGCGCACCGATCGGGCGCACCGCCTTTTCCTGGATCACGCGCAGCAGCTTGACCTGCATGTGGACCGGCAGCTCGGCCACCTCGTCGAGGAACAGCGTGCCGCCGTGGGCGGCCTGGAACAGGCCGTCCTTGTCGGCGTGGGCACCGGTGAAGCTGCCCTTCTTGTGGCCGAAGAACTCGCTCTCCATCAGCTCCGACGGGATCGCGCCGCAGTTGACCGGCACGAACGGTGTGGCCGAGCGCGGACCCAGCTCGTGGATCAGGCGCGCCACCAGCTCCTTGCCGACGCCCGACTCGCCGGCGATGTAGACCGGGGCCTGGCTGCGCGCGATCTTGGCGATCGTCGCGCGCAGCTCCTGCATCGGCGCCGATTCGCCGATCAGCTTGCTGCCGCTCGCGACCTGCTCGGCGCGCTTGGTCTCGCCGAGCTTCAGCGCGGTCTGCACCAGGCGGCGCAGCACGTTGATGTCGACCGGCTTGGAGACGAAATCGAACGCGCCGGCCTTGAGCGCATTGACCGCGGCGTCGACGTTGCCGTAGGCGGTGATCATCGCGATCGGCGTTTCCGGGTACTGGCCGGCGACGAACTCGACGATGTCCTGGCCCGAGCCATCCGGGAGCCGCATGTCGGTGAAGCACAGCGTGTAGCGCGTCTCGGACAGGCGCTGGCGCGCTTCGGCGACATTGGCCGCCGTGTCGACCACCAGACCCATGCGGCCGAGCGTCAACGTCAGGAGTTCGCGAATGTCGCGTTCGTCGTCTATGACCAGTGCAAGTTGCTTGCTCATGCTTCCAGGAGGGCGGTGCGAGCCAGGGGGCAAGGTTAAAGGGTGACGATCCGCATGGCAAAAGTGTATGACGGATGCTAGGGCGGCGGTCGCTTCGCTGCGGGCGCTTTGGCGGCGGCGGCTACGGATCGAAGCCGTCGGTGAAGAGCGTGTCGCTGACCGGTCCGAGCTGGCCGGCGTAGCTCAGGTTCTGGGCCAGCACGTCCTGGGTGGCGCTGTCGTTGCCGATGCCGTCGCTCCAGACCAGGGCGGCGTAGCCGGCGGTGCTGGTGGCGCCGGCCAGGCGCGAGGTGCGCGTGGGGCGGTCCTTGACGTGCACGACGGCGGGCCAGACCAGGCTGCCGGCGGCGTCCAGCCGCACGCTGGAGATCGGGTTGGCGGCGACCGCGGTGTTGCCGGTGACCCAGCTGGCCAGCAGGCCGCCGGGCGCCGGCAGCGCCACCAGCTGCGACAGCGCGTGGGCGCCGTCGGTCGAGATCGTCATCGGTACCAGCTCGCGGCCGGCATCGCCCCATTGGCGCAGGCCGGCGGCGTCGATGCGCTGGGCGTAGAGCCCGTCGTAGCTTTGCTGGTTGATCGTGGTGCCGTCGATCCAGATCAGGTGCGTGGTGCCGGTCGCCGGGTCGTAGCTGGCGCTGGGCGCGAAGTGCCCCTTGCTGGCGTCGGTCGTGGCCAGCGCACCGTCGTTGCCGAACAGCCGGTTGCCGGCCGCATCCAGGTGCTGCACGCGGACGTTGAACGCGACGCCGCTGATGTCGTAGTAGGCGAACACCGCGCCGCCGGCGCCGTCGGCGATGATCTTCGGGAAGTAGCCGGCCTGCAGGTTGCCGACGTCCGCCACCCGCACGCCGTCGGTGCCCCAGAGCACGGCGCCGTCGGCGGATGCCAGCTTCTGCGCGCGCAGGATCCGCGTCGCGCCGGACTGGTTGCTCCAGGCGACGATGGCATCGCCCGCGCCGGCGCCCTTGACGTCGGACAGGAACTTCAAGCCGCTCGCCGGTCCCGGCAGGGTGACGCCCTGTGCGGTCCACAGCGGCGCGCCACCGGTGTCGAGCTTCTGCAGGCGCCCCTGGCCGGCGTCGTTCACCCAGGCGGCGACCGCGCCGCCGTCGGCGGTGGCGGTCACATAGGAGACCACGGCGCCCTCGCCGAGCGTGGAGACCGCGATCCCGCCGGCGCCCCAGGCCAGGTTGCCGGCGGCGCTGACCTTGGCGACGACGATGCGCTCGTCGCCGGCACCCTGGGTGCAGCATTGGAACGACAGCAGGGCATCGCCGGCGGCATCGACGTCGAAGCCGTAGTCGGTCGTCGAGCTGTAGCTGCGATCGGCGATGCGCAGGCCACCGTGCGGCCACAGCTCGTTGCCGTCGACGTCCAGCCGCTGCAGGCGCAGGTCGTAGCCGCCGTCGGTGTTGTCGAACCAGCTGACGTAGAAGCCGCCGTCGCTGCGCGGCAGGATCTTGGCCTGGACTTCCTCGCCGGCGCGATCGGCCAGGGGCAGGTTCAGTGCCGGGTCGGTGGACCAGGCGGCGGCGACGGGAAGGGCGAGCGCCATGCCGGCGCCGGTGAACAAGACGCCGAGCAGGCGATGCGAAACCGGTACGGACTGCATTCGAGACGATCCTCCGCCAAGGCGGGCGCCCTCGTCGTCACGACACCCCCTGCCGGACTGTGCGCCTCGTCACAGTATCCTCGCAATCGGCCCCGGATTCGAGCGGGGCCGATCCGGGGCGGCGATCAGCGGCTGGCGGCGGCCCGCTGACGGCCGAATTCGCGGCGCAGCCAGTCGTCCAGCAGGCGCTTCTCGTAGCGCAGGCCGTCGCTGCTGCCGGCCGCGCTGCGGGTCAGGAAGGCCGGGTCGCGCAGCTTGCTGTCGCCTTCGCGCAGCGTGGAGCCGTCCTCGGCGAGCAGGCGGTAGTGCAGGTCGATACGTGGCGGGTAGATCTCCTTGACGAACCGCACGTCGTCGTACTGCGGGCCATGCCACGGCTCGAAGTCGCCGGCCAGCTTGATGTCGGTGATCGTCACCTGCAGGCGCTCGCCGGGTGGCAGCAGCCGGTCGGCGCGCCGGCGCAGGTGGTCGGCGAGCGTTTCCAGCCAGTCCTGCGGCGGCTGGCGCTGCGCGCGGATGGACTGGCGGACCTCGGACAGCTCGTCCGGGGCATTCCAGGTGACCTCGATGCGCGAGGCCGGGCCGGCTGGCGGTGCCGGTGTCGCGGCCAGGGCCGCACCGGCGGTGGCTGCCGCGACCGCGGCGAGCAGGAGGGGGAGAAGACGTTGTCTGGCGTTCATGGCGGTACCTCGGGTGGATCGGCGCGGAACGGCCCGTCGATGATCGCAGATGACGGCCCGTTTGCCTGCAGACAAGGACGTCCGTGGGCACCGCAGCGTTGCAGCCGGTGCCGGTCCGCCCGGCGCCATCGTTCACCCGGGCAGGGACAGGCGTACGCGCAGGCCGCCGAGCGGGCTCGCTTCCAGCACCTGGCGGCCGCCGTAGGTCTCGGCGATGTCGGCGGTGATGGCCAGCCCAAGGCCCGAGCCTTCGACGGTCTCGTCGAACCGGCGGCCGCGGCGCGTGGCCTGGGCGATCTGGGCCGGCGTCAGGCCGTTGCCGTCGTCGTCGATCGTCACCCGCAAGCCGCCGGCCGCGTCGTCGGCCTCGGCGGTGACCTCGATACGGGACCGTGCCCACTTGCCGGCATTGTCGAGCAGGTTGCCGAGCATCTCGTCCAGATCGGTGGGTTCGCCGCGCCAGTGCAGATCCGTGGGCACACGCAGGCGCCAGTCCAGGCCGCGATCGGCGTGCAGGCGCCGCATCAGCTCGATCAGCGCGCCGATGCGCGCGGCCACCGGGATCCGGCGCCGGTCGCCAGCGCCGCTGCCGGCGCGCGCCAGATGGCGGTCGATCAGCTGGGTCATCGTCCGCACCTCGGCCGCGAGGCGCGTATCGCCCGCCGCGGTGTCGGTGGCGATCAACGCCAGCGGCTTCTTCAGCGCGTGCGCCAGGTCGGCGGCATGGCTGCGCGCCCGCGCGGTCACGCGCGCGTTGCGTTCCAGCACGGCATCGAGTTCGTGGGCCAGCGGGTCCAGGTCCGGGCCGAAGCCGGCGCCGACGCGCTCGGCGTGGCCGGTCTGGACCGCCGTGACCGCCTCGCGCAGCCGCCTGAGCGGATGCAGGCCGAGCCGCACCTGGACCAGGGTGGCCAGTGCCAGCGCGACCAGGAGGCCGGCCAGGGTACCGGCCAGCAGCCGGTCCAGGCCGCGCCGCTCGCGATCGATCTCCTCGGCCGGGCCGAACACGTACAGCGTGCCCTGCACCGCGTCGAAACGCAGCGGCCGGGCCAGGCCGAGCAGCGGCTCGCCGCGCGGCCCGGCCACGCGCAGCAGGCCGCCGGCCGGTGGCGGGGTGGGCAGGTCGGCGTCCCAGAGCGAGCGCGAATGCAGCCGCTGGTCGGCGTAGGCCAGTTGCCAGTACCAGCCGGAGAAGATCCGGCCGAAGTCGTCGGCAGCCCGCGGCTCCTCGTGGACGATCCGACCGCCGCCGGCCGCGTGCAGGCGTGCGGCGATGCGGTCGGCATGCTCGGCCAGGCGCTGTTCGAAGCCGCGCAGCAGGATCGCGTGCATGTTCGCGCGCAGCAGCCAGCCGCCGATACCGGCGACCAGCAGGGCGGCCAGGAGGCCGAGCAGCAGCAGCCGCGCACCGAGGCCGGGGCGCTTCATCCGCGCGCGCGGTCGTCCGCGCTGAGGCGAAAGCCCAGCCCGCGCTCGGTGCGGATCAGCGGCCGGCCGAGCTTGCGCCGGATGCGGCCGATCAGGACGTCTACGGTGTTGGAATCGGGCTCCAGGTCGCGGGCGTAGACGTGCTCGCCGATCTCGCTGCGACTGACGACCTGGTCCGGCCGGTGCATCAGGTACGCCAGGATGCGCTGTTCCTGCGCGGTGAACGCCAGCGTGCGTCCGTCGAGCGCGAAGCGCGAGGTGACCGTGTCGAACTCCAGCGTGCCGACCCGCAGTACCGGATCGGCGTGGCCGCGTGCGCGGCGCACCAGCGCGCGCAGGCGCAGCACGATTTCCTCCAGCTGCAGCGGCTTGGTCAGGTAGTCGTCGGCTCCGGCGCCGAAGCCGGCCAGCTTGTCGCTCCAGCGGCCGCGCGCGGTCAGGATCAGCACCGGCAGGTCGCGGCCCTGCTCACGCCAGTGATGCAGCACCGAGATGCCGTCCTGGCCCGGCAGGCCGAGGTCGAGCACGGCCGCATCGTAGTCTTCCGTGCAGCCGAGGAAGGCCGCCTGGCGGCCGTCGGTGGCGATTTCCACCAGCAGGCCCGCCGCCTGCAGCACCTCGCGCAGGCGCTCGGCCAGCGCCGCGTCGTCCTCGACCAGCAGTACCCGCATCAGTCCGCTTCGCCTTCGTGCAGGATCACGCCGGTGACGGCGTCGATGCGCAGCTCCAGCGTGCGGCCGTCGGCGTCGCGGATGTCGATCTCGTAGTAGCGGCGGCCGGCGCGGTCGCGTTCCAGCTCGACCTCGACCACCGTGCCGGGATGGCTCGCACGCAGCTGGTCGAGGATGTCGGGCAGCGGCCGGAGGGGTTCGCCGGCCGGGTGGCCGTGGCTGCCGTCGTCGAGCGGCTGGCCGCTGCGGGCGTCGATGACCAGCTCCAGCGTGCGGCCGTCGGCGGTCAGCAGCTCGACCTCGTACACGGCACGGTCCTCGCGGTCGCGTTCCAGCTCGACGTCGACGATCTGCCCGGGATGGTCGGCCAGCACCGCGCGCAGGATCTGCGACAACGGCAGCAGCGCATCGACGCCGACGGTCTCCGGCTCGATGAGGGCGCCGGTGGCGGCATCGACGCTGACCTCGATCTTGCGGCCGTCGGCATCGAGCAGCTCGATGTCGTAGACGCGCCGGCCGTCGCGCGCGCGGTCGATCTCGACGTCGAGGATGCGGCCCGGATAGCGGGCCTGCACGGTGGCCAGGATCTCGGCCAGCGGCCGGATCTCGCCGGCCTCGACGGCGCGGCGCACGGCATCGTGCTCACCGGCGTGCGCCGGGACGAAGGCATACAGGGCAATCAGCAGGAGGGGGCGCAGCATGCGCGGATGCTCCGGATGCGGGCGTAAATGCATCGTGAACGATACCGTCAAAACCGGTTTAGGCCCACGACGCGATCGTGCGTCGGCCGGCGATCGGCCGGAAATCATCGGAACTCTCCCCATGCATGCCATCAAGCCCCTTCTGCTCGCGCTGGCGCTGGCCGGCGCCACCGCGCTCCCTGCCGCGGCCGCCGAGGCACCGGCCGAAGGACCGGTCACCGGCGGCGCGCCCGACGCGCTCCTGCGTTTCGACGAGGCCGGCTACTTCGCGGTCTACGACCTGACGCTCGCGCACGGCTACTGGACCGCCGAGGCGACCTCCGCCGCCGGCGCGCGGGTCGACCTGGTGCTGGACGCCGCCACCGGTGCATTGCACGCGACGGGCGGCACCGGCGCCGCCGCGCCGCTGACGGCCGCCACGGTGCGCCAGCGGCTGGAAGCGGCCGGCTACAGCGCCATCCGGGACCTCGAGTTCGACGACGGCTTCTGGGAGGCCGATGCGCGCAATCCCGCCGGGCGGCGCGTCGAGCTGCGCATCCACGGCTGGACGGGCGCGATCGTCGAGGAGCGTGTCGAAGGCGGCCCGGTGGCCGGTGGGCTGAGCGCCGCCCAGATCCTCGAACGCCTGGCGGCCGCGGGCTACCGCAACATCCGCAACCTGGAATTCGACGACGGCTACTGGGAAGCGGACGCCACCAATGCGGCCGGTGTGCGGGTCGAGCTGCGGATCGATCCGGTGACCGGCGAGGTCGTGCACGAGGAACGCGACTAGGCAGCCGGCGGGCCGGCCGCGAGGCCGGCCCGTCCGTGTGCACGACATTCAGCCGCGCGTGCGCAGCTGCCTGGCCAGAGCGTGCGTGCGCGTGACGCAGGTCAGGGCCGAGCCGGCGGCGATCACCGCCGCGGCAGCGAGCAGGGCGTAGCGCGTGTCGCCGGCCAGGCTCTCCAGCGCGCCGGCGAGGCAGGCCACGGTCAGCACCGCCATCCGGTGCGGCTTGGCCATCGGGCCGCGGAAATCCTGCGCCAGCCCGAGGCTGCCGCCGGTGGTGCGGATGTAGGCGGTGAGGGCCGCCAGCAGCGCGCCGAGCCAGCCGAGCCAGGGCATCAGCGCGGCGTGGCCCAGCGCCACGATCAGCAGCGAGTCGGCGATGCGGTCGGGAAATTCGTTGTAGAGCGCGCCCAGTGGCGAGGACTTGCCGCCTTCGATCGCCACCATGCCGTCGAGCAGGTTGCACAGCAGCCGCAGCTGCACGCAGAGCGCGCACAGCACCAGGCCGGGCGGTGTCGGCCATGCCAGCAGCAGGGCCGCGCCGGCGGCGGCGAAGGCGATGCTCGCGACGGAGATCTGGTTCGGCGTGATCGCGCTGCGCGCCAGTGCGGTACTCAGCGCCCGGGCCCAGCGGCTGCCGCGCGAAGCCAGCGGCCTGCGGTTGGTGGTGTCGTTCATGGTGCCGATCCTAGCCGACCGCGGCCGGTCCCGGCGTGCCGCCGGTACCGCCGGCACGGGCGACCAACGGCACAGGCCGGTGGCCCCGGCGGCTGCCATGCTCGGCCGATCGGCAGCCGCGGGTGCGGCCGCCGCCCCATCGTGACCAGTTGGAGATCGAGATGAGAGCGAACACCGTGCGAGGGTGGACGACGGCGTGGCTGCTGGCCTGGACCCTGGGCGCCGCGGCGCAGGACGGCACGGCGCCGCAGCGCTACGCGCTGCCGGCCCCGGAGCTGCAGGCCATCGTCGATGCGGCGCGACCGCCGCAGCTGTTCCTGGGCCCGCAACGCGACCTGGCCGCCCTGATGCAGGTGCCGTCGCTGCCGGGCATCGACGTGGTGGCGCAGCCGGAGCTCAAGCTCGCCGGCTTGCGCATCAATCCGCGTGCCTATGCGCAGAGCCGGTTCTCGTTCGGCGCCGACCTGTGGCTGCTCGACGTCGGCACGCGCAAGGAGATCCGTCTGGCCGGCCTGCCGGCCCCGCTGGGAATCGTCGGGGTGCAGTGGTCGCCGGACCAGCGCCACCTGGCGTTCAACCGGGTCGATGCCGCGACCGGCGCCAACGAGCTGTGGCTGGTCGACGTGCCGGCGCGCGCCGCCCGGCGGCTCGCCAGTGGGCTCAACACGGTGGCCGGCCGCGGCTACACCTGGCTGCCCGACAGCAGCGGCCTGCTCGTGCACCTGCAGCCGGAGGGGCAGGGCGCGGCGCCCGCACCGGACACCACGCCGGTCGGCCCGGCCGTGCAGGAGACCGCGACCGGCAGCGGCGTCAAGCAGATCCGCACCTACCAGGACCTGCTGCGCAACGAAGGTGACGCGCGCGTGTTCGAGCACTACCTGCGCTCGCAGCTGGCACGCGTCGACCTGGCCGGACGCGTCGAGCGACTCGGCGCGCCGGCGTTGTGGCTGTCGGCATCGCCGTCGCCGGACGGCCGCTACGTGCTCGCCCAGCGCGCGGAGCGACCGTTCTCGTACCTCGTTCCGGTGAACAGCTTCCCGCGCCGTATCGAGGTGCTCGGCCGCGACGGCGCACTCGTCCATGCGGTCGCCGCCCTGCCGCTGGTCGAGGGCCTGCCGGTCGGCAACGACGCCGTGCGCGAGGGCGTGCGCTCGATCGACTGGCGCAGCGATGCGCCGGCGACCCTGGTCTGGGCCGAGGCCCGGGACGGCGGCGATCCCGCACGCGAGGCCGAGGTCCGTGACGATGTCCTGATGCAGGCCGCCCCGTTCGACCGTGCGCCGGTCGTGCTGGCGCGGCTGGGCCTGCGCTACGGCGGTGCCACCTGGGGCGACGGCCAGCTCGCGCTGATCGACGAGTACTGGTGGAAGAGCCGGGCGATCCGGCAATGGCGCGTCGCGCCCGATGCGCCCGACACCGCGCCGCGCCTGCTGCGCGAAGGTTCGTTCGAGGACCGCTACAACGATCCGGGCACGCCGGTGACGGTCGCCGATGCCGCCGGCAACCCGCGCCTGCTGCTGGCCGAGGGCGGTCGCGCGCTGTTCCTGATCGGCGACGGCGCCTCGCCCGAAGGCGACCGTCCGTTCGTCGATCGCCTGGACCTGGACGATGGCCGCAAGACCCGCTTGTTCCATTCGCAGGCGCCGTACTACGAGCGGCCGCAGGCCCTGCTCGACGCGCGTGGCGAGCGGCTGCTTGTCACGCGCGAGTCGCCGACCGAACCGGCCAACTACATGATCCGCAGCGGCCGCCGCGCGCCGGTGGCGCTGACGCATTTCGCGCACCCGACGCCGCAGTTGAAGAACGTCAGGAAGGAGCAGATCCGCTACGCACGCAAGGACGGCGTGGACCTCACCGGAACGCTGTACCTGCCGCCGGGCTACGACGCGCGTCGCGACGGTCCGCTGCCGCTGCTGATGTGGGCCTATCCGCAGGAGTTCAAATCGGCCAGTGCGGCCGGCCAGGTCACCGATTCGCCGTACCGCTTCAACTTCATCAGCTACTGGGGTCCGCAGGCATTCCTGGCGCGTGGCTATGCCGTGCTGGACGATCCGTCGATGCCGATCGTCGGCGAGGGCGATGCCGAGCCCAACGACACCTACATCCCGCAGCTGATCGCCGGTGCCCAGGCGGCGATCGACGAGGTGGTCCGCCGTGGCGTGGCCGACCGCGACCGGATCGCGATCGGCGGCCATTCCTACGGCGCCTTCATGACCGCCAACCTGCTCGCGCATACGCGGCTGTTCCGCGCCGGCATCGCCCGCAGCGGTGCCTACAACCGCAGCCTGACGCCGTTCGGCTTCCAGGCCGAGGAGCGCAGCTACTGGCAGGCGCAGCCGGTCTACCAGGCGATGTCGCCGTTCAACTACGCCGACCGGATCAAGGATCCGCTGCTGCTGATCCACGGCGAGCAGGACAACAACCCCGGCACCTTCCCGGTCCAGAGCGAGCGCCTGTTCGCGGCGATCAAGGGGCTCGGCGGCACCGCGCGGTTGGTGATGCTGCCCAACGAGAGCCACGGCTACCGCGCCCGCGAATCGGTCCTGCACATGCTGGCGGAGACCGACCGCTGGCTCGAGCGCTACGTCAAGAACGCCGCGCCGCGCGGGGCAGGGGCTTCGCCGTAGCGCGGCGCAGCAGCAGAGGTTCTCGTCCGTTTGCGAGATCATTCTGCTCGTGCCGCTGCTCTTGCTGTGGCTCCTGCTCGGGCTTTTGGCTTTTGTAGCCCTAAAGCAAGCCGAGCAGGAGGGCGATGAGGCCGCAGAGGCGCCCCGTGTTTGAGCGAAGCGAGTTGAGGCGCCGTGCCTCGTCGCCCGAGAAGTGCAGGGAACCGATCCGGCGCAGCCGGATCGGCTTGCGCCGGGCGAGAGGGCTTTTGGTTCCTTTTGGCCCGTCAAAAAATGTCCGGGAGACATTTTTGACATCGCGTCAGCGATGGCCCGGAGGGCGGCGGCCAGGGATGGCTGCCGCAAAAAGGGACTCGGCCGCGCAGCGGACGAAAGCTCTTGATGTTGCTGTTGCTCTTTTCTGTGCCAGCAATCCTCACCAGATAACCACGGCAGAAGATCAGAGCAAC